>JAJYLP010000004.1 GCA_021787615.1 Pseudomonadota bacterium
CGAGCTCCACCGCCAGCTTCTTGAACGGCCTGAACGTGAACTCGGTCGACAACTCGAACCTGACGCTGATTTCGATCGATTTCGCCCTGCAGCAGATCGCGACCAGCAGCGCCGATCTGGGTGCGTACCAGAACCGGTTCCAGGCTGCGGTGACGGGCCTGCAGACCGATTCGACCAACCTCAGCGCCGCCAAGAGCACGATCGTGGACGCGAACTACGCCCAGGCGACCTCGAACCTGTCCAAGGCGCAGATCCTGCAGCAGGCGAGCACGGCGATGGTGGCTCAGGCGAACACCATCCCGCAGAACGTCCTGACGCTGCTGCAGAAGCTGCCGTAAGGACGCGGTTCCAGATGGAATGACCTCAAGGCCTGAAATGGACGCTCCCGGGGGCGGTCGCCGCAAGGCGCCGTCCTCGGGGCGCTTGTACCGGGGCGTACCCAGGGCGTGCCTGAGGAGCAGCTGATATGTCTGGGTCGATGGTTTCGGTTGCGAGCAACTCGAGCGCCGGCGCCGCCGGCGGCTCGGTCATCGACGTCGCGAGCCTGGTCGCGCAGCTGGTGCAGGCCACCGAGGCCCCGCAGCAGGCGATCATCACTCAGAACACTCAATCGGTCAGCACGGAGATCTCGGCGGTAGGCTCCCTGAAGGGCGCACTATCTCAATTCCAATCGACGCTTTCGGCAATTGATACTCCCAGCGCCTTCAACAGCTTGAGCGCCACGAGCAGCAACACGACGGCGTTCACCGCGACCGCGTCTTCCAGCGCCACTCTGGGCTCATACAGCGTCACCGTTGGCCAATTGGCCCAGGCACAGCAGCTGGTCTCGAGCGCCTTCTCGGGCGGCAGCTCGGCGACCGTCGGCACGGGCACGCTCCAGCTCACCCTCGGCGGCAACAGTTTCAGCGTCACCATCGGAAGCAGCAACGACACCCTGTCCGGCATCGCGGCTGCAATCAATTCGGCAAGCGGCAACCCGGGCATTCAGGCGAGCATCGTCACCGGCACGACCGGCGCGCATCTGGTGCTCACCTCATCACTGACGGGTGCATCGAACACCATACAGGTCGCGGAGACGGATCCTGGCACGGGCTTGTCATCGCTCACCTACGGCAGCGGCAACACCGTCAATTACACGCAGGCCACCGCCGCTCAGAATGCAACGCTCGCCATAGCCGGAGTCACCTACAGCAGCGCCAGCAATACCGTCACCAGCGCACTGAGCGGCGTGACGCTGAATCTCCTTGCCACAACGACTACGGCGGCGACGCTGTCGGTCGCCGACAACAACAGCGCAGTCGAAAGCAATCTCCAGGCACTCGTCGCTGGATATAACACGCTGCAGCAGGCATTCAGCCAGCTGGGCGGGTACGACGCGACCACCAACACCGCCGGACCGCTCATGGGCAACGCAGCCCTGACGGGGGTGCAAAGCCAGATCAGCTCCATCCTCGACCGCTTCGTCAATACCGGTTCGTCGACCTACAATTCGCTCGCCAGCGTCGGTATCACGGCCAACAGCGACGGCACGCTGAGCCTCAATAGCACGACCCTATCCGCGGCGCTGAGCACGAACTTCAGCGCCGTCAGCGCGTTGTTCAGCGGCAGCGGCGGCATCGCGGCAGCGCTGAATTCGCAGCTCACCGGTCAGCTGGCAAGCGGCGGGCCCATCGACTCCCTCAGCCAGAGCCTGGTGCAGCAGGAGAACTCGCTGTCGCAGCAGAGCTCCCAACTCTCACAGCAGATGAGTGCGCTGTCGGCGAGCCTCACCGAGCAGTATTCGGCGTTGAACACGCTGCTATCCTCCCTGCAGAGCACCTCGTCCTATCTCACCCAGGCGTTCGCGACTCTTCCACAGGTGCAGGCCACCTCGGCCGCCTGAGGCGCCGCGCTCAAGTTAGTCGTCCCCGCGCCGTTAAACTCGGCATCAAGACTGGGAGTCACAACTCTTGAGTGCGTTTTCACAGCAGTCCAAAATTGCCGCCTACCGCAGTGTCAGTGCGCATGGGGCGGTAGCCAACGCGGATCCGCACACGCTGGTGCTGACGCTATTCGATGCCGTACTCGGCCGACTGACTGCGGCGCGAGCGTGCATCGAGAAAGGCGACATCGTGCGCAAGGCCGGGCTTCTGCACAGCTCGGTGGTGCTGCTCGCGGAACTGCGGGGAAGCCTGGACCTGCACAAGGGTGGAACGCTCGCGCAGAACCTGAGCGATCTGTATGAATACATGACCCGGCGCCTGGTGCACGCCAACGTGAACAACGATGCGGCGGCGGTTTCCGAGGTGCTTGGCCTGCTCGGCGAGATCCGCTCCGCGTGGGCGGCAATCGGCCCGGAGGTACGCTCCGGCGCGATCACCGCGGCGGTGGCCAGCGCGACCTAATCGCCCCGCGCAGCGGCGGCGCCGCGGGGAAATGCGACATAATTCACGGCGGGTCTCGTGGGGCGCCCACTAAGGTAGCGCCATGAGCAAAGGGCGCCGCACAGCCACGCTACGGATTCCCGCGCAACCCGGTTCCGGCACGGCGGAATCTGACGACCTGCGCAGGGCATTGAGCCTCTTTCAGGCGGGCGACTGGGCCGGCGCCGAGCCCCTGTGCCGCTCGGTCGTGCGCCGTCAGCCCCAGCATCAGGGTGCGCTGACGCTCCTCGGGGTCATTCTGGCCAAATCCGGCCGCAAGGTCGAGGCGGCAGACACACTCGGCCGTGCGGCCGCCTGCGCGCCGCGCGATCCGCAGGCGCACAATAACCACGGCAATGCGTTGCGCGAGTGCGGAAGACACCTGCAGGCTCTGTCCTGCTACGATCGGGCGCTCGCCCTGAAGCACGATTACCCGGACGCGTTGTACAACCGGGCGGTGGTGCTGCAGGAGCTCAAGCGCTTCACGGACGCGATTGCGGACTACGATCGCGCCATTGCACTCAAACATAACAATGTATCCGCATACAACAACCGCGGCGCCGCGCTCCAGGAGTTGTCGTATTTCGCAGATGCGGTCGCGAGCTATGACCGCGCGCTCGAGTTACAGCCGGCGCACGCCAGCGCCTGGAACAATCGCGGCATCGCGTTGCTGAAATTGCGGATGTTCGAGCTCGCACTGGCGAGCTTCGAGCATGCGCTCGCGATCCAGCCGGACTTTGCCGAGGCGCTCAACAATCGGGGCGTCGCGCTGCGGGAGCTTGCTCGGCTGCCGGAAGCGCTCGCGAGCTTCGAGCGGGCCCTCGCGGCGAGACCACAATACGCCGACGCCCACAATAATCGTGGCGTCACGCTCAGAGAGCTTGGGCGACCCGACGAGGCACTTGCCAGCTGCGAGCGTGCGCTGGCGCTTAATCCGGATTACGCCGAGGCGCATGTCAACCGGGGTGTCGTGCTGCGCGAGCTGAGTCGCCTGGAGGAGGCGCTGGCGAGTCATGAGCGGGCGCTCGCCATCAACCCGGCGCATCCAGATGCGTTCCTCAACCGGGGCGCCGTGCTGCACGACTTGCGCCGATTCCATGAGGCGTTGGAGAGCCATGAACACGCACTCCTGTTCATGTCGGAAAGCGCACGAGCCTACCAGAATCAAGCCCTCACTCTTCAGGCACTGCGGCGCCAGGATGAAGCCCTGGCGAGCTACGAGCGTGCGCTCAAGTTCGATCCAAACGCGGAGTTTCTGCGGGGGGCCTGCCAGCACGCGCGCATGCAGATCTGCGACTGGAGCGGGTTCGAGACCGCGGTTGCGGAATTGACGATGGCCGTTGAGCGCGGCGAGGCGGCCATCCGGCCGTTCGCGGCGTTGGCCCTGTTCGATTCCCCGCGATTGCAGCGTAAAGCCGCAGCGCGTTGGGCACGGGAGAAATGCCAGCCGGCGCGTCGACTGCCGCCATTGCAGCGCTATCCGGAGCACTCCCGGGTGCGGGTGGGCTATTTCTCTGCCGACTTTCGTGACCACGCGCTCTCCGCTCTTGCCGCCGAGCTGTTCGAGATCCATGATCGCTCCTCGTTCGAATTCACTGCGTTCTGCCTGGGCCCCGATGAGCGAGACGCCCTCGGCACGCGCGTACGGCAGGCCTTCGACCGCTTCCTTCCGCTCGCCGGACAATCGGACGAACAGATCGCCTCTCTGGCGCGGAGCCTGCAGATCGACATCGCAGTCGATCTCGGTGGCTACACGCAACACGCGCGACCCCGGATTTTCGCTCTGCGTGCTGCACCCATCCAGGTAAGCTACTTGGGCTACCTCGGGACTCTGGGTGCCGAGTACATGGATTATCTGCTCGCCGATGAGATCCTCGTGCCGCGCGAGCAGCGCCGGCACTACACCGAAAAGATCGCCTACCTGCCGAGCTATCAGGCGAACGACAGCCGCAGGTCGAGCTCGGACAGAGTCTTTGCGCGCGCCGAGATTGGACTGCCGGAGAGCGGATTCGTCTTCTGCTGCCTCAATGCTAGTTACAAGATCCTGCCGGAGACGTTCGCGAGCTGGATGCGGATTCTCGCGGCAGTGCCCGACAGCACGCTTCTCCTGGTCGCGGACTGCCAGGCGACGAAGCTCAATCTGCGGCAACGGACTGCCGCCGCCGGCCTGAATCCGGATCGTATCGTCTTCGTCGGAAGGGTTCCGTACGCGGAGTATCTCGCCCGCTTCCGCGTCGCCGACCTGTTTCTAGACACGCTCCCGTACAACGCCGGGACCGTCGCGAGCGATGCTCTGTGGAGCGGCTTGCCGGTGCTGACGTGTGCCGGCGAATCGTTCGCGGCGCGGGTGGGCGCGAGCCTGCTCACGGCTGTCGGCTTGCCTGAACTCATCACAAGCGACCGCTCGAGCTACGAGAGGCGAGCGATTGAGCTGGCATACGAGCCTGCGAAACTCGCTTCGATCCGAGCCAGGCTGTCCGCGGCCCGCGGTAGCAGCCTGCTCTTTGACACCACGCGGCTCGCCCGCAGCCTGGAGGCACTCTATCGGCGCATGGACCGCAGACACCGCCTCGGACTGCTGCCCGAGCATCTGCTCTCGGAGATGCCGGTGCTTACTCCGTGCGGCGACTGAAACCAGACTCCGGAGCCCACATCCAGTGACCGCAGCCAGCATTTATCAAATCTACTACTCCGACCAGACCCGCACCGAGCTCGACCCTGGATTCCTGCCACTCGACAACAGCGCGAATCCGCGGCCGGACTGGCGGGAATACTGGCCGATACGCGCGTTTCTCCTCGGGCAGACGCTCGAGCCGGATCGGTATTACGGCTTTTTCTCGCCGAAATTCAAGCAGAAGACCACACTGACCGCAACCACGGTCCAGGAGTTCATTCGGCAGCGTGACGGCACAGCGGACGTGATTTCGTTCTCGCCGTTCTTCGATCAAATGGCCCTGCCGCTCAACATTTTGGAGCTGGCCGCGGTCGTCCACGACTGCCGGGACACCTTTGCCCAGTGCGCCGCACTGGTCGCGCCGGGGTTCTGCATCGAAAGCAGCGTCATGAGCTCGCTCGATATCGTCTACTGCAACTACTTTGTGGCCAAGCCGCGATTCTGGACAGAGTGGCTGAGCAAGTGCGAGCAGATCTTCGCAATCGCGGAGCAGGGCATCACGCCGCTCGGCCAGGCGCTAAACCGGGTCGTTTCGTACGGTACCGGCGCTGCGCCGGCAAAGGTGTTTCTCATCGAGCGCGTAGCGTCTCTCCTGCTGTGGTCAGATCCGCATTGGCGTCACCAGTCCTTCAATCCCCAATTCCTGCCACATTTGCGCACGCGACTTTCCGCAGTCGCCAGCGCACCGGACCTGCTCGTGCTTGATGCGCTGAAGATCGCCTACGCCCGCAGTGGCGTCGAGCAGTATCTTGCGGTCTATCACCAGCTCCGCGAGCGACTCAACCAACGCCATGCCGCATCTCAACTCTCCACCAGACCGACGGGCGCCATCGATTCTCGTCAATTCCAGGCCCAGCCGGTTCCGGATGCGCAGTCGAGGTAGTGAAAAATGGTCAATGACGTCAGAGCGATAGCTTTTTACCTGCCGCAGTACCATCCGATTCCGGAAAATGACGCGTGGTGGGGCAAGGGATTCACCGAATGGACGAAGGTTGTGGAAGCTCGTCCCCTCTATTACGGCCATTATCAGCCGCAGCTGCCTGGCCCGCTCGGCTTCTACGATCTGCGTCTGCCCGAGGTGCGCGAGGCGCAAGCACAGCTTGCGCGGCAGCACGGGATACACGGCTTCTGCTACTACCACTATTGGTTCAACGGCAAGCGTCTCCTCGAGCGCCCGTTCAACGAAGTGCTGGCCTCTGGAAAGCCCGACTTTCCGTTCTGCCTGTGCTGGGCCAACGAAAACTGGACCCGCCGCTGGGACGGGCAGAACAAGGAAGTCCTGATGGCTCAGGATTACTCCGCCGATGGGGATCGGGCGTTGATTCGCGAGCTCATCCCGGCCTTCAAGAATCCGCGCTACATCCGGGTGCGCGGCCTGCCGCTGTTTCTGATCTACCGCACCGCGGACCTGCCCGATCCACGCGCGACCGCTGCGATCTGGCGCGAGGAAGCCGCCGCAGCAGGCCTGCCCGGGCTCTATCTATGTCGGGTAGAGTCCTTCTGCAACAGCAATGCGGCAGAGGATCCCGCGCAGCTCGGCTTCGATGCCGCCTGCGAGTTCCCACCGCACGGCATCCCCGCCTCAGCGAGCCGCACGCCCCACGCGGGCCTGGATCCCGATTTCACGGGCGCCATTTATGACTATCTCGAAGTAAGCCGACATTTCGCGCTTCGGCCGATGCCGTCGTATCGCCGCTTCTTCGGCGTGATGCCGTCCTGGGACAACACCGCCCGCGTCGGGCGGCGCGCCCACATGGCGCTCAACGCCAACCCCGAGGCCTATCGAAACTGGTTGGAGACCGTGGTCAACCGCACGCGCCGGGAAAGAGACGACGAGGAGCGGCTGGTGTTCATCAATGCATGGAACGAATGGGGCGAAGGCTGTCACCTCGAACCTGATCGCCGCTACGGAATGACCTGGCTGGAAGCGACTCGCGCAGCCCTGACCGGCGCTGCGCCAACGGTCGGCGCAGATGCGACCTCTGCCGACCCGCTGCCGCTGTATCGCCATCTCGAGCGAGTGGCCGAAGAGCTCGGCCTGCAAGGCGCCGACGCAAACGCCGTCCTGCGCGAGATCTCCGCGCTGGCTCGGAAGTGGCGCGTCGAACTGGCCAAGCGCGAAGATGTGATCGCGGCGCTCAATGAGAAGCTGGTGGACGCCACGGCACGACTCGCCGCGGAGCAACACCAGAACGGCGACCGCACCAGCCGCTTGACCGCATGCGCGCCGCAGCTGACATCCTGAGAATGTGCCCCACGAGCGCGATGCGGGCGGACCACGCCCGCGTCATTGACTCCGCGACGCGCAGACAGTCGCCGCACCACCTCGCGGCACCGAGACTGCGCGCGCTTTGGCGCCATGGCGCAGAATTCCCGCTTGCGAATGACCCCGCCATTCGTCAGTGGCCGACAATTCTCCGGACTGACTGCATGCCGCTCAGGACGCGAACATGACGACCAGACCTGCAGCGGACCTGCCGCGGCGCCAACCCGTCCTGCTGTTCGTGTTCGGGATGGGCCGGTCGGGCAGCTCAGCGCTGACGCGTGTGTTGTCGCTTTGCGGCGGCGCGTTACCCGATGCTCTCGTCGGGGCAACGGAGGGCAATCCGCTCGGGCACTGGGAACCGCAACGTGCCCTGGACATCAACGACGCATTCCTCGGCCAGCACGGTGCGACTTGGTTCGACCCCACACTGCGTCTCGAGGCCGAGGTGAGCGTCGACAGCAGTCTGCGCAGCGCCTATCTCGAGCAAATCACCGCGTTCCTGCGCGCTCTGCCGGCGGCGCCGCTGCAGCTCGTGAAGGAGCCGAGGATCACGGCGCTGTCCATGTTCTGGTTCGAGGCCGCCATCCGGCTCGGGTATTCCATTCGAATGGTGATTCCAGTGCGTCACCCTCAGGAGGTGGTGGCTTCCCTTGCGACCCGTGACGGTGCCACGCCGGAGCTCGCGAGCGCATTGTGGTTGAAATACAACCTGCTTGCGGAGCGTCACTCGCGGGAATTCGCGCGCGTTTTCGTCGAATACCCGAATCTGCTGCGGGATTGGCGGGACGAGATCGCACGAATCTCCGCGGCGCTGTCCATCGACCTGTCCGTTCGAGACGAGGCGGCAATCGACGCGTTTGTGCGACCGGATCTTCGCCACGAACGGAATCAGGGGCAAATCAACGAGGTATTTGGCCCTCCGTGGCTGTCCGGGGTCTACACGGCGCTGTCTGCGGCGGCCCGGGACGAGCCTCTGGACACCCGAATGATGGATGAGATTCTTGACTCGTATCGCATCAGCGAGCGCGCATTTCGCATTGCCCTCGGTGACTTCACCGCGCGCGATGGTTCTGCAGGCAAGCCCGGTAGCAGTCGCAACCCCCAGATCGCCCAATTGATCCGTGCGGTGGCCGGCCAGGAGTCGCAGATGCTCAGAGTCTGCCTGAACAGCCCGTGGTATCTGGGACAGAATCCTGATGTCGCCGCCGCAGCGATCGATCCGTGCGAGCACTGGCTTGCCTATGGAGCCAATGAGGGGCGACTGCCCAGCGACGACCCGTTGTCCCTGCTGCAATCTCTGATGCAGGAGCGCTTCAGACAACCTGCTTCGGCGACCAGCGCGGCACACGTTAAGGAGCACAGCGCGACCAAACCTTTTAGTGTCCAGCCTTGACACTGCGTTGCGCTGTTGCGAACAGCACAGGCATTGTCTCGGTCCTGAGGGACCTTCCAACCGGTTCGCGCTTCACCACGGTCCGACTTGCCACGCTCGGCCGGGCCGAACGTCCTCCCGGATCCGCTCCACGCGCCTGACGTTGCGCCCACTCGGCGGCAGAGGCCTTCGCCTGCCTGTAAACATGCACCGCGGCGCGAACCGATGCACGTTCCGGACAGCATCGGACCGGCCGGCGGACATCCCGCTGCGCGGTGATTCAAGCCCCCGGGGTCGCTCTCGTCCGTGTTCGCGTCGGCAGTCAGATCGTGCTTCATCCCCCCGCGCACAGTACTTCTTGCAATGACGCCTGTCACGACGCCGAACGAGACGTCAACCTACAAACCTGCGTGCATTCCGGAACAGCCGCATCCAGCCACCGAACTCGCCTGCCCCATCGGGACGCCACGAGTTCTGCGCATAGCGCACCGAGCGCTCCGGGTGCGGCATGGTGATGGTCACGCGGCCATCGGCATTGCTCAGCGCGGCGATGCCGGCCGGCGAGCCGTTGGGATTGTATGGATAGGTGGTCGCGACGTTGCGGTGGTGATCCACGTAGCGCACCGCAACCAACCCGCTTTTCAGGCAGGCCTCCTCGGCCACTTCGCTCGCGAATTCCGCCCTGCCCTCCCCGTGCGCCACGGCGATCGGCAGCACGGAGCCGGCCATGCCCTGAAGGAGCACCGAGGGGGAGTCCAGCACTTCGACCAGCGTCAAACGCGACTCGTACTGCTCGCTGCGGTTGCTGACGAAGCGGGGCCAATGCTCGGTGCCCGGGATGATGCTCTTCAGCGCGGCAAACATCTGACAGCCGTTGCACACGCCGAGCGCGAACGTGTCGCCTCGCTCGAAAAAGGCCTGGAACTGCTCGCGCAGCGCGTCGTTGAAGAGGATTGATTTCGCCCAGCCCTCTCCGGCGCCGAGCACATCGCCGTAGGAGAACCCACCGCAGGCCGCCAGTCCGACGAAGCTCTTCAGCGCCTGCCGCCCGGTGATCAGGTCGGTCATGTGCACGTCGTAAGGGGCAAATCCGGCGCGCTCGAAAATGGCCGCAGTCTCGTTGTGACTGTTCACGCCCTGCTCACGCAGGACGGCCATGGCTGGGCGCGCGCCGCGGGCAATGTAGGGCGCGGCGATATCCTCATCGGGCTTAAATGTGAGGTCCACCGTCAGGCCCGGATCGCGCTCGTCGGTCTGCGCGGCGTATTCCTCGTCGGCGCACTCGGGATCATCGCGCAGCCGGCGCATCTGCCAAGACGTCTCCGACCAGGCCGCGCGCAGGTCGCGCCACGCCTCATCGAGGACGCGTTCACCGCCGCAGACGACTTGTACGCGGAGCGCCAATTGCGGGGTGCCCAGACGAACTGCGTGTGCGGCGAGCCCATGCCGCTCGAGCACGGCGCACAGTTGCGCCTCGAGACGGGTCTCGACTTGCACCACGATTCCCGGCTCTTCGGCGAACAACTGCGCGAGCGGCGCGCCGCGCCCAGCAGGCAATTCGATATCAAGACCGCAGTGGCCGGCGAAGGCCATCTCGAACAGCGTGACAATGAGCCCGCCATCCGAGCGGTCGTGGTAAGCGAGCAGCACGCCGGCCCGGCGCAGGTCGGCGAGCGCAGAGGCGAGGCGCACGAGATCTTGCGGCTCATCGAGATCCGCCGGCTCGCTGCCGAGCTCGCCGTACACCTGCGCCAGCGCCGAGCCTCCGAGCCGCTGGCGGCCGAGATCGATTAGCCACAGCGACGTAGGGACGTCGATGCGAAGTACCGGCGTCAGCGTCCTGCGCACATCGCTGACGGGCGCAAAGGCCGAGATGATCAGCGACACCGGCGCGACGACAGCCTTCTCGCCGCGCCCCTCCGACCAGCGCGTGCGCATGGACAGCGAGTCCTTGCCGACGGGGATGGCGATCCCGAGCGCGGGGCACAGCTCACGGCCGACCGCACGCACCGTTTCATACAGCGCCGCGTCCTCGCCCGGCTCACCGCACGCGGCCATCCAGTTGGCCGACAGGCGGATCTCGCCCAGCCGCTCGATATCCGCCGCGAGGATGTTGGTAATCGCCTCGGCCACCGCCAATCGGCCCGAGGCGGGCGCATCGAGCACCGCCACCGGCGTGCGCTCGCCCATCGCCATCGCCTCCCCGCGGTAACCATCGTGATCGGCCAGAGTGACCGCCACGTCGCTCACCGGCACCTGCCACGGCCCCACCAGCGGATCACGGCTCACTAGGCCGCCGACGGTCCGATCACCGATGGTGATGAGGAAA
Organism: Pseudomonadota bacterium; assembly: GCA_021787615.1. Lineage (GTDB taxonomy): Bacteria > Pseudomonadota > Gammaproteobacteria > Steroidobacterales > Steroidobacteraceae > 13-2-20CM-66-19. The sequence continues at coordinate 11,044 of JAJYLP010000004.1, forward strand.
GTCTTGTCGGCCACCGCAGGCAGCCGCAGGACACGATACAGCGCCTCGCGCACACCGATCGTTGTGATGTCGAACGGGCGGCTCACGGGCCTCAGGCTGCGCACCTCGCGAATCATCCGCGGCGGCTTGCCGAGCAGCACATCCAGCGACATGTCCACCGGATCGCCGCCAAGGAGCGGGTCGTGCACGGTGAGCCGACCGGTGTCATCGAGTTCCCCGATGATCGCGAACGGACAGCGCTCGCGTTCGGCAATGGCACGGAACGCGGGCACATCGTCGGCGCTCACCACAACGACGTAGCGCTCCTGCGCCTCGTTGCACCACAGCTCGAGCGGCGAGAGGCCGGACTCGGCGCTCGGGATCGCACGCAGGTCGACCCGCGCCCCGCGCTGGCTGTGCGCCACGGCCTCGGGCACGGCGTTCGACAGCCCGCCGGCGCCGACGTCGTGGATCAGAAGAATGGGATTCGCCTCGCCGAGCGCCCAGCAGCTGTCGATCACCTCCTGCGCGCGGCGCTGAATCTCGGCATTGCCGCGCTGCACGGAGGCAAAATCGAGCTCGGCGTGCGAGGCGCCGCTGCCGACCGAAGAGGCGGCGCCGCCGCCCAGACCGATCAGCATGGCCGGCCCGCCGAGTACGATCAACTGCGCGCCGACGGGCACTTCGCACTTCTCGACGTGCGCGCGGCGGACGTTGCCGAGACCGCCTGCGATCATGATCGGCTTGTGATAGCCGCGCACGCGCCCGGGCGGATCGCCGGCACAGTGCTGCTCAAAGGTGCGGAAGTAGCCGCAGATCGCCGGCCGGCCGAATTCGTTGTTGAATGAGGCCGCGCCGATCGGCGCCTCGAGCATGATCGTGAGCGCCGAGGCGATGCGCTCGGGCCGCCCGAAGGGCCGCTCCCAGGGGCGAGTGTAGCCGGGGATGTGCAGGTTCGAGACCGAAAAGCCGGTGAGGCCCGCCTTGGGCTTCGCGCCGCGGCCGGTTGCGCCCTCATCGCGAATCTCCCCACCCGAGCCAGTCGCGGCGCCCGGAAACGGCGAGATCGCGGTCGGATGATTGTGGGTTTCCACCTTGATCAGAATGTCGATGGGCTCGGCGCTGCACTCATAGGCGCCCGTGCGCGGATCGGGGAAATAGCGCATGCCCTGCGCCCCTTCGATCACCGCGGCGTTGTCGCGGTAGGCCGAGAGCACCCCCTCGGGATGGCGCTCGTGCGTGTAGCGGATCATGGCGAACAGCGACTCGGGTTGCTCGCGCCCGTCGATGACCCAACGCGCGTTGAAGATCTTGTGCCGGCAATGCTCGGAGTTCGCCTGCGCGAACATCATCAGCTCGGCGTCGGTGGGGTCGCGCTCGAGCTGCGCGAAGCTCTCGAGCAGGTACGCCATCTCATCCGGCGAGAGCGCGAGGCCCATTTCCTGATTCGCCCGCTCGAGCGCCGCGCGGCCGTCGCGCAGCGCGACATGGCGCACCGGCCGCGGCGCAGCATGCGCGAAGAGCCGTCCGGCCTCAGCCGCATCGAACAGCGCCATTTCGGTCATGCGGTCGAAGAGCGGCTCAGACACGCGCGCGAGCGCTTCGCTCCCAAGCGGCGCGGCGGCACCCAGCTGATACTCGATGCCGCGCTCGATACGCTGCACGGCCGCAAGCCCGCACACCCGGGCGATGTCGCTCGCCTTGCTCGACCAGGGCGAGATCGTGCCCTCGCGCGGCACCACCAGCAGGCTCTGTCCGCCCGGCTCTCCGGGCGGGAGGGTCGGCCCGTAGGTGAGCAGCCGATCGAGGCGCGAGCGCTCGGCCGGCTCGAGCGGGCGCTCGAGCGCCACGAAATGCACGAAGCGCGCCGCGAGCCCGGTGACCGCCGGCTGCAGCGCACGCACCCGCTCGAGCAGCTTCTCGATGCGGAATCCGGACAGCGCCGCAGCGCCCGGCAGCCTCAGCACGCTCGGCTCGCGCATGGACGGGACTACTTCTTCTCGCCCGTTGGCGGGGAATACATCGGCATCGGAAACTGCGCGACGTTCGCGCCGCCCTCGAGCGTGGTGATCTTGCTGACCCCCTGCTTCTTGACCTCGTCAATGCGCAGCACCGAGTGCAGCGGCAGGAAGGTGCGCTTCACCCCGGTGAACTCGCTCTTGATGCGCTCCTCGGAGGGGTCGAGCACGACCGAGGAGCGCTCCCCGAAGACCAGGTCCTCGACCTCGATGAAACCGAACAGCTCGCCGTGGTTCACCTTGCGGGCATAGACTTCATAAACTTTGCCCTGATTGACGAACATAATGCGGAAAATGTGACTGGCTGCCATGGATTGGCGCACGCGCGCTGCTAAGTTGGGGGGCGAACATTATAGGGGTATCGACGCCGGACGCCGCGGAATCCTCCGCCGCCGCTCGATCGGGACACACTTGGCAGCACTGGCACCTCGAGACTCATCACCATGACGCTTCGCCTGCGCGTCATCAGCGGACAGCGCCGCAAGCTCTCCGGGCGGGATACCGTCGAATTCGGCGTCGACGGCGGCACGATCGGCCGGTCGGCCGACAACGACTGGGTCTTACCGGACTCCCAGCGCTACGTCTCGGCCCACCACGCGCGCATCTACTGTCGCGACGGGCACTATTACCTTGAGGACATCAGCACCAACGGCGTGTACGTGAACGACGCCGCCGAACCCCTCGCCAAGCAGGGGCCGGACGCCCACCGGCTGTGCGACGGAGACGTGCTACGCCTGGGGGAGTACCAGATCGGCGTGTCGCTCGACGAGACAGCTGCGAGCGGCTCGGCAGCGTTGCTGCCCTCGCGCATTCTCGCCGTGCACCCGCTCGGTGCCGCCCAGACGGACATCGGCGCGGAGCTCGATCTGGAAGACCTGCTGGGCGCCGATTCCTCCCGCACCGGAGAGCTGCGCCCGGGCAATGCATTCGGGCTGGGCCGGGCAGCGGCGGCCGCCCGGCCGCTCGCCCCCGCTCCCGTCCCCGCCCCCGCCGAGCAGAGTCCGGCGGCGCGCCCCAGGGCGCCAAGCGAGAGCATAGACGAGACCGTGGCACGGCGGCTTGCCAGCCTGGCTCGGGCCGCAGGCCGGGACGAGGCCGCAGCGGCGCAGGAGGGCTCGGACTGGCAGGCCTTCTGCCGCGGCGCCGGGCTCAAGCCCGAGCAGCTCTCGCCCCATGCGCAGGGATTGATGCACCTGGCGGGCCGGCTGCTGCGCGAAACGCTGGTCGGCCTGAAGGACCTGGAGCGCTCGCGGGGACAGATCCGGGACCGCTTCCGCATCGAGTCCCCGCCGCCCGAACCCGATCTGCCGCCCATCGGACAGCTGACGGTCGAGGAACTGCTGCTTGCGCTGTGTAGTCAGCACGAGGCGCACACGCTCGATGCAGTGCGCTGGCTGCGCGAGCGCCACGACGAGATCAAGGCGCACGAGCAGGCGCTAGCGCAGGCTCTGCGATCGGCCTTCATCGAGTTCCTGGGCCGCCTGGACCCGGCCGAGCTCGAGGCCCGGTTCGAGAGGGGCCGGCGCGGCAAGGCGGACACGGCGCAGTACTGGGCCTTCTTCACCACCTTCTATCGAAACCTGCTCGATCGGCCGGCGGACCACCTCCCGCCAACCTTTGTCGAGGCCTTTGCCGCTGCATACAAGGAATCCCTGCGCCCGCAGACACTCGATATGCCGCGCTCGATCCAGCCTAAACCCGCGCGCTCGGCGTAGCCGTCAGGTCTGGTCGCAGCGGCCCCAGCCTCAGTGGCGCGGATCGCGCCAGATCGAGTGCAGATCCCAGACCACCATTTGCTCGATGCGCGAGCGGCTCGTGCGCACCGAGACGGTATACGCCCCGCCGCTCGGGAACATCCTCTCCGCAACTGCCAGCTCACCGTGATTGACAAACGCCTCCACCGAGGAGCGGTCGATAATGAGGTTGACCTCGATGTTTCGGCTCTTGCCCGACAGCGACGTCGCCTGATGCGAATCAAACCGCCTCGAGAAGGGGTAGCGCCCCACGCGGCGCACCCAGAACCGCCGGCCGGCTGCCTCATAGCCGAGCTTCACCGCGAGTCCATCGCTCGAGCCGATGGTGAACACGAACGCGCCGCGTCGCGCGACCCGGATGAGCGCGCGAATCTCATGTGCCCTGCCTCGGGCGCCGACCGCGAGCAACCGGTGGCCGCGCGGGGCCGCGCCGGCTGCGAGCCGCCGCGCAGCGCCGCGCAATTGCGCCAGTTGGGCGATGGGCCGCTGCATCAGGTGAAAGCCCCCTCGCTGCCGCCGCAGCGACAGCCGGCGCGGAAAGGCCATTGCGCCGCGCCAGGGCGAGGTCGGCGCATTCTGGGCGTACAGCCAGTTGTCCATCCAGCCCAGCGTGACGACCTGAGAGCGACCGGGTGGCAGATTCGACCAGGAGGCGCTGGCGTAATAATCCTCGCCGAGATCTAACGGCTGTGCACGCTGGCTCGAAGCCTGGAACGTCCGGCCGTTGAATCGGCCGATGAAAGCCTGTCCGCCGCCTCCGCTATCCGGCTGATGCTGCTGGACATCCACTTTGAGTACCCAGCGGCTTTCGCCCGGACGGTTCACGACCGGTAGCTCAAACAGGTCCGGGCACTCCCACACGCCGCTCACATCGCCGGCCGGACCGAAGTCCCCCGTGTGCGTCCAGCTCTTCAGATTCGCCGAGGTGTAGAACGAAATACGCCGAGCCGCCGCGCGCGAGACCACCATGACCCACTCGTGTTGCGCGGCGTACCAGAATACCTTTGGATCGCGGAAGTTTTTCAGGCCGATGTTGAGCACCGGATTGCCCGCGTACTTGCGCCAGCGCAGGCCCCCATCGGTGCTGTAGGCAAGATTCTGGGTCTGGGGACCGCGGCCGCTGCGCGGCGCTGCCGTGTAGATGGCCACGAGCGGCGGCCGCCCGTGCACGCCGAAGCCGCTGGTATCTCGCCAATCGACCACTGCGCTGCCGGAGAAGATCATGAAGCGCCGGCCTTCGGGAATCGCCACGGGGAGGTTCTGCCAGTGCAGCAGATCGCGGCTGCGGGCGTGACCCCAGCTCATGTGGCCCCAGCGCGAGCCGTATGGGTTGTATTGGAAGAACAGATTGTACCAGCCGTCAAAATAGACCAGCCCGTTCGGATCATTCATCCAATGGCGGGCGGGCGAGAAATGAACCTGCGGACGGTAGAGCTGGTTATACGCCGCCGGCGGCGCAGCGCCGGCCGGCACAGCGGCGCCGAGCGTGGCGGCCGCAAGCACCCACGCCAGCCGGCGCGGCGCCCGCACGCTGCCCGGCCGCCGCCATGCGATCTGCCGCTCAGGGGCGCCCGAGGGCATTCTGCATCTCCTCCAGAGTCACCCGACGCGTCTCGGGGAAGAAGAGTGTCACCACCACCAGCTGAACCACCATCACCGCTGCGAAGAACACGAACGGCAGCCCCTTCGAGTAGGCGGCCGCGACCGGAAAGAGTGTCGCGATGAGCGCATCCATGCACCAGTGCGTGGAGGCGCCGAGCCCCTGCCCGCGGGCACGAACCTCCGTGGGGAAGATCTCCGCGATGTAGACCCAGATGACCGCGCCCTGCGAGAACGCGAACGAGGCGATGAACAGCACCAGCATCCACAACAGCCAGCCCTGATGCGTGCCCGAGAGCTCGATATACGCGGTGGCCGCAAGTGAGACGATGAGGCCGACCGAACCCACCCTGAGCAGCGAGCGGCGCCCGAAGCGGTCGATCACCGCCAGCGCCAGCAGCGTGAACAGCAGGTTGGTCGCGCCGATGACGACCGCCTGTCCCGCGGCGGACACCCGGCCGAAGCCGGCGGCCGTGAAGATGTCATTGAGGTAGTAGAGGATGGCATTGATGCCCGAGAGTTGATTGAAGGCCGCGATCCCCACCGCGAGCAGCATCGGCTTGGCGTGGTGCCGCCATGACAGCCGCGCCAGAGCGCCGTCGGGCCCGCCCTGTCCGCGGACGTAACGGCCCAACTCCCCGGCAATGTCCCCGACACCGATGCGTTCGAGGACGTGTGCCGCCTCGGCGCCGCGGCCCCGGACCGCGAGCCAGCGCGGACTGTTCGGTATGGTGAACAGCTGCGCGCCGAGCAGCGCCGCCGGGAGGGCTGCGACGCCGAATTTCCAGCGCCACGCATCCGCTGCGAGCGACAGCGTGCCGATGAGGTAGTTGCTGAGGTAGGCGACGAGGATCCCGAAGACGATGTTGAGCTGGAATACCCCAACCATTGCACCGCGTCGCTCCGCGGGAGCGATCTCCGCCAGATACGTCGGCGCCAGCACCGTCGAGGCGCCGATCGCGAGCCCGCCGAGCACTCTCGAGGCGATCAGCAGCGCGAGAGTGGGCGCGGTGAAGCTGCCGAGCGCGGAGAGCAGATACATCCCGGCGATGACGCGCAGGCAGTTGCGCGCGCCGTAGCGGTCACCCGGGTAACCGGCGAGCAGCGCGCCGACGAGCGTGCCCCAGAGCGCGCTCGAGACGGTCCAGCCGAGCCCGACGGGCGTGAGCTGAAAGGCCACCGACAGGCCGTGGGTGGTCCCGGCGATGACCGCCGTGTCAAAGCCGAACAGCAATCCGGCGAGACCGCCGACGAAGATGCCCCTGGCGAGAACGGCGTTCATCGGTCCCTGCGCGACGGCTCGCATCGGGTCATTCGCGATCCCTCGCCGCTGCACGACGCCTGCGCTCGCGGCTCCGAGCGCCGTGCCGGGCACGGCAAACGCTGCTCGATCCGACGCTCACGCCGCACCGGCGTTTCGCGCAGCATGATCACCGACGTGAGCGCCACCGTGTTCGCGGGCGGGCTTCGCGTGCGAAGCGCCAAGCTCCCCCAGAAGTGCCGCGAGGACCAGCAGCCCGACTCGTCCCGCGCATACGCACCCCCCTTGCCCGTCGTGGTCGGGCGGATCATACCCGTTCGGCCCCTACGGCTCGATGAGCGCCTCGGCCAGCAGAAAGGCGCCGGCGATGCCGGCGCGATCGCCGAGCTGGGGCGCGGTGATCAGCCGCTCGAAGCCGCCGACGCGCGCCTCGATCGGCAGGTAGCCGGCGAGCTCGCGCCGCGCGGCCGCGCGGATATGCGGCAGCACCCGCCCATCGCTCATCACGCCGCCGCCGAACACGATGCGCTCGCTCGAGAGCATGAGCGCCACGGTCGCGGCCAGCTGCCCGAGATACCCGCCGATGATCTCGGGCCCGATGTGCCCGTCCGGCAGGGCGCTCATCGCAGCGCCCCAGCGCGCGACGATGGCCGGGCCGCTCGAGAGCCCCTCCAGACAATCGCCATGAAACGGGCAGACGCCGCCGAAGGCCGTATCGCGCGGATCGCGGCGCACGCGGATGTGGCCCATCTCGGGGTGCAGCGCGCCGCGGATCGAGCGGTCCCGCTCGACGGCCCCGCCGCCGATGCCGGTGCCCACGGTGATGTAGGTGAGTGAGTGCGCCCCCTGGCCGGCGCCGAGGCGTGCCTCGGCAAGCGCCGCGGCGTTGACGTCGGTATCGAGCGCGATCGGGCAACCGAACCGCGCCAGCGGCGCCACCATCGAAACACCGCTCCACCCGGGCTTCGGCGTGGCGAGCACTGTTCCCCAGGTCGGCGAGCCGGGCGTGACGTCGATTGGACCAAATGAGGCAAGGCCGATGGCCCGAAAACGACCCGCCTCGGCGTCGATGCGCGCGAAGAACGCGCTGACGGCTTCGAGCGTCTCCTGCGGCTCCGTGGTCGGGATCACCGCCCGGTGCTGCTGCGGCACGTCCAGGGCGCCGCAGCCGGCAGCGCAGACGATTTTGGTGCCGCCGGCCTCGATGGCTCCATACAGTGCTCGCGCGCCCATCCATCCCCCCGCAAGCGCGCCCCAGTCGGACGCCCCGAATGAGAGCATAGCGCGCCGCAGCAGCGCGATGGGCAATCGCAACGGCGCCGCCAAGTCGCGCCCGCCGCTCGCCTGCTGCGACTCACGCCTCGAGCAGCAGCTTCGCCAGCCGCTGCGAATCCTCGCGCTTGAGACTCTCGAGCACCGCTTCGAACGGCTCGGGCCTGCCGAACGCGTAGCCCTGCGCGTAATCGACGCCCAGCTCCCGGATGCGCTCGGCGATCGCCTCGCTCTCGACGAACTCCGCGACGGTGTCGATGGAGAAGCCGCGCGCCAGCTCGACGATGCCGCGCACCGTCGCCTCCGAGCGGGAGTTGGTGAGGATATCGCGCACGAACGAGCCATCGATCTTGACGCGCGAGATCGGCAAGGCGTTGAGGTAAGTCAGCGAGTTCGCCCCGGTGCCGAAATCATCGAGCGCGAAGCGGCAGTGCCACGGCGCCAGACGCCGGATCATCTCCTCGGCGCGCGCCAGGCTGCTCACCGCGGCCTGCTCGGTGATCTCGAAGGTGATGGTTCCCGGCGGCAGCTGCGCACTGCGCAGCTCCTCGCCGAGCTGACGGGTGAATTCCTCGTCACCGATCGACTGCCCCGAGAGATTGATCGAAATGCCGACGCCGCTCGTCTCGAGCACGCTGCGGTGGACCGCGAGCATCTGCAGCGTCCTACGCACGACCCATCGGTCGATCGCGGGCAGCAGCTGATAGCGCTTCGCCACCCCCACCAGGGTACCCGGCGGCAGCACGCCCTCGGCCGGGTCGTTCAGCCGCACCAGGATCTCGTAGCTGCCGGGCAGCTTCGGGTCGTGCAGCGGTACGATCCGCTGGGCGTACAGCAGCAGCTGATCGGCTTTCAGCGCCGTGCGCAGCTGTCCCACCATGACGGCATCGACATGGCGGCGCAGCATGGTGCCGTCGTCGCAGGTGTCGACCTTGAGCCGGTTGCGGCCGCGCTTCTTTGCGGTCTTGCACGCCAGCTCGGCGGCCGCGAGGGCCCGCGCGAGCCCCTGCGGCAGCGCCAGCAGCGCCGCGATGCCACAGCTGACCGACACATCGATGGGACTGTCCACCGGTCCGATGGCGAGACCACCGATCCGTTCCTGCAGCCGTTGCGCCAGAGTCGCGGCATCGGGTGTATCCGTGCGCGGCAGCAGCACTGCGAAGCGATCCGCCGCGATGCGCGCGGCGAGCGCGCCGTCCGGCAGGTGCGGCGGCGCGAGCACGTCGGCCACCCGCACCAGCAGCTCGTTACCGATCTCGAAGCCGTACAGCTCGTTGACGACGTGCATTTGATCGACGTCCAGATACAGAACGCTGTGCGATCCGTCGCACGAGTCGCGCACGAGGCGCGCGTACATCTGCTCGAGCCCCTCGCGGGTGTACAGGCCGGTCAACCCATCGAAGTGGGAGTCGACCAGAGACGAGGCGAGCCGGCCGAGATCGCCGGCCAACACCAAGTGGCGCTGGCGGTAATCGGTCGCCTCCGCCGGCCGGAAGAACGCGAGCACGCCGGCCGCCGGGCCGGAATTGCCGGCGATCGGCGTAAGCAGGATCTTGCAGTGCGGCGCAGCCGCCAGGCTGCGGCCGTTGAGCACCAGCGGGCGGCGCTTCTGACGGACCCAGGCGCTCATCTGCGCGCGGGACCGCCGCCAAAGCTCCGCGTAGTCCTCGGCACCCGCAGCATCGCCGCACTGCTGCAGGCACAGATGCTTGTCGGGCACGTAGAGCACGCCGAACGCGCTGCGCATGCGCACCGTCGCCGCCTCGAGCAGCTCGTGCAGGAACTGCTGGCCGCCGTCGGTGCGCTGTACCGAAGCGGCCAGCTCGAGCAGCCACTGCAGATCGCCGCCGCGCTCGGTAAGGTGGCGCATCGCGCTCTGGCGGGCCCGGTCCTCCTCGAGGTGCTGGCGCAGACACTCCAGCAGCGGCCGCAGAGGCGCCGCGAGGGCCTGCGCCTCGGCCGCCGACCCGCAGGCGCAGGCGAGCGCCAGAGCCCCGAGCAGCCCACCGTCGGCCGATTCGATCGGCAGAACGATCGACAGCCGCCCGTCACGCAATTCGCTGTGCGGTGCGCGGGAAGCCGCAGCCTCGAGCCACCCGAGCGCTCGAACGCGCGCGGCGGTCGGCGCGCCGTGCACGGTGCCCCGGGCCTCGAGCACGCCGAGAGCCCCATCGAGCAGGCACACACCGTCGAGCGCCCCGACGACGGTCTGCGCCCATTGTGTATAGGCGTAGAACGCGCCCTCAACCGGACCGTGCTTGGGCGGGAGTGGTGCGAGCTCCTGCAGCATGAGGGGCATCGTAGCCAAGGTTCGTATGCCGGGTTATCGACTCGGTCTCGATTGACCGCGAGAGACCGCCGGTGCCATTTGCCGCTCCTGTGACGGACTTCACAGTGCGCGCCCGCGGCGCCTCAGCCGGCGGCCGCGGCCAGCTCCCGGTCGAATGCCTCGATCGGCACCGGCCGCCCGAAGAGGTATCCCTGGTACTGGTCGCAGCCGTGGCTGACCAGCGTGTCCCATTGCCATTGCGTCTCGACACCCTCGGCGATGACTTGCAGATCGAGGCTGCGCGCCATCTGCACGATCGTGTGCACCAGCGTCTCACCGCCGGGGTGCGCCATCCCGGTCACGAAGCTGCGGTCGATCTTCAACACGCTGATGGGCAGTTGCCTGAGGTAGGACAGCGAGGAGTAGCCGATGCCGAAATCGTCGATCGCGAAGGTGATCCCGAGTCGGCGCAGCGCATGGATCTTGGGGATCACCGCGTCCATGTCCTGGATGGGCAGCCCCTCGGTGATCTCGAGCTCGAGCAGGCTCGGATCGACTCCGCAGCGCTCGACGATCCCGCTCACCTCATCGACGAAACCGTCGGCGGCAAGCTGCTTGGGACTGATGTTCACCGCCACGATCAGGCGTCGCACGGGACTCTCACGGCGCGACCACTCCTTGAGCTGCCCGCAGGCGCGCTCGAGCGCCCAGCGGCCGATGTCGTGAATGAGACCGATCTCCTCGGCCGCCGGCACCAGCTCCAGAGGCGAGACGACGCCGCGCTGCGGATCGTGCCAGCGCAGCAGCGCCTCGGCGCCGAGCGTGGCGCCGCGCACGTCGACGCGTCGCTGGAAATACAGCTGCAGCTGATCGGTGCTGAACTCGTGCCGCAGACGCGATTCGAGGCGCGAGCGTCGCTCGAGCGAGAGCTGCATCGACGGGCAGAAGAGGCGCACCGCGTTGCGTCCGGCCTCCTTGGCCGCATGCAGCGCCACATCGGCACGCTTGAGCAGCTCGTTGAAACCGGCGCCGCTGCGCCCGCCCCAGGGCGCGATGCCGATGCTCGCCGAGCAGGACACCATCTGCCCGCCGATCTGGTGCGGCTGCAGGACGGTGGCGAGCAGGTCCTCGGCCATCCTGCTCGCGGTCGCATCGGCCGCCTCGGCGTCGCGACCGAGATCCTCGAGAACCACGAGGAACTCATCCCCGCCGACCCGCCCGACCTGATCTTCGCCGCTCACCGCGCCGCGCAGGCGCTCGGCGGTCTGCTGCAGCAGGATGTCGCCGGCCTGGTGGCCGAGAATGTCATTGACGGCCTGGAACTTGTCGAGCCCGAGCAGCAGCGCCGCGCCATGGCCCCCCGCATGCTCGGCCCACTGCACGGCCGCGCGCAGTCGATCGAGCATGACGCGGCGGTTTGCAAGTCCCGTGAGCGCATCGAAGTTGAGCAACCGCGAGATGCGCTGCTCGGTGTCCTTCTGATCCGACAGATCGGCGAAGCTCCCGATGAAGTGCGTCCAGCGTCCGCTGCCGTCGTTCACTCCCCTCAACGTCAGCCAGAGCGGGAACTCCTCGCCGCTCTTGCGCCGCCCCCAGATCTCTCCCCGCCACTGGCCATGCGCGCGCACCTGCGCGAGCGCTTCGTCGAGCGCAGGCGGCGCGCCGGTGTCGCAGCACAGCAGCTGCAGCGGCTGCCCGAGCAGCTCGGGCAGCTCGTAGCCGCTCATCTGCCGCAGCGCCTCGTTGACCCGCAGCACGCGTCCTTCGGCATCCGTCACCAGCATCGCCCCGCTCGATTCGAAGGCGAGCGCCGCGATGCGCAGCTCCCCCGCGGAGCGCTCGCGCTCGGCCCGCAGGTCCAGCCGGTCGAGTGCGGATTCGATGTCCACCACCATGCGCTCGAGCAGGTCGCGGATCTTCTCGGAGAACGCGGCGCTCTGCGTGTCATAAAGCACCAGCACCGCATGCACCGCCCCGCCGCGGCGCAGCGGCAGCGCCGCGCACGAGCCCCACAGTACCGCCTCGCCCTGCCGGCGCCACGGCGCCATGCGCGGATCCTGGCGATAGTCCTGCACGAACACCGGCTGGCCCTCGCGCCAGGCGACTCCCACCGGGCCACGCCCCTCGGGCTGCTCCGCGCCGACGTGCACCTCAAGGTCCTGCAGGTAACGCTCGAACTGCGGCGAGGCGCTGCAGTGCGCAAGCGGCCGGATGCGCCCGGAGTGCCGCTCGACCTGGCCGATCCAGGCCAATCTGAGCTCCCCGTAGCGCACCACCACCTGGCACACACGATTGAACAGCTCCGCTTCGCACTCGCAGCGGGCAATCAGCTGATTGGTCTCGGCCAGCGTCGAGTACATGCGGTTGAGAAACAGGATCTGCTCGACCTGCTCGTGCGCGGCCGTGCTGTCGCGCACCGCCGCGACCACCGCGCCGGAGGCGAGCGGGCTGAGGGTGATCTCCAGCGGGAATTCGCTGCCGTCCCGACGCACGCCGCGCATCGCTGCGCCGCGCGGGAGCAGACGCTTCGGCCGAGTCAGGAACCCCCGGCGCAGCGACTCGTGCCGCTCGCGCAAACCGTGGGGAACGAGACGTTCGATGGGCTGCCCCACCAGCGTCGCGTCCGGCCAACCGAACAACTCCCCGGCCGGGCGATTGGCCATCACAATCGCGCCCTGCCGATCGACCACGAGCAACGCATCCGGCGCCGCCTCGAACAGATCATCAATGCAGACTGCTGGGTCCGACAGACGGTGCGCACGGCGCAAGAGCGCGACGGTAACCAATGCCATCGCGACAATGCCGCCGCCGAATGCTGCCAGGATCACGGCAAGACACCCCCGTTTGCTCGCGCGGGACTGCGGCACGCGGCGCGGGTATCGCTTGTACTGATGCCCCGAAGGGCTCGCTCACTCGGCGCCGGAGCGTCACGCATGTACACCACCTGACGCCTTTGATATACGAGCTTGCGCCGGCAGACCTCGACGACGGTCACAAGCCGGGTGATCGCGCTGCGCCGCCGACGCGGGCGATGCTCTCGGCACATCATCCGCTGCGGCCCTTTTTTACATAAGCGGATTCAGCCCGGGAACGGGCATGTGCGCCCGCGGCGCAAAGCGCGTCGTGATACTCGGCGCAGCCGATGCGCCCCAGTCCGGGTGGCGCGCGTCCCTGCGCGCCTCATCCCGACACCGCTGCCCCGGGGGCGCCGCCACTGGCGAGGCGGCGCTTAGAAGTGCACTGTCAGCGAGGCATAGATCAGACGGGGTGCGCCCGGATTGGCGATCACGTAACCGCCGGTGGGCGTCTGGAAGTAGCCTCCCGAGCTTACGTACTCGGTGGAGTTGTACTCCTTGTTGGTGAGATTGAGCACCTGCAGCGCCAGATTGGTGGCCCGCACGCCCGGCAGCATCGACTGGAACCAGTGGGTCCTCGCGCTGACGGAGAAGTTCACCAGATCGTAGGCCGGGTTAGTCAACGTCGAGGGCAGACCGGTATTCTTGTTGAACAGATACCGGGCCCCGATGTACTGATCCCAGAGCGTCGCGGTCATCCGCGCGGTCGGCAGGCGGAACCGGTAGGTCGCCCCGGCCGTGAGGGTGTCCTTCGGGGAGTTCGGCACCGGCAGGCCGTAGCCGGTCGGTTGCGGCCCCGATGGCGTCACCGCGGCCTGGAACTCGTTCCAGCGGCTCTTCAGGTAGCCGAAATTGGCAAAGCCGCTCCAGTGCCGGCTGAACGTCGCGTGCAGCGAGAGGTCCACGCCCTTGTAGGTCGCCGACCCGTAGCCGAAATAGGTCACGTTCGGGTTCTGCGCCGTGGAGTAGGTGATGGTCTCGTCGCTGAGCAGCATGTGGAAGAAATCCACCGAGGCATACACGTTGCGCAGCGCGCCGAGGCGCAGCGCCGCAAAGCGCGCCCCGACGTCGTACTCCTCGGCGCGCGCCGGCTTCAGGGACGCAAGATTGAGCGGATAGGTATCGAGATTCCCCGAATTGGGGTTGTGGCGAGTGATCGAGAAGCTGCCGAACAGATTCAGATCGCGCACCACCTCGTAGTTGACGCCGATCGATGGCTCGTAGCGCACGAAATCGGTCGACTCATCGGGATTTGTGTCGTAACCGCCGAATTGGAACGTCTTGCCGTTGACGCTGATCAAGCCCCCCTGCCCGGGAAGATTTGGGCCGGGCGTGCCGTACGCACAGCTGCCGTCGGTGATGTGGTACTCGGCGCAGACCTGCGCCGGGCTCAGGTTCGAGAAGTCCGTGACGAATTGGACGATGCGGATACCGGGCACGATCTTCAGGCGCGGCAGAGGCTGGAAGTCATCCTGCAGGAATGCCGCCCAGTAGATGTTGTTCGTCGTGTTGAAGAATGTCTGCTCCGGCTGCGCGAGCGAGCTGCCGTCGAAGGTCGAATAGCCCTGATAATCGCTGCTCGCACGCGCCGTGATGAAATAGCCGCCGAAGGTCAGCGTATCCATGCGGTTGAAGCGCTCGCTCAGCGCCAGCCGATCACCGAAAGTCTTCGAGCGCTCGATGTAATGCTCGTAGTTGGTGGGGTTTCCGTACTGCGCGTACAGAGGATTGGTCGGCAGCAGGTAGTTGTTGGCGCGCAGGTGGCGCACCTTGCCGATGCGCACCCATGCCATGTTCGACAGCTTGAGCGTCCGCGACAGCGTCAGGTGCAGGTGCGACCAGAGCAGCCAGTTGTTGATCAGGATGGTCTTGTGCCACACCGCGCGCGGCAGGGTCGCGTAAAACCCCGAGGCCTGCTGGCTATAGGGCGCGCCCAGGCCGAGGCCCTCGGTGCCAATGAGCGGCACGGGCGAGACGGGGATCATGTTCGGCCGCCACTCGTGGTTGCGCTGATAGTAAGCCCCGAAGCTGAGCGAGCCGTCATCGATCTGCTTGTGTGTCTTGATGTACACCTCCTCGGTATCGGCGGGCAGACTGTCCGAGGTGTCGCGAATGGACTTGCTGCGCCCGGATGCGAAACCGAAGACGGTTGTCCAGCCGTTGATCGCTCCGGTGTTGTACACCGCCGAATCGTCGAGGGTCTCGGAGCTGCCGCCGGCGAGAGTGACTTTGCCGCCGGCGCGCACCGAGGGCTGCACGGGAATGAAATCAATCGTGCCGCCGAGGCTGTTGTACCAGCGCTCGCCGGGATTGCCCGGTCCGATGATGACGTTCTCGCCCTTCATGAGCGCGCCGATCGGGATCTCGACCGAGTGCCAGCCGGTGCCCTGGCTGAGGCTGTTGAGCGGCACGCCGTCGAATTCGGCGGTAATGGCATTCGTCTCCACGTCGCCCGGGATGCTGTTGTAGCCGACCTTGATGCCGCGGATCGAGATCTGCTGCCGGCCGGTCGCACTGAAATTGTTGGTGCCGGAGACATAGACGTTGGGCAGCGCGGTGAGCGCCTGCGTGCCGCCGGCGTCCGGCCCGAACAGGCTTATGGTCGAGCGGGTCACGGATTCGGCCGGCTGCGAGGAGTCGCGCAGCTGCTTGGCAGTCAGCACTTGGCTCGTGAAATCCCGGTACCCCTCGATCTTCACCGTCCTGAGACTTCTCTTCGCAGGCGCCGGCGGGTCATTCGCAACCGCGTAGGGTTGCGCAGCGCTGCCGGCGGCGCTCGCCTGTATGGTGCCCCCATGGACTCCTCTCGGCGTCGCGTAAACAGGAAGGGTGCCCACCAGCAGCGTCGCCCCCAGGATCGTCTGCACGGCAGACCGAATTCGTCTGTTCATTTCCTGACCTTTCGTGATGTCGCCCAACCGCAGGAGCGGCACAGTAGTGACCGCCCATGACGCCGGCGTTGCGGAAAGGTTGCGCGCTCATGACAGTCGCACGCGGGGGAATGCGATTTGCGCAGCAATTGCCTGATTGGTTTCCTAATCTCACGGCCGGCTGCGTGCGTGGCGCGCGCGCGCAACTGTCGTAGAATCACCGCGTGCGACCCCTGACCCTCTTCGGTCTAGCTGCGCTAACCGTGATGCTGGTGTGCTACGCGCTCGAGGAGCGCCGGCCGATCTACAGTCTTGCCTTCGGCGCGGCGTGCGTGCTCGCTTCGGTCTATGGGTTCCTGCAGGGCGCCTGGCCGTTCGGAGTCGTCGAGGCGATATGGGCGGCGGTGGCCGCGCGGCGCTGGTGGACCCGGCGGCGCGCCCTGCGCGCCTGAGAGATTCGGCGCCGTTCGCGCGCCGGGGGATTGTCGAATCGCGCGAGCAGCACGCAGCCGTCCCAGGCCCGCCCGAGCGCGGCGCCCGGCCGCGGGACGAGGCGCGTCCGGGCCAGCGCCGCATGCAGCACATTGCGCGGCGCATCGTAGTCGGCTAGCGCTTGCGTGACGGTCATGATCGGGGCGACCCGTTCGGCGCGTTCCTCGATCACCGTGCCGACGAACAGGGGCGCCGCGGGCGCCGCGGCGCGCGTGAGCTCGACCCCAGAGCGCCACAACCTGAGCACGAGCCGCTCGCGACCCGCATGCCCGGTCACGGCGTGCACCAGCACGAGCACCTCGCGATGTCCGCCCTGCAGGTGTGGCAGGACCGGAAGACTCGCGAGTCGCACGTGCGGCTCGAACCAACGCGCCGCGCTGCGCAGCGTCCATCCGGGCGGTGCTCGCCAGCCGTGTGCCGCGAGCTCACGGTCCAGCGCCGCGCGCCGCCCCGCCCATTGAAACGTGAGCGGCTCCTCCGCCCCGCCGATCAGATCGATGCGGCGCGCCGGCAGGCTCGCCCAGGCGCTCCGCCACCATTCGGCGAGCGGCATTGGGCGGATCTGCTCACGCACCGCATAGCGACTCATATCGGCAGCGTGGCGGCGATCGATGTGCGCCGCGCCGGCAAGGAGCAGGACCAGGCCCACCGTGATGCACAGGCCCGTCGCACCGACCGGCGGCGGATCGTGCCGCAGATAGGCAATCCCGAACAGCGCCGCGGCGGCGATGCCGAAGGCCGTGCCGCCGAGCACGTCTGACAGCCAGTGCGCGCCGAGATAGACGCGCGAGAAGGCGATGACCCCGACCAGCAGAGCGAGCGCGCCGATGACAGGCAGGCGCCAGCGCGGGCGGATCTCCCACGCCGTGATGATGGCGAGGAAGCCGTACAGGGCCGCGTTGGCCACCGAGTGGCCGCTCGGAAAGGCAAACGCATCCCACCCAGTGTCGATGGGCTCGGGCCGGTGGATGTGCAGCGAGACTTTCAAAGCGGCGGTGGCGAGCCCGGCGATCGCGATCACCGCGAACAGATGGGCTGCGGCGCGCCAATTGCGCCGCCAGGCGAGCCAGGCGAGCGCCGCGAGCGTCACGGCCGCGACCACGCGCGCATCACCCAGTTCGGTGATCGCGACCATCGCCTGATCCACCCACTCGGTCCTAAGTCCCTGCAGGAATTGAAACACCGCCTCGTTGGCGCGCACCAGCGGATCGCCGGCGAGCACATCCTGCAGGACCCCGAAGAACAGCCACAGGCTCGAGAGGACGATGGCCGCGAGCAGCGCCAGCCCGGGCAGCTCCTTGCGCGCCGGGTCGAGCACCGCCAGCAGCTGGCGTGCCAACCAGCTGTCGCGCTCGCCCGCCCACAATCGCACGCGTTCCTGAGCGGCGAGCGCCAGCGGCGGCACGCGACGCACGGCGTAGCGCGCGGACACGTACAGCAGGCCGAGCAACGCCAGGAGGATGCCCGCGATCAGCGCCAGCCGGCCGGCCACCGCTCCGAGCAGCACGAACGAGGCCCCGATGGCGGCCCCGGCGAGGATGTGCGCCGGCGCCCACAGCAGCGCCGAGACGACGTTCATGACATAGAAGCGCACCAGGTCCATCTGCAGAATGCCGCCGAGCACCGGCACGATGGCGCGCACGCCGGGCGTGAATCGCGCCACGAACACGCTCTTGCCGCCGTGGCGCTGCAGGAAGGCCGTACCGCGGGTCACGAGCCGCGGATGACCGCGGAACGGCCAGCGGTTGAGGATTGCCGCGTGGTAATGCCGCCCGAGCCAGAACGCGAAGCCGTCGCTGAGCACTGCGCCGGCGAGCGCCGCGAGGATCAGCGGCCAGAGGCGCAACGCCCCGGTCGGCACCAGGGCGCTGATACCGAGGATGATCGCATCTCCCGGAACGACCGCCCCGATGACCGGCAGCGACTCCGAGAACGCGACCAGCCCAACCACCCCATAGGCGATCTCCTGGTGGTTCCGGGCGAGCGTGACAACGAAGTTGGTGAATGCGCCCAGCATGGAGCTTCGACTGTGGATCAGGCCGGCCGTTGCATGGGCCGGCATTATTCCACGAGACGGTCTGGGCCGTCCGGGCGGCCGGCGGCGAGGGGAAGATTTCCCACAGATGCCGGGCGTTCGATTCGCGCGTAGGCTGTGCCCAGTTGAGCGACTTCGGAGACCCAGCATGTACCAGCGCATCCTCGTTCCTGTCGACGGTACTCCCACCGCGGCCCAGGGCCTGCGCGAAGCCATCGAGCTGGCGCGCGATCAGAAGGCCGAGATTCTGCTGCTGCATGTCGTCGATGAGTGGCGGGTCGCCGCCGGGGACATTGCCGCGGTCAATCTCGACGCGGGCGCCAAAGCCCTGCGCGAAGCCGGCGCCGAGCTGCTCAAGCAGGCCGAGACCCGGGTCCGCGAAGCCGGCATCCGCGTGCAGACCGCTCTGGTGGAGGAACTCGGCATCCCGGTGGGCGAGTGCATCGTGCAGCGCGCGCGTCAATGGCCGGCCGAGTTGATCGTCTGCGGCACGCATGGTCGGCACGGCATAAGCCGAGTGCTGCTCGGCAGCACCGCCGAGTACATTCTGCGGCATGCGCCGGTTCCCGTCCTGCTGGTGCGGGTCCCCAACTAAGACACGGCGCACCGACCCGCCGAGCCCGGCGTGAGCCGCACCGGCTACGCCCGCCCCTAGCGAGCGATCTTCTTCAGCACGCTGGCGTTGATCTCCGACACCTGCAGCGTGCTCGCCGGCGAGCTGCTGTAAAGCGCGTAAAGCAGCGCACGGTCCCAGACAGTCAGGTCCTGCGGCGGATGATCCGCTCCCTGAAACAGCTGCAGAATCGTCGGTGTCGCACCGTCATGCACCGCCGTATTGACCTGCGCCAGCCCGACCAGCGCGACGTAGGCACCGAGCTGCCCAAACGTGACGTGATGCAGCTGTTTTGCGTCGACCACGACGATGACCGAGGAGAACCCCAGGGCCGTCACGTTGCGCAGCAGGGTGTCGACCCCTTGGGAGCAAACCACACCGCCGCCGCCCGCCACGAGCACACCTGCGGCCGCGAGCGCATTTTCCGGCGCAGAGGGGCTGAGCGGTGCCCCGCCGCAGCCGAGGCCGGCGTTGTACCACACGTGGATCGGTCGCTTGGAGGCGATGAATTGCTGCACCGGGGCGATGCCGTTGCGGGTGTCGTACATGGTCCGATCCTTGGCCCACCACAGTCTCAGCAGCAGATGCGGCCGGCTGGTGACCATCACGAAGAGGTCGGCGTGACAGTCTTTGCCGGCGAGCGGCACATGGGCAGCACGCGCCGCCTGCGTGATCCGCGCCAGGATGAAATCGCCCTGCTCGCGCGTGAGGCCGGCCACCAGGGGGCACACGGGAGCGTTCCAGCGCGGATACTCATCGTGCCCGAACCACACCAGTGTCGAAGACACGAAATGATCGACGACGCCCTTGAGCTTGTTGCGCTCGCGCAGGGCCTGGATCGTCACCTGACCGAGCTGCGCCGAGGATTGACGCGTGGCAGGATGCCTGGGCCCTGACGCGACCGGCATAGGCCGTCCAAGCGCCGTGCTGACAGAGGGATGGGCACACAGCCCGAGGACCAACACCCCAAGCAGCGCGCGGCCTGCAATCCGCCGCGCGTGCCTCAGATCAGCGGTCCTGTGTCGAAGGCGCGACATCTACTGAGGCCTGCTGACCTAAAGTGCTGTTAATGGCAAATTATGTTATACGCGAGCACGGAAATTATCCAACGCCTTGATTTATAGTTGTTTTTTAACTGGCGGAGAGGGTGGGATTCGAACCCACGTGCCGGTTTTACCCGACCATCCGATTTCGAGTCGGCGCCGTTATGACCGCTTCGGTACCTCTCCCCGGGGTCGGTGATATTATACCTGCATATTTTTGCCTCTGTGGAGTCCGCATTTGGCGCGAAGACGCATCCACTCACGGCTCGGTCGGACCGCATTCAGGACGGGCACACTCGCAACGGTCACGGCCATGGCTTTACTGGCGCACGGCTCGAACACCCGCACGGTGTTCGCACAGATCCGGGCGCGGGGGGAGCTGCGCGTCGTCACGCTCAACCTGCCCACCTGCTACTACATTGGGCCGCAGGGCCCCACCGGCCTCGAGTACGACCTGGCGAAGGATTTCGCCCACGACCTCGGCGTGCGGCTGAAGATCTTCGCGGTTCCGGACGAAGCGGCGCTGCGCGCCGCGATCGCATCGGGCCGCGCGGATATCGCAGCCGCGCAGATCACCGCGAATGCCGCGTGGCGCGCGGTCGGCGATCCGGCCGCACCGTACGCCGACATTCCGCAGCTGGTGATCTACCGCAGCGGCGAGCCCGCGCCGCAGAATCTGCCGCAGCTGCAGTACACCCGGCTCGTGGTGCGCTCGGATAGCCCGCAGGAAGGTGTGCTCGAGAAGCTGCAACTGGTGGCGCCCTTCCTGAAGTGGCAGGCGACCACGCGCGGCAACACGCCGCTGCAGGACGTCGCCTCCGGCGAGGTCGGCTACGCCGTCGCGGACGAGCGCACCTACGCATACGCGCATCACTTGTATCCCGACGTACGCGTCGCCTTCGCCCTGCCGCAACGCCGTCCGGTGCAGTGGATCGTGCGCCAGGGCGCGCCCGAGCTGCTCCACGCGGTCAATCACTATTTCGATTCGCTGCGCAGCTCCGGGCGGCTCGCCCGGCTGATGCGGCGCGACTCAGGCAACACCGGCACCATCCATTACGAGCGGTCGCGCCTGTTCGAGTTATATTGCGTACAGCGCCTGCCGCGCTATCGCGAGTGGTTCGAGGAGGCCGCGGCGCGCTACCACCTAGACTGGCAGCTGCTCGCGGCGATCGGATTTCAGGAATCGCGCTGGAATCCCGCGGCGATCTCCTCCACCGGTGCCGCGGGCGTCATGATGCTGACATCGGACACGGCCGAGGAGATGGGCCTTGCGGATCGAGCCAACGCCAAGGCGAGCATCTTCGCCGGGGCGCGCTATCTGGCCCAGGTGATCAAGATGATTCCGGACCACATCCCGCAGCCAGACCGCACCTGGTTCGCCGTCGCCGCCTACAATGTTGGTTTCGGGCACGTCGAGGATGCCCGCGTTCTGGCGCAAAAGATGGGCAAGAATCCCGATTCCTGGGCGGCCGTGCGCGGCGTGCTGCCGCTGCTCACCGACCCGCGCTGGTATGAGCAGACAGCGTACGGCTATGCCCAGGGCTGGCAGCCGGTCGAGTACGTCGCCCGCGTGCGCGAGTTTCTGCAGTTGCTCGAGTGGCAGCCTGACAGCGGAGTGCTCGTCCAGACTGCCAGCACGAACGCCCCGGCACCGGTCGCGGACCTCTCCGGCAGCTGATCCGCGCGCGAGCCGCTCAAGCGCGGCGCATCTCGAAGAACGACCTCAGGAGCGCGGCGCACTCCGCGATCAGTACGCCGCCGAACGCATCGACACGGTGATTGAGCGCCGGCAGCGCGAACAGATTCATGATGCTGCCGGCCGCCCCGGCGCGCGGATCCCATGCGCCGAACACCAAACGCTGCACGCGCGCATGCACGATGGCCGCGGCGCACATCGGGCAGGGTTCCAGGGTGACGTACAGCGTGGTGCCGGTCAGCCGGTACCCGCCGAGCGCCTGCCCGCCGGCGCGCAGCGCCTCGATCTCCGCGTGCGCGGTCGGATCATGAGCGCCGATCGGGCGATTCGCGCCCGTCGCGATGACCTGCCCCTCATGCACCAGCACGGCACCGACCGGCACCTCGCCGGCGCGGCCGGCCCGTTCGGCCTGCTCGATGGCGAGGCGCATGAACTCGATGTCGCTCGCCACGCGCTCACCCCTCATCCGACGGACCGTCCGCCGAGCTCACCCGCGCGCGCAGCCGCCCCTTCGCCAGGCGCGCCTCGATCTCCTCGCCGCTCGCCACGGCGGCGGTGTCCGTCAGCAGTGTCCCGTCGGCGCGTGTCACGATGGCAAAGCCGCGCGCCAGCGTCGCCAGGGGGCTGGCGGTCTGCAACGTGCGGTGCGCCAGATCGACACGGTGCTCCAGCCGCGACAACTCGCCGTTCATGTGCCGCTCGAGCCGCGCCGCCAGCGCCTCGACGCGCGTGGCCAGTTCGCGGGTGAGCCGTTGCGGGGAGTGCGGCATCACACGCGTCTCGGCCGCCGCGAGTCGATGCCACGCACCATGCAGGGTCGCGCGCATTGCAAGTGCGAGCCTCTGCTCCAGGTCATCCAATCGTTGCGCCTGATGCGCCAGGCGCAGCCCAGGATGAGCCAGCCTCAGGCGTGCGCCGGCGGCCGCGAAGCGCGCCTCTGAGGCGCGCAGCTCGCGGCGCATCGTGGCGCCGATGCGCGCCGCCGTGCGAGCGAGCGCCTCCAGCAGTGCTCCGCGGTCGGGAGCCACCAACTCGGCGGCGCCGGACGGCGTCGGCGCACGAGCGTCGGCGGCGAAGTCCGCAATGGTGAAATCGATTTCATGGCCGACGCCGCTCACCACGGGTATAAGGCAAGCGCGGATCGCGCGCGCCACGCGCTCGTCATTGAACGCCCACAGATCCTCGAGCGAGCCGCCGCCGCGCGTCAGAATCAGCACGTCGCAGTCGGCGCGCGCCGAGGCGAGCCCCAGGGCCTCGACGATCGCGGGGGCGGCCGCCGCACCCTGTACCGGCACCGGATAGACGCGCACCGCGGCCGGCGGAAAGCGTCGCGCCAGGATATTGAGCACGTCGCGGATCGCGGCGCCGCTCGGCGAGGTGACGACCCCGATGCGGCGTGGAAAGCGCGGCAGCACGCGTTTCACCTCGCTCGCGAACAGACCCTCGGCCGCGAGCTTTGCCTTGAGCCGCTCGAACTCCCGCTGCAGCGCCCCGACGCCGGCCTCCTCGAGGTGCTCGACGATGAGCTGATAATCCCCGCGCGGCTCGTAGAGGCTGACCCGGCCGCGCGCGAGCACCTGCTGCCCCGCCTTCGGCGTGAAGGCGACCGCGGCATTGCGCATGCGGAACATCGCGCAGCGGACCTGCGCGTCGCGGTCCTTGAGCGTGAAATACCAATGCCCCGAGGCGGGCTGGGACAGGTTCGAGAGCTCCCCTTCGACCCACACCACCCCGAGGCCGCGCTCGAGCAGGGCGCGTACTTCCCGATTCAGCCGTGAGACCGTGAATACGGCATGGCCGGGCCCGGCCGCCTCGAAGCCGGTCAGATCGGTACTGGACATGCACGCACCATACCACCGAGGTTTACCCGCAGGCGGCCCAAGCGTAAAATTAGCTATGCGAATTCTCGAACAAGCCCTGACGTTCGACGACGTCCTGCTCGTCCCCGCCTACTCCGAAGTGCTGCCCCGCGAGGTGGACCTGTCCACCCAGCTCACGCGGCGCATTCGCCTCAACCTGCCGCTGCTCTCGGCGGCCATGGACACGGTCACCGAAGCGCGCCTGGCGATCACCGTCGCCCAGGAGGGCGGCATCGGCATTGTGCACAAGAGCATGAGCATCGAGGCGCAGGCCCGCGAAGTCGGCCGCGTCAAGAAATTTGAAAGCGGCATGATCAAGGATCCGATTACCGTCCCGCCCACCATGACCATCCGCGAAGTGCTCGATCTGACGCACTCGCGCGGGATTTCCGGCGTGCCGGTGGTCCTCGGCAAGAAGGTGGTCGGGATCGTCACGCACCGCGATCTGCGCTTCGAGCAGAAGCTCGACGCCCCGGTCTCCTCGGTCATGACCCCCAAGGAGCGCCTGATCACGGTGCGTGAGACGACGCCGAAGGAGGATGTGCTGGCGCTGCTGCACAAGCACCGCATCGAGAAGGTGCTGGTGGTCAACGGCGATCAGGAGCTCGCCGGCATGATCACCGTCAAGGACATCCAGAAGGCGAAGGAATTCCCCCGCGCCTGCAAGGACGAGAGGGGACGGCTGCGCGTCGGAGCCGCTGTCGGCACTACGGCCGATACCATGGACCGCGTGGCGGCGCTGCGCGAGGCGGGCGTCGATCTCGTCGTGGTCGACACCGCTCACGGGCATTCGCGCGGAGTCATCGACACGGTTGTGCGCATCAAGAAGCGCTGGTCCGACCAGCAGGTGATCGCCGGCAACATCGCGACCGCCGAGGCCGCGCGCGCCCTAGTGGACGCAGGCGCAGATGCCGTCAAGGTGGGCATCGGGCCGGGCTCGATCTGCACCACGCGCATCGTCGCCGGGGTCGGCGTACCGCAGATCTCCGCGGTGGCCAACGTCGCCGACGCGCTGCGCGACACCGACGTGCCCCTGATTTCAGACGGCGGCATCCGTTTCTCCGGCGACATCGCCAAGGCGCTCGTCGCGGGCGCGCACGCGGTCATGATCGGCAGCCTCTTCGCCGGCACCGAAGAGTCCCCCGGAGAGGTCGAGCTCTACCAGGGCGCTTCCTACAAGTCCTACCGCGGCATGGGCTCGCTTGGGGCGATGGCCGAACGCTTCGGCTCGGCGGACCGCTACTTCCAGGACGCGGCCACCGAGCTCGAGAAGCTCGTGCCGGAGGGCGTGGAGGGACGCGTGCCCTACAAGGGCAGCGTGGTCACCATCCTGCAGCAGCTTGCCGGCGGACTGCGCGCGGCCATGGGCTACACCGGCAGCCACAACATCACGGACATGCGCACCCGGCCGGTGTTCGTGCGCGTCACCAGCGCGGGCATCCGCGAGAGCCACGTGCACGATGTCGCGATCACCAAGGAGGCGCCCAATTACCGCGCGTCCTGATGCGCATGAGCGCTCCGCGCCCGCTCACCGCCGAGCAGATTCAGCTCGAAGGAACAGCCCTACTGCGGCCCACGCCGCCGCGCCGCACCCGGACATCCACGCCGACCGCGTGCTCATTCTCGACTTCGGCGCGCAATACACCCAGCTCATCGCTCGCCGCGTCCGCGAGTTCGGTGTGTACTGCGAGATCCATCCCTGGGACGTCACCGACGGGGAGGTCCGCGCATTCAAGCCGCGCGGCATCATCCTCTCGGGCGGTCCCGAATCGGTCACCGCGGCCAACGCGCCCCAAGCGCCCTCGGCAGTCTTCGGCCTCGGCGTGCCGGTGCTCGGCATCTGCTACGGCATGCAGACCATGGCCCAGCAGCTCGGCGGTCGGGTCATCGGCTCGGCGGAGCGGGAATTCGGCTATGCCGAGGTGACGCTCACCGCCCCGTGCCGGCTGCTCGAGGGCATCGAGGACCGGCGTGACGGCAGCGGCCGCCCCGTGCTCGATGTGTGGATGAGCCATGGCGACCGGGTGGACGCGCTGCCCGAGGGATTCAGCGGCTTCGCGGCCACCGGCGCGATCCCCTTCGCGGCCATGTGCGACGAGCAGCGTCGCTTCTACGGCGTGCAGTTTCACCCCGAAGTGACGCACACGACCCAGGGCGCGCGGCTCCTCGAGCGCTTCGTGCGCGAGATCTGCGGCTGCGCGGCGCTGTGGAGCACCGGCAACATCATCGACGATGCGATCGAACGGGTGCGCGCGCAGGTCGGCGCGGGCGCGGTGCTGCTCGGCCTCTCCGGCGGCGTCGATTCCTCGGTGGTCGCGGCGCTGCTGCATCGGGCCATCGGCGATCAACTGGTGTGCGTGTTCGTCGATCACGGCCTGCTGCGCCTCGGCGAGGGCGATCAGGTGATGGCCACCTTCGCGGAGCATCTCGGCGTGCGCGTCATCCGCGTGGACGCCGAGCAGCGTTTTCTCGCCGCGCTCGCGGGCGTCACGGACCCGGAGGCCAAGCGCAAGATCATCGGCCGGACCTTCGTCGAGGTATTCGACGAGCAGGCGCACAGGCTCACCGGCGTCGCCTTCCTCGCCCAGGGCACGATCTACCCGGATGTCATCGAATCGGCCGGCGCGCGCACGGGCAAGGCGCACGTCATCAAGTCGCACCACAACGTCGGGGGGCTGCCCGAGAAGATGCACCTGCAGCTGGTCGAGCCGCTGCGCGAGCTGTTCAAGGACGAGGTCCGCCGCCTCGGCATCGAGCTCGGCCTGCCGCGCGAGATGGTCTACCGGCACCCCTTCCCTGGCCCCGGGCTCGGCGTGCGCATTCTCGGGGAGGTCCGCAAGGATTACGCCGACCTGCTGCGCCAGGCGGATGCGATCTTCATCGAGGAGCTGCGCCACCACGAGCTGTACGACCGCACCAGCCAGGCATTCGCGGTGTTTCTGCCGGTGCGCTCGGTGGGCGTTATGGGCGACGGACGCCGCTACGACTACGTCGTGGCGCTGCGCGCGGTTGAAACCGTGGACTTCATGACGGCGCACTGGGCCCGGCTGCCCTACGAATTCCTCGACCTGGTCTCGCGCAGGATCGTCAATGAGGTGTCGGGCATCTCCCGCGTGGTCTATGACATCAGCGGCAAGCCGCCGGCGACCATCGAGTGGGAGTGACACGGCCCATGGCCGTGCGCGGCTGAGGGCGGCAGCGTCCCGGCGGCGCCATCAGGACCGGCATCGATCATCGCGCGGCCCGAGCGTCGATGCCAGGACTGCAGTCGCGTGCGCCACGATGCCGAGGCATAGGCGCTCCCGAGGCGCGCGGTCGGTGCGGCGTGAGGCTCGAGGCTGACCAAGGGACGACGATGAACATCCCAACAGCACGGATTCGCCTGGCGAGCCTTGTTGCGGCATTGGCGGGCATCAGCACCCTCGGCGGCACTGCGGCGGCACGAACCGCTCCGCGCGACCCCGGATATGCCCGACACTTCGGCGATATCACCATGAAGGACGCGGTCCAGCTCGCCTACGTCGCCTATCTGCCTCGGGCGAAGGGAACGTTTCCGGCGGTGCTCCAATACGAGCCGTACCAGAGCGGGGGCAGCACCTTGGGATGGCCGGACAACCTGTGGCTGAAGAACGGCTACGCCGTGGTGATCGCCAGCGTCCGGGGCACGGGCTGCGCACAGGGCGTGTTCCATCTTTTCGGGCGCCACGAGGGACCCGACGGGGCGGCCATCATCCACTGGGTCGGCGCGCCGCCATGGAGTGACCGCAGAGTCGGCATGATCGGCGTCGCCTATCCCGGGTTCACGCAGATTCTGGTCGCCGCCCAACACCCCAAGCTGCTGCGGGCGATCACGCCTTCGGCGATCGCGGCAAACACGTACAGCCAGATCGTTTACCCGGAGGAATCTTCAACGCGGCGTTCATCGCCTGGTAGAGCCTGCACGGCCAGCCATTGGCGGCGGCGCTGGGCGTCAAGCCACGCATCGGCTGAGGTGACAAGGAATGCGCGGGCAACGACAAGGCGCATCCGGCCTCCTCGCTGTTCCTTCACGCCCGTGCCCATCCGCTTTTCGGTCCCTGGTGGCAGGCACGCTCGCTTCTGGGGGACATCCGCCGGGTTGACGTCCCGACCTTCCTATCGGGCACCTGGCACGACGACATGATCATGGCGAGCGGCACCACGGATCTGTACGAGCGCCTGAGGGGCCCGAAGCGCCTGTCGATGTCCCCCGGCGGACATGCGTGGCCGTTCCTGCCGCCGGCCGGCGGCTGGGCGACGCAGCGCACCCGGCTGCGGAGGTTCTGGCTCACCTCGGCGCGGACGCTGAGCGCCGCTCCGCCCGGCAATTCGCCGGCGGACGAACGGGGACTGCGCGATACGTATCCAACCGGCGTCGAATTGACGGGAAGCAACACCGAATTCGCCGTACCGCCCGATCCCAATGGCTCGCTCACCTGGACGAGCGCACCGTTTCACGGGGAATTCACGATTCTCGGATCCGAGCAGCTGAGGTTCTACGCGGCGTGCCAGAATCCCGATACGGACTTTGAATTCGTCCTGCAGGATGTGTATCCGAACGGGGATGTCCGGTTCCTGCAGCGGGGGATCCTGCGCGCCTCGCTGCGGAGCATCGCCCGGAGCAGATCGGCACCCGATCATCTGGTGCATGCGTACCGCAGAGCCGCCTATCTCATCCCCGGCCGCATCTACGAATCCCGCCTGTCGCTGCCGCCGCTCGGCGCCGTGCTGCGCAGGGGTCAGCGGCTGCAGCTCGCGCTGCTCGCGCCCTCGCCCATTGCCCAGCCGAGCTGGGGGCTCGTGCCGGTGGACGTGCCGGGCCAGAATACGGTCCACGCCTCGGCCAGATATCCCTGCGCGATCATCGTGCCGATGATGGCCGACGCCAGGGCCAAGCGAGCGCCACCTCCCTGCGGCTCGATGCCGTTGCAGCCGTGCCGTAAGCCGGCGCATCACCGATGATCCCGAACCCCCGCGGCGATGGCCAGCTCATGCAATCGTCACGTTCCCAGCGGGATCGACATCCATTGCCGAGACGGCCAGGCCGCTCACTGTCCCCGGAGTGTCCGACCGCGTGGGAGTGAACGTCCGCCACTGACATGACTGGAGGCCCTCATGCATACGAAGCTCATGGTTCCCATCCTGATTGCGGCGATCGTGGTCTGGCGCATCTACATGCGCATGCGCCGCACGTTCGGGCGCCAGAGCGTGCAGCCGCGGCGGATGACGATCCGGATCACGGTGCTTGCGCTCATCGGCGTGCTGCTGCTGCTCGCCGCGAAGCTCGACGTGTGGACCCTGGGCGGGGTGCTGGCCGGCGGGGCTTGCGGGGCGCTCCTTGCCCTGCTTGGCCTGCGCCACACTCAATTTGAGAGCACCCCCGCAGGCCGCTTCTATACGCCGCACACTTACATCGGCCTGACGGTGACGGTGTTGTTTCTCGCCCGGCTGGCCTACGACATTGCGCTGCTCTCGCACGGCATGCCGACGGCTTCCTCCGGCCCGGGCAACCCCTACGCGGCCGAGCAAGACAATCCGCTGACGCTCGCAGTGTCGGGCGCCTTCATCGGCTACTATCTGGCCTATTACGCCGGTGTGTTGCGCAAGAGCCGGCAGCCCGACCGTGAGGCTCCGGCGATCCAGTCGACGCCGCAATGAGCGCGCCGGGCGTCATGCCGTTACGCCACGGCGCAACGCCCCGATCTCCGGCAGCGAGTTGCCTCGCGCCGGATGCTGCACTGCGACCCGGCCGCGCGCGGTTGCGCACCAGCGTCCACGCAGCCGCAGAGAACACCAATGCATTGGCGACCACCACGGGGGCAGCCGCGATCCATGTGCCATAGACGATCCATAGCGCAGCGCCAAGCATCTGCAGGCCCCGCAGCAGGCCCGGTCTGGAAAAGAAATACGACGCCACGAACACCGCCGTCGCGGTCCAGCCCAGAAGCTCCATGACGGGGTGCGCCAGCGGCATCAGGCGGCCGCCGGGGGTACCGGCACCTCGCGCAGCAGCACGCGGTCGGTGCGCTCCCGCTCCCAGTCCTCGAGGCGCAAGCCGTTCGCTTCGAGCAGCCGGCGGATCTCGGCGGTGCGCAGACCCAGCACCTGGTCGAGCACCGGCACCAGCACGCTGCAGGCATTGTCGCTCAGCACCGTGCACCGGGCGATGCGCGCGAGCTGGCAGTTCTCCGAGACCGCAATGGTGAAGCCGTCCCCGTTGTTGACGTGCAGCATGACGTGCACGTCGGAGCTCCCGTCGCCGACGTAGATGACCCGGTCCGCATGGATGTCGTGCGTGCGGCTGAGCTCCTCGATCACCGCGACTTTGCCGTAACCGGCGACGACGCGCCGGATGCTGCTGACCTCGCCCGAGCCGGGGTCATATTCGAACTCCGTGCCATGGATGTGCTCAGGCGGCACGACGCCAGAGAGCGCCGACACCACCACCTCGCGCGGTGCCGCGGACACGACGAAGAACGAGAATCGCTCCCCGCCCAACCCGTTTTGCAGCACATTGACCAGCGCCGGCAGCGCGTTCTTCAGCCGCACGCGCCGTCCGGCCTCGATGAGGTGCTCGCGCCGCACGCCGCGGAAATCCGGATCGTGGCGGATCAGATAGGCGAGTTCCCCGCCCTGCTGCACGAGATTGCTGCGCGCGAGCCCCGCGACCTTGCGCTCGAAGTCCCCGACCCCGAGCAGCTCGGCGAGCACGTGTCCGGAATCGTTGAAGCTCAGTGTCTGATCGAAATCGGACGCCAGCATGAAATGCCTGTTCATCGTCGGCTGCATGGTCCGTTGACTCCTGTGTGCGGCGCGTGGCGGGCGCTTCGGTGCGCACGGTAGCAAACCATGCCGCACGATCAAGCGCTCGCGGTCACCGTCGGGTTGATAAAATTTCACGTGGCGGTCATCAAGCGGTAACCGCAGCCTTGCGCGAAGCGATGGCGCACCGGGCAGTGGAGCGCTAGCTGCATGGCGACCCCGGCCGTTGCGCTTCCCGCTGCTGCCGCAGGAATGGCCGATCGATCTGCTCGGCGTACTGCTCGATGTCCGCGGCCGTGACCCCGCACGCTCTGAAATGCTCCTTCCAGCCGCTCACCACAGCAGCGATCATACGCACTTCGGCTGCCGCTTCATCTCTCTTGAGGGAGAACAGGCTCGACATCGAAAGAGCATTCTCCAGGGTCGAATCCGCCTCCTCGCGGCCCACGCGCATCTGCTGAAAGCCGAGCGCCTGCCCCGCGGGCAGCACGTCGTACGCGGGAGAGAGCTCATACTGCTGGTGCTCGGTCACGACGAGCGCATGGTTCTTCTCGTGATCGTCGGTGTTGTCGATCAGGATGTTAAAGACCATGCGTCTAAACAGCTCGCGCATGTCCGCGACGTACCGCTCGCCCTGCGCGACGCCCTTGCGCCGCAGCAACTGTGCGAGCTCCGGATAGCCGAAGGGCTCTGCGGCCGCCCTCAGTGCCACGGCGGCCGACAGACAGTGCCGCCTCGCACCACGGTCGCGATCGAAGCGTTTGATGGCGATGGCGTGGCCATCTGTCAGGCGTACGGTCATGGTCGATGCGGTCCGTATGTCCGCCTTGCGCGCCAAGGTCATCGTCGCATGCTCGATGAGCGGGGTGTCCGCCGGCTCGTCGTCGGAGAACTTGATCACCCACTGCTCGCCATCGATGTCGAGCAGTGCCTTGGGGCGCGCGCCACCCATGGTCGCGCCCGGGGAGATGAGCCTCTTCAGCTCCGGGGGCACCGGCTCGTTGTTCTGGATGCGGCGCACGAGCTCGTGGACCTGGTTGGCTTCTGCAAGCACCGGCAGGGGCCCGAGGCGGCGCGGCAGATAGCGCTCGGCCGACCTCGAGACACCGAGTGCGCCGAAGCGATCGTCTCCGGCATAGTAGAGATACTCGAGCAGCGACAGCCGCGGTGGCTTGTCGATGAAGCGAATGACGCGCTCGCCCCAGCGGTCGGGGCGCGCATCGTCCACCGCGCCCGCAGCCGTGTTGCGCTCCGCCGGCACAAATTCCTCGTCAATGAGCGGCAGGTCTTCGCTGAGCGCAAAGCCTTCGCCGAGCCAGCTTGGCGCATAGCGCAGCGAAACGCGCTGATTGGAGCGCACGAGCTGCAGCTCGCCGACCGTGCGCGGCCGTGCCGGATCCGTGAGGATCCACAGATACAGGCGGTCGGTGAGCTCGTAGGTCATGGCTCCCTGCGCCCGTCGCGGGCCACTGTCGAGGCCGCCGCTCGCGTTGCCCGGCGCTTCAACGCCGCGCGAACCTCTCCCTCGAGCGCCCCCCGGTCCTCCCCGGGCGCCGCCAGCTCGGGCAACGCCGCCACGCGGCCGATCAGCCACAATGCGGTGGCGTACAGCCCCATCCCCACCCCGGGGTCGCCGCGCTCCAGCCGAATGAGCGTCGGCACCGAACACCCCAGACGCCGGGCCCAGGTGCGCTGTGATTCCCGCCGCCGCACGCGCGCAATCGCGAGGTTCTCGCCGAGGCCCCGCAACGCTTGAGCGGCGACCGGTGGAAGAGTCGTCAGGGCAGGAGGGGTCTTAGGCACGCATATAGTTTATCAAATTAGCTTATTTGGTCAAGTTTATTTTATCTCATCGTGCTTTTGCCAGATCTCATGCGGCCGTAGCTCGAGCCAGATTCATGAGACTTTCGCTCCAGCCCTCCATGCCGGTCAGCATGAGGGCAACCTGCTCACCGGTGCCCGTGGCGCGGGTGTGCAGCGTCAGTCGGCTCGACGCGCCGAAATCCTCGAAGGTGACCGTCGTGAGCCCCTTCAGAATCACCTCACCGGCCGCATCCAGCGCATTGTTGGTGAAGACCAGCCGCGAGGGCTTCTCGACTTCACGAGACTCGCCGCTGGCGCGGTGGTCGCGTCCGACCACGGCGGCCAATTCGTCATTGGCGCGCATGGTGAGCATCCATTTGCCGCCGACGCGCGCGACGACCTCGCAGTGCGGCACGGTGAATCCTGCCGGGCCGAACCGGCGCGCCAGCTGCTCGGGATCCCGTCCAGGCCCGGAAGACCCGCGCCCGCGGCGCGAGCCAGACGCGCGTGAGAGTGATCTCGCGGCGGCGGATGCGCTGATCGGATGCCGGGAGGGAGGCTACGAGATGATCCATCAGCCCGTTCGCACCCTCTTCCCGGGAACCTTCGTCGCGGAAGCCGCTCCGGTACACGCCCTGCTCGGTAATGACGAGCCGCGTGGGCCCCTCCTGCGCCAGGAACTGCACCGTTGCGAGCGACACGGAGATCTTGGGCTCGTCGAGAAACATCTCATAGAGGTAGACGATTCGTCGCTGCGGCACGATGTCGAGGTATTGCGCGCGGACATCGCTGGGGCTCACGATGGGGCAAGTTGGCGTGCGCCCTCGGCGGCCAACGGCAGTGGGGCCGCTCGCGGCCGCCCACCCGGAAATCGAACTCCCGGGTCACCACCTGCGCCTGCGTACCGTGGAACCAGCGCGCCTTGCCTGCCGCCGTTGCGAATGCCGCAGACGCCTGCTCGGGTGGCGCCTCGATCTGGCGCTCGAGGACAAAGACACCGTGCGCTGCGCTGTGCTCCACCATGATGGCCTCCAAAGATCCGGATACCCGGCTATTTGCCGCTGTCCTGACCGGTCTTGCCGGCCGAGGGCGGCGCGCCGTCTTGCATCTGCCGCAGATAGTCCTCAAGCCGCTCGGCCCAGCGGCTGCGGTAGGTCTCGATCCACGCCTCGACGCCGATCAGCCCCTTCGGTTCGATGCGCGCGGGCCGGAACTGGGCCTCGCGTCCGCGAGAGATGAGGCCCGCGCGCTCGAGCACCTTCAGGTGCTTCGAGACGGCCGGCAGGGTCATCTCAAACGGCTCGGCCAGCTCGCTCACCGAGGACTCGCCCGTCATGAGCCGGGCCAGAATCGCGCGCCGCGTCGGATCGGCCAGGGCGTGGAAGATCTGACTCAACGCGCCCACAAATCAAACTCCTCAGTTAATGAACCATTTGGTCAATTATTTCCGCCACAATCGCCCATCAAGCCGTCCCAAAGCGCTGGGCGCCCGTTCGTTACCTTTTTCGAATCAACGGCTTGCGTGGACGGGAAGCGGGCTGCGGCCGTGAGGCTCCGGCCCCGGGCCGTTTGAAGCGCCGGCGGGCGCGCTCGGCCTCGCTGCGGACCACACAGTCCTCGGCATGGTCGTTGACCAGCCCCATCGCTTGCATGAACGCATACAGCGTGGTGGGACCCACGAACCGCCAGCCGAGCCGCTTCAGGTCCTTCGACAGCGCGATGGATTCGGGCGACACGGAGGCGCTCTGCGGACGGGCGCGGCGCGGGGGCTCCGGTTCGTACCGCCACAGGAAGGCGGCCAGCGAGCCCTCGCGTCGGATCAGTTCCCGGGCCCGGCGCGCGTTGTGGATCACTGCCTCGATCTTGCCGCGGTGGCGCACGATTCCGGGGTCCCTGAGCAGCCGCCGGACATCGCGGGCCGTGAAACGGGCAATTCGCTCAACATCGAACTGGTGAAACACGGCGCGAAAGCGCCCTCGCTTGGCAAGGATGGTTCGCCAGCTCAGGCCGGCCTGGAAGCCCTCGAGGCTGAGCTTCTCGAACAGCCGCCGGTCGTCGGCGACCGGGAAGCCCCACTCCGCATCGTGATAGGCGGTGTACTCCTGCGTGGCCGCACACCAGCGGCAGCGCCGGCGGCCGTCCGGCCCAGTGACCGTAGGGCCCGTCACCTTGCACTCCTTGCGATGCCGCGGCGCAGCGGGCGCACGGCGTGCGGCGCCCCGCATGGATCGCGTCTCGCGCAGCCCCAACCCGGGCTCACCGCGCCGTCCCGCCAAGTCATTGTTTCTTCACAACATCCGATCACAATCGGCTTCCGCGGCTCGAGTCCGGGGCCGACACGCCCGTACCTACCGCCGAGTAGGGTATCATCGCGCCGCGCGCGCAAGGCCCATCGGCGCCACCGCCGCACCCCTGCCTGGCTTCACGGGAGTGGATTGCATTGTCGAACCCCAGCCTCGACCCCCTCGATCTCTTCTGCGTACGCGAGTCGCTCACCGACGAGGAGCGAATGGTACAGGACTCGGTGCGGCGGCTCGTCGAGGAGCGCGTGCTGCCCATCATCCGCGAGTGCTTCGAGGAGCACCGCTTCCCGCGCGAGCTGGTGCCTGAGCTGGCCGCGCTCGGCCTGCTCGGCTCCTCGCTCACCGGTTACGGCTGCGCCGGTCTCAATGCGATCTGCTACGGGCTGATCTGCCAGGAGCTCGAGCGCGGCGACTCCGGGATCCGCAGCTTCGTGTCGGTGCAGTCCTCGCTGTGCATGTATCCGATTCATGCCTACGGCTCGGTGCTGCAGAAGGAGAAGTATCTGGCGGCCATGGCCCGCGGCGAGCTCATCGGCTGCTTCGGCCTCACCGAGGCGCACGGCGGCTCCGACCCGGCCAACATGAAGACCCACGCGCGCCAGCGGGGAGGCGACTGGGTGCTGAACGGCTCGAAGATGTGGATCACCAACGGCTCGATCGCGGACGTGGCGGTGGTGTGGGCGCAGACCGATGACGGCATCCGCGGGTTTCTGCTCGACATAGGGATGCGGGGCTTCAGCGCACAGCTGATCGAGCGCAAGTTCTCGCTGCGCGCCTCGGTGACCTCGGCGCTGTTCTTCGATGACGTGCGGGTGCCTGCGCAAAACGTGCTGCCGGGCGTGGTCGGACTGAAAGGGCCGCTGTCCTGTCTCACGCAGGCCCGTTACGGAATCGCCTGGGGCGTCATCGGTGCCGCGCAGGCATGCCTGGCGCAGTTGCTGGAGTACACCGGGGAACGGGAGCTGTTCGGCCGGCCGCTCGCGCAAAATCAGGCGGTGCAGATCCGCTTGGCCGAGATGGCCCGCAAGATCACTGCGGCGCAGTTGCTGGCGCTCGAGCTCGGGCGGCTGAAGGATCGTGGCGCGCTCGATCCGGTGCAGGTATCGCTCGCCAAATGGAACAACTGCCGCGCAGCGCTCGAGGTGGCGCGCGAGTGCCGCGACCTGCTCGGCGGCGCCGGCATCAGCGCCGAGTACGCCCCGATCCGCCACATGCTCAATCTCGAGAGCGTCATCACCTACGAAGGCACCGAGACCATCCATCAGCTCTCGGTCGGACGGGCGCTCACCGGACGCAACGCGTTCTGATCGCGCCTGCGCGGGCCTTCAGCGGCGCGCTCGCCTGCGCCGCGACGCGGGCGCAGCTCGTGCTCCCCTTGCCGGCTTGTCATAGGGGTTCTGGTCGGTCCGGTACTCGATGAACACCGGCGTGGCAAACAGATCGAACCGTTTGCGGAACACGTTGGTGAGATAGCGTGTGTACGCACCCGGCACGGATGCCGTCTGGTTGCCGTGAATCACCACGCGCGGCGGATTGCGGCCGCCCTGATGCGCGTAGCGCAGCTTGATGCGCCGGCCGCGCACCAGGGGCGGCTGGTGTGCGGTGACCGCGTGCTCGAGCGTACGGGTCAGCTCGCGAGTCGGCATCTCGCGCATGGCCGCATCGTAGGCGCGCAGCGTCAAGTGCACGAGCTCGCCCACACCCGTGCCGTGTCGCGCCGAGATGAAATGCAGCGGCGCGAATGGCACGAAATCGAGTTTGAGCGAGAGCTGGCGGTGAATCTCCTCGCGCTGCTCCATCGCGATGCCGTCCCACTTGTTGACCGCGATGATCAGCGCCCGCCCGCGCGCGAGCGCGATGCCGAGCACGCTCGCGTCCTGCTCGGCCACCGTGTCATGGGCATCGAGCAGCAGGATCACCACATGAGCCTCGTCTATGGCCTGCAGCGTCTTGGCGACGCTGGCGCGCTCCACGGCATCCGCGACGCGCGCGCGGCGCCGCACGCCGGCCGTGTCGATCAGCAGGAACCGGTGCCCATCGCGCTCGAACGGCACGAGAATACTGTCGCGGGTCGTGCCCGGCTGATCGCTGGCGATCACCCGCTCCTCGCCGAGCAGGCGGTTGACCAGAGTCGACTTGCCGACGTTGGGCCGTCCGATCACCGCGATGCGCACCGCTTCGGCATCCTCTGCGGCGCCAGGGAGCGGCTCGAGGCCCTCGAGCACATGCTCCATGAGCGCCTCGCAGCCCTGGCTGTGGCTTGCCGAGATGCCGAGCGGCTCGCCGAACCCCAGCGCGTGAAACTCCGCCGCGGCGATCGAGGTGTCCAGTCCCTCGGCTTTGTTCAGCGCCAGCGTGACCGGCTTGCCGCAGCGGCGCAGCTCGCGCGCCACGAACTGGTCCTGCGGCGTCAGGCCGGCGCGCGCATCGAGCACGAACACCAGACGATCGGCTTCGGCGACCGCCCGCTCGGTCTGCGCGCGCATCTGCGCCTCGATGCCGCTGGGGTTCTCGATGAGCCCGCCGGTGTCGACCACCACGCACGGCACGGGCCCGACTCTGCCGAAGCCGTACTGGCGGTCGCGCGTCAGCCCGGGAACATCCGCGACAATGGCGTCCCGTGTGCCGGTAAGCACGTTGAACAGGGTGGACTTGCCGACATTGGGCCGTCCGACCAGGGCGACAACGGGCAGCATGGCGCCGCGGCCGCTCGGGGTCAGTGACGCGGCGAGACGCGGAAGGCGGTGATATCGCCGACGTCGTTGATCACGACGACCTCGTTGCCGATCACCACCGGCGGGTTGGACACGCGCACCCCGCCCGTCTCGGCCCGCGCTTCGAACGCCCCGGTGCGCTTGTTCAGCCAGTGCACATATCCCTGGTAGTCCGCGACGATCACCGCATCGTTGCTCACTGCCGGCTGCGTCAAGGAGCGAAAGCGCAGCGCCGCCTGACTCCACAGCACCGCTCCGTTCTTGCGATTGAGCGCCTCAACCGCCCCGTCCTCCGTGGTCATGTAGACGGCGCGTTGTCCGAGGGCCAAACCGCGGAAGCTCGAGGCCTTATGCGACCACCAGGGCTGGCCGCTGTTGAGCGCCAGCATGTCGACCGTGCCGTGATAGCCGACCGTGTAGACATCCTTGCCGGCGACGATTGCCGCGCCGTGCACGTCGGCGAGGCGCTCGATGGCGGTGCGGCCTTTCGGCTCCGAGACGGTCGCGAGCCATACCTGCGAACCGTCGGAGGCGTTCACCGCCAGCACCTTGCCGTTGGCGAAACCGCTGATCACCATGTGATCGGCGATCACCGGGATCGCCGCGCCGCGCAGCGACAGGGAGGGCATGTGCTGCTGCGTCTCCCACAGCTCGTGACCGTTCTGCGGCGAGAGCGCGTGCAGCACCCCGTCGATGGTGCGCACGGCGATCAGGTCCGAGGACACCGCGGGAGAGGAAACCACCTCGTCCGCGAGCCGCACTTTCCACAGCAGCTTGCCGTTGTCCGCATCGAACGCAGCCACCTCGCCGTCGGTGGCGCCGAGCACGAGCAGTTTGCCGTGCACCGCCGGGCCACCGCCGAAGGGGATGTGCGTGTCGGTCCGCCAAAGCTGCCGGCCCGTGCGGGCATTGAACGCCGCCACCACGCCGTCGTGCCCCGAGGCGAACAGGCGCTCGCCGCGCACCACGAGCCGCAGGCCGAGCAGCAGCGCCCGGGTCTTGGAATCGCCGAAACCCCAGAAATTGAACAGGTGGAAGCCGCCGACCGAGTCGCTCCAGATCCTGCGCACGCGCAGCGTCGACTTGATGGGGGCGAGCTTGGCCGGCTGATCCACCTCCTTGTGCGAGCAGGCGGCCAGCAGCCAGGTCGCCGCGAGCGCCGCGGCCCAGAATCGCATCGATCTCGTGGTATTCGTGTGCAAGAGTCTCATCCCGCTCGGTATCGGTTCGGCCGGTGCTACTTGCCGCTTGGGGGCTGGGCGGCGCCCGCAGCCTGCCGCGCGCCTGGGGCGGCGGCAGCATTGGACGGCCCGCCGGGCAGATTGGCGGCGATTTGCGAAATCTCCAGAGCCAGCAGCTGCCGGTTGGTCTCCCCACCCGGATCGCTGGCGCGCGCCAGGCGGTACTGGGCGAGTGCCTCGCGCTTCTTGCCCATTGCGTAGTACGCGTCGCCGCGGACAACCGCGAAGCGCGGCGCAAACGCGCCGGGATCGGCGCCCCCGAGGGTGCGCAGCGCCAGCTGCGGCTGATGCAGAGCGATCTGGACACGCGCCAAGCGCAGCCGGGCGACCAGCCCCAGAATCGCATCGTGCGGATGCTCCATCACCTCGGTGAGCTCGGAGGCCGCGCGAGCGAGGTGCCCGGTCTGCACGAACGAGGCAGCCGAGGCGAGCCGGGCCTGATCGGCGTAGGGGGTGGAGCCGTACTGCCGCTCGAGCGTCCCGGCCACGGCGAACCCCTGAGCCTGATTGCCGCCCGCGAAAGCCTTCTCCATCTGCGCGTAGAGCGCGCTCCCGGCCAGGTCACGCCCGTTGACGTGCGACTGCCACCAGCGGTAGCCGCCGAGTCCGAGCGCGGCGATCGCCACGCCGGCCAGCATGGCCGGCCCGTTCGTGCGCAGCCACGCCAGCAGCGCTTCCCATTTCTCGCGTTCGTCAAGATAACTGTCCACGACCCCTCCTCGAATTCAGGTCTGCACGGCGGGAGCGGCGAGTGCCGTTTCGATCGCCGCGGCCAGCTCGGGCAGCGGACTCTCGCTCTGACCGGCGTCGCGGCGCAAAGGTTTCAAGGCCGCGACGCCCCGCGCCAGCTCATCGTCTCCGAAAATCAGCGCCAGCGCCGCGCCGCTGCGGTCGGCACGGCGGAACTGCGTCTTGAAGTTGCCGCCACCGAGATTCAGCTCGAACCGCCGGCCCGGCAGCGCATCGCGCAGCCGCTCGGCGAGCTCGAGCCCGACAGCCGAGGCGCGCGCCCCGTTGACGACAATATAGACGTCCGCGGTCGGCGGCGCAGGCAGCTGACCGGCCTGGGTCAGCAGCGCGACGAGGCGCTCGATGCCCATGGCGAATCCGATCCCCGGCGTGCTCTCGCCGCCGAGCTGGCCGATCAGCCCGTCGTAGCGCCCGCCGGAGCATACGGCATCCTGGGCACCGAGTGCGTCGGTAATCCACTCGAACACCGTACGGCTGTAGTAATCGAGACCGCGCACCAGGCGCGAATTGACGCGAAACGGGATCCCCAGCGCCTCAAGCGCCTGGCAAACGGCCTGGAAGTGCTCGCGCGACTCGGGGTCGAGGTGATCGGTCAGCACCGGCGCAGCCTCGATCAGCGCGCGCATCTCGGGATTCTTGCTGTCGAGCACGCGCAGTGGATTGCCTTCGAGGCGCCGGCGGCTGTCGGCGTCGAGCTGGCCGTGGTGGGCACGCAGATACTCGACGAGCTTCTCCCGGTACACGCGCCGCGCCTCGGGCGCTCCGAGGGAATTGATCTCCAGCCGCACGCGCGTGATGCCGAGCCGCCGCCACAGGCGCGCCGCGAGCGCGATCAGCTCCACATCGACGTCGGGGCCGGCGAAGCCCACGGCCTCCACGCTCACCTGGTGAAACTGCCGGTAGCGGCCCTTCTGCGGGCGCTCGTGGCGGAACATCGGCCCGATGCACCACAGCTTGTGGCGCGCCCCGCGCAGCATGCCGTTGGAAATGAGCGCGCGCATGACCCCGGCTGTGCCCTCCGGGCGCAGCGTCAGGCTCTCCCCGCCCTGATCGACGAAGGTGTACATCTCCTTCTCGACCACGTCGGTGTACTCGCCGATCGCGCGCTGGAACAGCTCCGTGCGCTCGACCACCGGCACGCGGATCTCCTGATAGCCGTAGGCGCCGAGCAGCTCCCGCGTGGCGGCCTCCAGCGTCTGCCATGCGGTGATTTCCGCGGGCAGCACGTCGTTCATGCCACGCACCGGTTGGATCTGTTCGCTCAACTCATCCTCCAGAATGCCGCGGTGCGGGCAGCAGCTGCCCTTGCGCGGTCACAGCGATCGAGGCGGCATGATCCCGCCCCACGTAGGGCACCGGTGCTGCCGCGCGGCCGTTGACGCTGAGCGTCGCGCCGACGGCATAGCCGAGCACGACGTGCAGCGGCGCGCCACCGGAAAACGACTTCGTCGTGCCCGCGCTCAGCGTGCCCCGGAACAGATGGTGGCCGGCGGCGTCGCTGACGCTCACCCAGCTCACAGCCGGAAATTGCAGCGTGATGCGCACGGCGCCCTGCGCCGTCGCCGGCGCTGTCGCTCGCGGCGGCGGCGGCGCCGCAGCGGCTGTGCGCGGCACGGCGCTCGCAGCCGTGACATGCGCGGGCCCGAGTGAAGTGCGGGTCTGCGGCCGCGCACTGTGCTGCACCGGCGCCGCCACCACCAGCAGCGCGTGCCGGCGCGACCAGCCCCACCATACCAGGCCGCCGACGATCAGCACACCGGCGGCAATGAGGATCACCGCGATGTGCCGGCCGCCTTCGGCCGTCGCGTGCGGAATACGTGTCAGGTCCGGTGCCGGCATCACGGCCGAGGAGGCGAGCTGCGCATCGAGTGCCTCCTGCGACTCGCCGAGCAGCGCGGCGTAGCGGTGCAGGTAGCTCTTCACGTAGATCGGCGCGCCGAGCGCCTCGAACCGCTCGGCCTCGAGCGCCTCGAGCGCCTCGCGGGAGACATGCAGCCGCTGCGCGGCCTGCGCGATGGTCAAGCCCGCCCGCTCGCGCGCGCCGCGCAGTCGCGCGCCAATGCCGCAGCCGGCCTCGCGGCGCGGCTCGCCGCCTGCTTCTTCCGCCATCACGCTCAGCCAGGGTTGTGTCGGGGGACGGCCAGGGCGTGGGCCTGGGCCGAGTCGGGAAAATCGAGCTGCAGCTGGCGCGCATAGAGCGCCGCAGCGAGCGCATCGCCCTCGGCGCGCGTGACCTTCACCGCGAGCAACAGCATGTCGGGCGTCTCGTTGTTGGAGGCCAGAAACCTCTTGATCAGCGCGTGGGCCTGCGCGAACCGGCCCTGCTTGTAATCAAGATCGGCGAGCTGCCAGGCGGCCTGCTCGAAGCCCGGGCTCACCACCAGCGCCGACTCGAACATCTGAATTGCCCTGGGGTACTGATGCGCCACGCGCAGGCAGACTCCGGCGTTGGTGTAGGCGGCCGCGGGGGTCAGGTAGAGCGGGTTGCTCGCGGCCTTGAGAAAGTACTTCACACCCTCGTCGGTGCGTCCGGCGTTGCACAGATACACCGCGTAGTCGTTCTGGTAGTCCGGATCATTCGGCGCAAGCCGCAGCGCCTCGCGGAATTCGCGGTCGGCCTGCCGCGGCTCACCGAGCCGCTCGAACAGCAGCGCGCGCGCGCTGTGCACATTCGGATCGTCGGGATTCTCGCGCAGCGCCCGATCGAGCTTGCGCTTGGCGACCGCCAGCTCCCCGCGTTGCAGGTAGGCGACGCCGAGCTCGGTGTTGAATATCGCCGCCTGGTGGTGGTCGCGCACTACTTGAGGATTGCTGCAGCCGGCGAGCAGCATCGCCGCGAGCCCGGCGCACGCGCCGGCGAGCGTGCCCCGTGACCGCCGGGTGAGCCGGGCGGCGCTCACGCCTGCACCGCCAGGCCGAACGTGCGGCTGCCGAGGCGCACCACGGTGCGGTCGATGACGCGGCCGGCGAGCTGGCCGCAGGCGGCGTCGATGTCATCGCCGCGGGTCCGGCGCACGGTCGCAAGCACGCCCCGGTGCAGCAGCTCGTCGCGGAACGCGTGCACCGCCTCAGGCGAGGAGCGGCGGAAGCGAGTGCCCGGAAACGGATTGAACGGGATGAGATTGACCTTGGCCGGATGACCGGCGAGCAGCCGCGCCAGCGCGTGCGCCTGCGCCCGCGAGTCGTTCACGCCCTGGAGCAGAACATACTCGAAGGTGACGCTGCGGCCGTTGCGCTCATCGATGTAGTGCCAGCAGGCCGCGAGCAGCTCGCCGATGGGATGCTTGCGGTTGATCGGCACCAGCTCGCTGCGCAGCGCATCATCGGGCGCATGCAGCGAGACCGCCAGCGCCACGTTGCTGTACTCGGCGAGCTTGTAGATCTGCGGCACCAGACCCGAGGTCGAGAGCGTCACGCGCCGTCGCGACAGATCGAATCCGAAGTCATCGAGGAGGATGTCGAGCGCCGGCACCACGTTGCGGAAGTTCGCAAGCGGCTCGCCCATGCCCATGAACACCACGTTGGTCACGGCGCGCTCGCGGGCCAGGTCGGCGAGCGTCCCGGCCAGCTCGCGGTTCGCGAGCCACACCTGCCCGACGATCTCGGCGGTGGTCAGATTGCGGTTGAAGCCCTGCTGCGCCGTCGAGCAGAACGCGCAGTCGAGCGCGCAGCCGACCTGCGAGGAGATGCACAGCGTCGCCCGATCGGGCTCGGGGATATAGACCATCTCGAACGCCTGGCTGCCGTCGGCCCGCAGCAGCCACTTGCGCGTGCCGTCCGCGGAGCACTGCTCGTCGATGATCTCGGGCGCGCGCACGCAGGCGTGCGCGCCGAGCTCGGCGCGGAACGCCTTGGCGAGATCGGTCATCCGCTCGAACGAGGGCTCGGCCCGCTTGTACACCCACTGCATCAGCTGACGGGCCCGGAAGGGCTTGCTGCCGAGGCGCGCCACGAACCGCTCGAGGTCGGGCCGGGGCAATCCCAGCAGATTCGTGGTCGTGGCGGACTCGCTCATGGGCGTCAGGCGGCCTCAGCCGCGCGGGTGCAGCTCCGTGGCGCTGAAGAAATACGTGATCTCGCGCTCGGCAGTCTCGGGAGCATCCGAGCCGTGCACCACGTTACGCTCGATACTCTCGGCCAGATCGGCGCGAATGGTGCCGGGAGCGGCCTTCTTCGGGTCGGTGGCACCCATGATGTCGCGATTGCGCGCGATCGCGTTCTCGCCCTCGAGCACCTGCACCATGACCGGCCCGGAGGTCATGTAGCGCACCAGGTCCTTGAAGAACGGCCGCTCACGGTGCACGGCGTAGAAGCCCTCCGCCTCGTGCAGCGACAGCCGCAGCATGCGGGCGGCAATGATGGACAGGCCGGCAGTCTCAAAGCGGCGGTAGACCTCGCCGATGAGATTGCGGGCGACGCCGTCGGGTTTGACGATGGACAGGGTGCGCTCAAGCGCCATTCGGATGACCTTTCGGGAGCGGAATGCGGAACGGGACGCAGCGGGCCGCCCCCCCGCCTGAGGGCGGCTGGCGGACCGGCGTCAATCAAGCTTTACAGTCTACCCGGTGATACCCGTGGGTGGCAATTTGGCCAAGCCGCCGAAGTGGCGGATTAGAAACGGATTTTGCAGAATTCCGCGCGCCGCGCAGCCGCACGGGCGGCGAGCCTCAGACCGAGAAGC
The DNA here is from genome assembly GCA_021787615.1 of Pseudomonadota bacterium. Taxonomy (GTDB): domain Bacteria; phylum Pseudomonadota; class Gammaproteobacteria; order Steroidobacterales; family Steroidobacteraceae; genus 13-2-20CM-66-19. Next base: position 54,931 of record JAJYLP010000004.1, read on the forward strand.
TCTCGCCGCAGCCGCACTCGCCCTTGACGTTGGGATTGCGGAAGCGGAACGCTTCATTCAGCCCCTGCTTGACGAAGTCCACCGTGGTCCCGTCGATGAGCGGCAGGCTCTCAGGGTCGACGTACACCTTCACGCCGCGGTCCTCGAACACTACATCGCCCGGATGCTGCTCATCGGCGTAATTGACCACGTAAGCGAAGCCGGAGCAGCCGGTCTTGCGCACGCCCAAGCGCAGCCCGATGCCGTGCCCGCGGGCGGCGAGGAAATTGCGGATGCGGTGTGCGGCGGATTCGGTCAGGGAAATGGTCATGACGGTGTCGGACGTGCAGCTGCGCTCATTCTACACCGCGGGCCAGCGCCGCTGGCACTCGCGAAGCGCATCCTCGAGCGTGAGCAGGCGCCCGAGCTTCTCCACCGGCACCGCGAGGGTCTGCGCCCACTCGGCCGGCGTGCCGGGCATCAACTCCTCGCCGGTGCGGCCCGGCAGCCGCCCGGCGAGCCACGCCGCCGCCGCGAGAGTGTGCGGGCAGCCGTACACCCGGTGCGACACGCCGCTCACCCGACCCGAGCAGACGCGCAGCCGGAAGCGGATCCACACGTCGCGTCCCGGGCCGCCGGCCTCGCCCACCACCTCGGCGTCCGCCGTCGCGCCGGTCCCGGGCAAATCCGTCGCCGGCGACAAGGCCCGCAGCCGCCTCACCTCGCGCTGCACGGCGACGGCGGCCCGGTCGATGTCCTCGGGCGTCGTGAAGCGACCGAAGCTGAAGCGCAGAGAACTCTGCGCGAGCTGCGAATCGCGCCCGAGTGCGCGCAGCACATAAGACGGCTCGCTCGAGGCTGAATTGCATGCCGACCCGGTCGAGAGGGCCAGCTCTTCGAGTCCCGTGACCAGGCTCTCTCCTTCGACGCCCTCGAAAGAGACATTGAGAACGCCCGGCACGCGCGGCGCTCCCTCGCCGTTGAGGTGCACGCCCCTGATCGCGCGCAGCTGTCCCCACAGGCGCTCGCGCAATGCCGTCAGCCGCGGGCCCTCGGCCTCAAGCAGCGCCCGCGCCAGCGCGCAGGCCGCCCCGAAACCGACGATCTGATGCGTCGGCAGCGTGCCGGGGCGCAGTCCCCCCTCCTGGCCGCCGCCGACGAGCAGCGGAAGCACCCGTGCGCGCACACCCGCGCGCACGTAGAGCGCGCCGATTCCCTTCGGTCCGTACAGCTTGTGCGCGGTGAAAGACAGCAGATCGACCGGCAGCGCGTGCACCGCGACCGGAATCTTCCCGACCGCTTGCGCCGCATCGGTGTGATACAGGATGCCGCGCTCGCGGCACAGCGCTCCGATCGCCGCGACGTCCTGGATGACCCCGGTTTCGTTGTTGACCCACATGACCGACACCAGGACGGTCTCGGGGCGCAGCGCCGCCTCGACCGCACCCGGGTCGATCCGCCCGCTCCGGTCCGACGTCACCAGCGTGACCGCGAAACCCTCCTTTTCCAGGCGCTTGCACGGATCGAGTCCCGCCTTGTGCTCGATGCGCGAGCTCACCACGTGCCGGCCCCGATGCGCCGCGGCATGCGCGACGCCGAGCACCGCCAGGTTGTCGGACTCGGTCGCCCCGGAGGTGAACACGATTTCCTCACTCGCGGCGCCAATCAGCGCGGCCACCTCGGCGCGCGCCGCCTCGATGCGCTTGGCGGCGCGCCGCCCGAACGCATGCAGCGAGGAGGGATTGCCGCAGCCGCCTTCGGCCGCCAGGGAGCGCGTCATTGCGCCAATTACGGATGGGTCTACCGGAGTCGTCGCCGCATAGTCCAAATAGATCAGGTCGCGTGTGCTCATGGATGTTCAACCGCCGCAGCGAGGTACAGCGAGCGGGCAGCTCGCCGGCGCTTCGCCCCCATTGTGCGGTCGGCGTGGGTCTCTCTCCAGTCGGCCGCGGCGGAAGTTCAGGCTTTATATATCTAAATTATATGGAATAGCTATATTATATGCAGTAGATATATATAAAAAAGAACGCAACCATAGCGGCCTGCAGTGACCGGCAACTCCCTAGACACACAGGATTTGACCATGACCCTACGATCCATCTTTCTGTCGACCCTCGTCATCGGCCTCAGCGTGGCAGCTGCCGCCGCGGCCCCCCAGCCTGCCGGCTTCTGGCACTACCCGCTGATCAAGGGCTACGGCCCCGAGCACATTTGGCCCGGGGTGGTCGTGCGACCGAAGGCCGGTGTGACCTACAAAGCCCTGTTCGATCTGACCCAGGGAAAGCCGCAGGCGGCCAAGGTCAACCCGGGTCTCGATCACATCGCGCGCACGATCAACATCTTCGCCGCCGCCGGTGTGCCCCTCAAACACATGAAGTTCGCAGTGATCATCCACGGACCGGCCACGCCGATCGCGTTGAGCGCAGCGGCCTACCAGGCGAAGTTCGGCCACCCCAACCCCAACCTCGCGCTGATCGCCACGCTGCGCAAGGACGGCATCGATCTGTTCGTCTGCGGCAACGCGCTCGGTGACATGCACTTCACCCCGGCCGAGGTCAACCCGGACATCCACGTCGCGCTCTCGGCGCTGTCCACGGTGATCATCCTGCAGAACCGCGGTTACGCCCTGGTGCGCATGTAATTAATCCGCCCCGCGGCCGCGGCGCGGGTTCGCCGCGCCGCGGCAGAGGAGAAATCCGATGAGTCCGCTGCGCATGACCTGGGTGGCGAGCTGCGCGCTCGCCGCGATCCTCTCCTGCACCGCCCGAGCCGCCGACCTGGGCAAGCCGGTGACGCCCCCGCGCTATGCCGAACGACTTTATCCGCCCTGGTCGCACGGGCAGAACAATCCGGCGCTGCGCCGGGGCCTTGAGTTCACCGTGCCCGGGGTGGACGACATGGCCGACTTTCACGGCAGCATCGATCACCCCGCGCTGGTGATTTACGTCGGCGGCAACTATTACTTCGCGATGGCGCCGCTGGTGCAGGCGTTCGAGGCCGAGCATCCGCGGCTGCGCGGGCGGATCTTCTACGTGACCATTCCGCCCGGGCTTTTGATCAAGGCAATGGCGCTCGGCGGCACGTTCACCTCGGGCAACCTCACCTTCACGGCCGCGCCCGACGTGTATGCGGCGGGTCTGGAGAAGGTGCGAGCCCAGATCGCCGCCGGTCGGCTCGTGCCGCCCGCGGTGCCCTACACCACCAACAACCTGACCATCATGGTGCCAGCCGGCAATCCCGCGCACATCCGCGGGCTCCCCGACCTCGGCAAGCCCGGCGTGCGCCTGGCGATGCCCAACCCCGCCTGGGAGGGCGTCGCGCGGCAGATCGAGCTGGCCCTGACCAAGGCGGGCGGCCCGGCGCTGGCGCACACGGTCTACGTCGCCAAGGTCGCCGACGGACAGACGATCCTGACGCATATCCACCATCGCCAGACGCCGCTGTTCCTGATGCAGGGCCTGGCCGATGCCGGCGTCACCTGGAAGTCGGAGGCGATCTTCCAGGAGCAGGTCGGGCACCCCATCAGCCACGTCGACATTCCCGCGTCCGAAAACGTCACGGCCATCTACGCGGCCGCCGTGGTGCGCGGCGCGCGCCACCCGCGGGCTGCCCGCGCCTGGATCACGTTCCTGCGCTCACCCGCGGCGCAGCGCATCTTCGCCCGTTACGGCTTCAAGCCCATCGCCGGCGGGGACAAGGCCCATCGAGGCGGCGCACGCGCCTCGGGCCGCCGTTAACCTCGTGCGGAGAACACCATGAACTCATCCCCACTCGCACTCGGGCGCGAACCGGCCGCAGAGGCGGCCCGCACCTCGCGTCAGCTGGCGCTGGCGCTGCTCGCGGTGCGCTTCGTGCAGGGCTGGATCTACTGGGGCGGCGGCAGCCGCCGCTTCATCTACGCCCCCGCGAAGCTCGATCCCCATGCGCACAGCTGGATGGCCAATAAATTCCAGACGGCCATGCCCGGGGCGATCCTCGGCATGGGGCATGTCGTCGACTACCTGCTGCACCACTTCACCCTGCTCTACGCCGGGGTGATCGTGTTCAGCGCCGTGGAGCTGATCTTCGGGCTGTTCCTGCTCGCCGGCTTCATGACGCGTCTCTCGGCGCTGGTGACGATCGGCCTCAGCTTCGTGCTGATGCTGCTGTTCGGCTGGCAGGGCGCCACGTGCATCGACGAGTGGACCATGGCCTCGGCCAATTTCGGCATGGGCGTTGCGCTGTGGCTGGCCGGCGCCGGAGCCCTCTCGCTCGACGCCTGGCTGCTCAGGCGCCATCCGCGGCTCGCCAGCACGAGGTGGTTCCAGTGGTTCGGCAGCGCCCCGTGGGAGGCCGCCCGGCTGCGCAAGTGGAGCCTGATCAGCGCTGTGGCGACCGTGCTCTTCGTTGTGCTCTCGTATAACTACTACCGCGGCTCGGTGCTGACGCCGTACCACGGCGGTCCGGTGAGCCCGGTCGCGCACCACATCAGCCTCTCGGCCGGCCGTTTGAACGCCGACGGCAGCGTGCGCTTCACCGCCTATCTGGATGCGGGTACACCCGCGGCGCCGGCCAACGTGGTCCGCGCGGATCTGCTTGGGCCCGGGGATGCTCCGGTTGAGCACTGGGACGGCGCAGCGCTCGCGGCACTGCCGCCGAGCGCGTTCGTCAATGAGTATGCCTACAACCAGTTCGGACCCGGCTATGCGGGCATCACCGCGAAAGTCGGGGCGCGCTCGACCATCACGCTACCGCCCGCGCAGCCCGGCCTGCAGCTGCCGGCCGGCCGCTATCGGCTGGTGCTGCACTCCGTGAACGGACGTCCGTTCGCGCTTGCGCTCGCGTTAGGTGACTGAGGCGGGGGATCCCAGCCGGGCTCTTTCAGCGGCTCAGAACCGCACCGCCACTGCGAGATTCACCACCGGATACCAGTCGAGCACGTCGAGCTTGTGCTGCAGATTCCGCCGCTCGACGAGCAAATCGCTCTGCGCCGTCGCACACAGGGGGCTGCCCGGCGGCGCGGCCGAGCCGCATTGCGCATTGAGCGTCACCTGCGGCGCGCCGCCGTAAATCGCGCCGACGTCGAGGAGGAAATGCACGCGGCCGCTGCCGCCTGTCGGGTTGCCCCAGCCGAAGCCCAGGTAGGGCCCGACCGGATGGGCGAACTTCGCCTGCCCCGTGAGTGAGCCGATCTGCTGCGTGGTGTAGGGGTCGCCGTTGAGCGTGTAGGTGCCCTGCGTCGGCTGCCCGAGCACATCGAGCTTGGTGGCGTCATCGGCCACGCCGGCGGTGAGGTGAAAGACGCCTTTGAAGGGATACCAGTCGAGCAGCGCCGTGGCGATGCCGAGCTTGAGCTTGCCGCGGTAGTCGACATCGCTCGTGTTGACGGCATGATGCAGATCGAAGGCGCTGTATCCGACGCGCATGCCCCACTGGCGTGAGAAGCCGAAACCCAGGCTCAGGCCGACCCCGGGCGTGCCCGCCCCCAAGGCCATGGCGAAGCGGGGCGCCGCCGCGCTGTTGCGCGGCAGCCCGGTGAAAGCGATACCGACCAGGACGAGTGCAATGCCTGCGGACCGGCGGCGCGCTGCGCACGGCCGGGCATTCCGCAAGCTGATAGGGCGAGACACGTTGACCTCCCGAGGAGGCGGGCGGCCTCCGGACCCGGCGGGCGCCACGGCGCGTAGCAGGCGTTTTCAGGCGACGCCACAATAGCGAAACCCGCCACGGGAGGACCGAGAAGCGCATCACGCCCGGCACGCCACACCGCGGCGGCACGGCCGCGGCGCTCAGGACCCGCCGCGCCCCCCGGCGCGCCGCCGCCTGCGCTGCACGGCGGTGAGAAAGCCGCGCAGGATATTGACCTCGTTGCGATCCAGCTCGGCGCGCTGCAGGAAGCGGCGGATGCGCCCCATGAGGTGCGTGCCGCTCTGAGTGCGATCACGGAAATCGACCTCCTCGAGAACCTGCGCGAAGTGCTCGTACAGCCGCGCGAGCTCCGCCGGATCGGCGAGCGGCCCGGCCGCCGGGGCCGGCTCGACCGACACGCCGCCGGCGCGAAAGAGCTCGTACGCGACGATCTGCACCGCCATGGCGAGATTGAGCGAGGGGTACGTCCCGCTCGCCGGGATGCGCACCAGCAGGTGCGCCGCCTCGAGCTGCTCGTTGGTCAGGCCGGCGCGCTCGGAACCGAACAGGACCGCGACCGGACCGCGGACCGTCTCACTCAGCAGGCGCCCGGCCGCCTCGCGCACATCGGCCACGCGGAAATACTGATCTCGCTCGCGCGAGGTGGTGGCCGCGACAAAACCGCAGCCCGCCAGCGCCTCGGGCAGGGTCTCGACCACGCTCGCGCGCGCGAGCACGTCGTCCGCCCCCGAGGCGCGCGCGGCGGCCTCGGGGTGCGGAAACTGGCGCGGGCTCACCAGCACGAGCTGCTCGAGGCCCATGTTCTTCATGGCGCGCGCCACCGCCCCGATGTTCCCGGGGTGCGACGTCTCGACCAATACGATGCGGATTTGCTCTTTGTCCATCGCCCTCAGTGGGTCTTAGCCTCGCCGGCTCAACCGGCCGGCTCGGCGACCCGGCGGCGCAGCTCGCTGTGGCGATACCCGTAAAAGGCATACACCACGGCGCCGATCACGGTCCACACGACCAGGCGCACCCACGTGCTGCCGGGCAGCTTGTAGACCATGAAGCCGCACACCCCCGCGCCGAGGAGGCAGGTGACCCAGGGCGCCGGCACTTTGAAGGGGCGCTCCAGATCCGGCCGGGTATAGCGCAGCACGAGCACGCCGATGCACACCGTGATGAAAGCCATCAGTGTGCCGATCGAGACCAGCTCGCCGAGCAGATCGACTGGGAACAGCCCGCCGATCGCAGCGGCGCAGACGCCGGTGACGACCGTGCCGGTCGACGGAGTGCTGAATTTCGCATGAATACGGCCGAATACCGGCGGCAACAGGCCATCCTGGGCCATGGAGTAGAAGATGCGCGCCTGCGCAATGGTCATCACCAGCATCACCGAGGTCATGCCGAAGATGGCGCCAAGGTCGATCGGCAGCGAGAACCAGTGCAGCTGCGGGTACGCATCGAGCGCGAGCGCGAGCGGCGCTGCGACATTGAGCTTCTTGTAGCTCACCATGCCGGTGAGCACCGCCGAGACCGCCACGTAGAGCAGCGTGCAGACAATCAGGCTCGAGAGAATGGCGATCGGCATGTCGCGCTGCGGGTGCTTCGCCTCCTGCGCGGTGGTGGAAATCGCATCAAACCCGATGTAGGCGAAGAATATGACCCCCGAGGCGGTGAACACCCCGCTCCAGCCGTACTGGCCCGGCCGCCCGGTCGGCGCCGGAATGAACGGATGCCAGTTGGCGTGCTGGATGAAGCCCATGCCGAGCACGATGAACAGCACCACCACGGCCACCTTCAGGGTGACGATGACGGTGTTGAACTCGGAGGATTGCTTGATGCCGATATAACACACCGTAGCGAGCGCCGCGACGATCAGCACGGCCGGCACGTTGAGAATGGCGCCGGAGGTCATGACGGAGAAGCTGCCGGGCGTGGCCTGCATGAACGGCGCGTGCGAGAAGGCGTACGGGAGGTGCAAGCCGAATTCCCCGAGCAGGCGCAATACGTACCCGGACCAGCCGACGGACACCGTCGCCACCGCGAACAGGTACTCGAGCACCAAGTTCCAGCCGATGAACCACGCGACGGCCTCCCCGAGGGTCGCGTAGGTGTACGAATAGGCGCTGCCCGACACCGGGATCATCGCCGCGAACTCCGCGTAGCACAGGCCCGCGAACGCGCAGCCGACCGCGGCGATGATGAACGAGAGCACGAGGGCGGGGCCGGCGTACTGCGCGGCCGCGACGCCGGTCAGAACGAAAATGCCGGTACCGATGATCCCCCCGATACCGAGCATGGTGAGCGCCGTTGCCGAGAGCGTGCGCTTGAGCGAGTGACCCGCGGCATCCGAGGCTTCCGCCGACTCGATTTCGGCGACCGTCTTTGTCGCAAAAAGCTGCCTTATCATGCCGGGACTGTACACAAGGCAATCCCGGATTGCGAGGCAGCCCGCCGGGCACGGCGGGCAACTCAGCGCGCGCGCAACTCCGCCGGCACGAACGGCGCAAACAGCTCGAGCAGCGCCGCGTACACCTTGGGCGTGCCAGCGAGGACGTGTCCGCCCTGAAGGTACTCCTCGCCGGCGAGCGTGCCGATGTGCCCGCCGGACTCCCGCACCAGCAGCGTGCCGGCCGCCGTGTCCCACGGGGAGAGCCCGAGCTCCCAGAACCCGTCGATGCGCCCGGCCGCGACATAGGCCAGATCGAGCGCCGCGGCGCCCGGGCGGCGGATGCCCGCGGTGTTCTGCGTGGCTGCCTTGAGCATGGCGAAGTACGCATCCAGGTAGCGGTCGTTGGCGCGGAACGGGAAGCCCGTGCCGATGAGCGCGCCCTCGAGCGTGCGCTGCTTGCTCACCCGGATGCGGCGGTTGTCGAGGTGCGCGCCGCCGCCGCGCGAGGCGGTGAACAGCTCCTGACGCATCGGGTCGTAGACCACGGCGTGCTCGAGGCGCCCCTTGTGCTCGCACGCGATCGACACGGCAAACACCGGAAAGCCGTGCAGAAAGTTGGTCGTACCGTCGAGCGGATCGATGATCCAGCGGGTGTCGTGCTCGCCCTGCGCGCCGCCCTCCTCGGCGAGGATGGCGTGATCCGGATAGTGCTTGTGGATGATCTCGACGATCTGCGCCTCGGCGGCCCGGTCTACCTCGGTGACGAAGTCGTTGCGGCCCTTCGCGGTGACCGTGAGGGACTCGAGGTTGTTCAGGCTGCGCACGATCACCTCGCCGGCGCGGCGCGCGGCGCGGACCGCGATGTTAAGCAGCGGGTGAGCGGGCAACGCGCCGTCCTCAGGGCAAAGAGTCGACCGCCGCCTTGCGCGCGGACGGGAAGATGTGCTCGGCCGTGAGGCCGCACTCGAGCGCGATCGCGCTGGAGATGTAGATCGAGGAGTAGGTGCCGGCGAGGATGCCGATCAGCAGCGCCGCCGAGAAGCCGCGCAGCACCGGCCCGCCGAGCACCAGCAGCGCCACCACCACGATGGAGGTGACCACCTTGGTCATGATGGTCCGGGAGAGCGTCTGGTTGATCGCCTGGTCGAGCACCACGTTTGGCGCCAAGCGCCGGTTGCCCTCGAAGCGCTCGCGGATCCGGTCGAACACCACCACCGTGTCGTTCAGCGAGTAGCCGATCACGGCCAGCACCGCAGCCACCACGGGCAGGTCGAAGGAGATCTGCGTCAAGGCAAAGAACCCGAGCACCAGGATCGGGTCGTGCAGCACCGCGAGAATGGCGCCGAGGGAGAGCCGCCAGGTGTGGAAGCGCCAAGCGATGTACAGGAAGATGAACAGCAGCGTGAAGGCGAGCGCCCACGCCGCGCTTTTCTTCAGCTCCGCGCCCACCTGCGGGCCGACCACCGAGAGCGACTGTACCGTTGCGCCGGAATTGACCTTCCGCAGCGCGCTCTCGAGGCGCGAGCGCAGCTGCGAGGAAGTCTGATCTCGCTCCGGCGGCAACCGGATGGCGACGGCGCGCGCCGAGCCGACGTACTCGACCACCGCGTCGCGGAAGCCCTCCGCAGCGATCTGCGTGCGCACCGCTCCCAGATCCGCCGCGGCCGGGAAGCTGGCCTGCACCGTGACGCCGCCGGTGAAGTCGGTGGCCAGGTTCAGGCCCCGCGTCACCAGCAGCGCCAGGGCGGCGATCATCAAGACAATGGACAGTCCGAACCACACCTTGCGTGTGGCCATGAACTGGAAGTTGGTTTGATGGCTGAAGAATTCCACGTGCAATCCCCTAGATGTGCAGCCGGGCGAGCTTGCGTCGCCCGCCGTACATGAGCGTCACCAGGGCGCGGCTGCCCATCAGCGAGGTGAACATCGAAGTGGCGATGCCGAGGGTGAGCACGATGGCGAAGCCGCGGATCGCGCCGGTGCCGAAGATCCACAGCACCAGCCCCGCGATGCCCGTCGTGACGTTGGAGTCGGCGATCGCCGAGAAGGCCTTCTCGAAGCCGGCGCGGATCGCCGCCTGCGGCGAGACGCCCTTCCTCAGCTCCTCGCGGACACGCTCGTAGATCAGCACGTTCGCGTCCACCGCGATGCCCACCGTGAGAATGATGCCTGCGATGCCCGGCAGCGACAGCGAGGCGTGCATCATCGACAGCAGCGCCGTCAGCAGCACCACGTTGGCGATCAGCACCGCATCGGCGACCAGCCCGAAGACCTTGTAGTAGATCGCCATGAACACGAGCACGCTGGCCATGCCGATCACCAGCGCCATGACGCCCATCCTGATGTTCGCCGCGCCCAGACTCGGACCGATGAGGTTCTGGGAGACCAGTACGGGGGGCGTCACGAACGAGCCCGAGCGCAGCAGGATAGCCAGATCCTGCGCCTCCCCGAGTGTAAGCCCGGTAATCTGGAAACGGTCGGCGAACACCCCGTCGATGACCGCGTCATTGATCACCTTCTCGGTGGTGACCTCGCGCGTCTGCTCCTTTCCGTCCATCTTGGTGGTGACGCTGTGCTTGGTGATGAGCACGACCCCCATCGGCTTGCCGACGTTCGCCTTGGTGGTGCGCAGCATGTTCTCGCCGGCCCGGCTGTCGAGCGTCACGTTGACCTGGGGACCTTGCGCGCCTTCGCTGGCGCTCGCATTGGTCAGCTGCTCGCCGGTGGCGATCACCTCGCGCTTCAGCAGCACCGGCTCGCCGTTCCAGGTGTCCGTGTAGAGCTTGTCGCCGAGCGGCACGTTGCCGGTCTGCTGGGCCGTGTACGCGCTGTTCTCCGTGTCGTTCAGATGGAACTCCAGCGTCGCCGTCTGACCGAGCAGGTGCTTGACCTCGGCCATGTTCTGGATGCCGGGCAGCTGCACGTCGATGCGGTCGTTGCCCTGACGCTGCACGATGGGCTCGGAGACACCCAGCTGATTGGCCCGGTTGCGCAGAATGGAGATGTCCTGCTCGATGGCATAGTTCTCGCGCTGCCGGATGGTCGCCTCCGGCATGGTGGCCCGGATGACCAAGCCGCCCGACTGGGTGCTCGTGGTCATGGTCAGGCCGTTCAGCGGATTGGCGAGCGCACGCTGGGCGGCCGCGAGGTCCGCCTGCGGCCCGAGGGTGATCTGGATGGCGTTCGGCACCGTGCTGCCCCCGGTGGCGACATTGGTGATGCCGGCCACCGGCACATGCGCCTCAGCGAGGGCCCGGGTCGCATCCTGCGTGTAGGTCTGCAGGATCTGCCGCACGGCGCTCTTGATGTCCACCTGATACAGCAGATCGAGCCCGCCGCTGAGGTCAAGACCGAGGGGCATGGGCTTCAAGCCCAGGTCGCGCAGCCATGTGGGGGTCTGCGGCATCAGCGTCTTCGCGGAGATGTATTTCTTCTGAAATTTGCCGTCGACGGCGTCGCTGCCGCGCAGCTGGTCCGGCACGTTCGCGAACAGCACGACGAGGCGGCCGTTCTGCACATACGCGTTCGTGTAGGCAACCTTGTCCTGCTGCAGCACCGCGGTGACGGCGTGCAGCTCGGCGGTGGTCACCGCGGAGTGATCCGCGTGTGCGAGCTGCAGCGCCGGGGCTTCGGCAAACACGTTCGGCAGCGCAAAGAGCACCGCCACGGCCAGCACGACCGCGATCAGGATGTACTTCCAACGGGCGTATTCGAGCATGGCTCAGGCGCTTTTCAGGGTGCCCTTGGGCATCAGGGCGCTCACTTGGACCTTCTGTACCTTCACCCGCACCCCGTCGGCCACCTCGAGCGTCACGAAGTGCTCGCCGACCTCGCTGATGCGCCCGAGCAGGCCGCCGCTGGTGACGACCTCATCGCCCGGGGCGAGCTTCGAGACCAGCGTCTGGTGCTCCTTGGCCTTCTTCTGTTGGGGCCGGATCAGCAGAAAGTAGAAAACGACGATGAACCCGGCCATCACCAGGAGCGGGGCCAATTGGCTGCCGCCTGTCGCCGGGGCGGCCGCAGCGGCCCAGGCCGTGGGAATCAATGCATTCATTTAATGATCCTCGAGACCACCTCCGGAGCCTGATCTGCCGGCCCCGGGGGCGAAGGGGCGGCATTATGCCACAGCGTCGGCACCCGCCCGCCGGGCGAGAAACTCGGCGCTGAAGGCCGCAAGCCGCCCGACCTCGATGGCCTGGCGGAGCCGGCGCATCAGCCCCAGGTAGAACGCCAGGTTGTGAATGGTGTTCAGCCGGCTGCCGAGGATCTCGTTGCAGCGGTCGAGATGGCGCAGGTAGGCGCGGGAGTAGTTCTGGCAGGTGTAGCAGCCGCACTCGGGATCCACCGGACCCAGATCGCGCTGGTGAACGGCATTGCGGATATTGATGACACCGTCGGCCGTGAACAGGTGGCCGTTGCGGGCGTGCCGGGTCGGCATGACGCAATCGAACATATCCACGCCGCGCAGCACCGCCGCAACGATGTCCTCGGGGCGCCCGACGCCCATCAGGTAGCGCGGCCGCCCGGCCGGCATGTGCGGCACCAGCATCTCGAGGATCTGCAGCCGCTCCGCCTGCGGCTCCCCGACCGCCAGGCCCCCGATCGCCAGGCCCGGCCAGTCCCGGCGCAGGAGCGCCTCGAGGGAGGCTAGGCGCAGCTGCGGGTACATGCCGCCCTGCACGATGCCGAAGAGCCCACCGGGCGGCGCGTCGCGGTGATAGCGCCGGTGCCCGCGCTCGGCCCAGCGCATGGAGCGCTCCATGGACTGGCGGGCCTCAGCCTCGCTCGCCGGGTAGGGCGTGCACTCGTCGAAGGCCATCGCGATGTCCGAGCCCAGCCCGACTTGCACCTCCATGGCATCCTCGGGCGTCAGATGCACCTCGCCGCCGTCGATAGGCGAGCGGAATCGCACGCCCTCCTCGGTGATCTTGCGCAGACTCTTCAGGCTGAACACCTGAAAGCCGCCCGAGTCGGTGAGGATGGGCCGCCCCCAGTGCATGAACCCGTGCAGCCCGCCGTGGGCGGCGATGAGCTCGACCCCGGGCCGCAGCATGAGGTGAAAGGTGTTGCCGAGCACGATCTCGGCGCCGAGCCCCTCGAGCTCCTCCGGCGTCATCGCCTTGACGGTGCCGTAAGTCCCGACCGGCATGAACGCCGGGGTCTGCACCGTGCCATGGGCGAGTGTGAGCTGCCCGCGGCGGGCGGCGCCGTCGGTGGCGAGCAGTTGGAACGTGGGCTTCAAGACTTCACCATTGGGTCTGCGCGGGGCGCGCGTCTTCGGCTGCGCTCAGTCCGTGGCGCGCTGCGGCCGGGCCGCAAGATCGCGCGCGATGAACATCGCGTCCCCGTAGCTGAAGAAGCGGTACTCGGCCGCGACCGCGTGCCGATAGGCGCGCAGCACCGGCTCGCGGCCCGCGAAGGCGCACACCAGCATCAGCAGCGTCGATTCGGGCAGATGAAAGTTGGTGAGCAGCGCATCGATCACCTGGAAGCGAAAGCCCGGGCGGATGAACAGGCGCGTCTCCCCCGACCAGGGCTCGAGGGCGGCCGCGCCGTGCTTTGCGGCTTGCAGCGCCGCCGATTCGAGCGCGCGCACCACGGTCGTGCCGACCGCCACGATGTGCCCGTCACGGGCGCGGGCGCTGGCAATCGCATCGCAGGTGTCCGCGCTGACCGTGACCCGCTCGGCGTGCATCACGTGCTCATCGATGTGCTCGGCGCGCACGGGCTGAAAGGTGCCCGCACCGACGTGCAGCGTCACGAAGGCGGTCTCGACGCCGCGCGCGGCCACGGCCCCTAGCAGCGCCTCGTCGAAATGCAGGCTCGCGGTGGGCGCGGCAACCGCGCCGCGCTCGCGGGCAAAGACGGTCTGATACCGTTGCCGGTCCGATGCATCCGGCGCGCGGTCAATGTACGGAGGCAACGGCACCTCGCCCCAGCGGTCGAAGAATTCGAGGACGGACCCCGGCACCCTCACCCGCCACAGGTCATCGTCGCGCTCGAGCACCTCGAGCACGCCCCCCGCGGTGGTGATACCGAGACCGGGCCTGATCGGCTTGCTGGCGCGCAGCTGCACCAGCGCCTCGCATTCGGCGCAGGCCCGCTCGAGCAGCACCTCGACCTGCCCGCCCGAGGGCTTCACGCCGCGCAGCCGCGCGGCCACCACCCGGGTGTCGTTAAGGACGAGGAGGTCGCCGGGCGCGAGCAGCTGGGGCAGCTCGCGTACCATGCGGTCAGAGCACGCTCCGGTGTCGCGGTCGAGCACCAGCATCCGGCTCGCCGAACGGACGGCGAGCGGACTCTGGGCAATACGTTCGGGAGGAAGCGGATAGGCGAAGTCGCTGCGGTTCACCCGCGCATGTTACACGGGAGAGCAGCCATTCCGGATGAGCCCCCATACCCAGAGGGCCCGGGTCCCCGTATACTGCCGGCCTCGTGCCCGAGTGGCGGAATTGGTAGACGCAGCGGACTCAGACCAGACAACTTGAGCCCTCGCGGAGAAATCCGTGAGGTGAAGCCCGTCAAACTCGGTAGAGGCCCTGAGGTTCTCGAGCTCATGCCGAGCCAAGCCCCGCGCCCAGCGGGGAAGGTGTAGAGAGCAGACGGCGGGCACCTACGGCCGCAAGGCTATGGTGAAGGCGTGCTCCAGCCCACGAACCCGGCCGGCTCCAGCTGCCGGGGCGACGAAAGTCGAAGCGGGATGAAAATCCGCCGCCCTTAAAAGCGTGTCGGTTCGACTCCGACCTCGGGCAGACCCGCCTCTTCAGAGGCTCGCTTGGCGCCGGCGCTCGACAACCGCTCCGTTCGGTCGCGAGACACGCGAGGCACTGACCAGCCGGAGCTGATTGGCAGCCGCAGCAGCGTTCAGTACTCACTCGCCTCGGCGGCGCTGGAACATACCGACCGCAGCTCGCATGACACACGGGTCTTCCGGGCGTCCACTGCAACGACGGTTCTTCCTTTGCGCATGTCGTCCCCCTGGGGCCCTGCCCGAGTCCTCACCTCACAGTGCGGCAGCCGCCGGGGACGGCGGCGTGACGTTGACGGGCCGGTATCGGCCCTTCTGAGTCATTGGATCGGTATGGCATGAGGCGTGAGGGGCACAGCGGACACTCCTGAGTTGGTCGATTACGGCACCGGATCTACGTGATCGTCTCGCGGTCCGGCCAGAATTCTAGCGCCTGAGGCAAGCCAGAACCCTTTTTTGCTTTGAGCTGTAAGAAGCCTCCGCCGCGAGCGACTATAGGTAATTGGAGATGGTCACTAGCGCGCCGGAATGCCGGAAAAGAATCAGTCCACTCAAGCCTTAAGGGCGGATGAGACTTATCGAGAAGCGTCTGCAGCCTATGGCGGGGCGCTCAGCCGCCTTGCCCGTGGATACGAGGCAGAGCCCGAAAAACAAGGGGATCTCCTCCAGGAGATTCATATCGCGATATGGAAGAGTCTCGGTCGATTCAACGGTACCTGCTCGCTCCGGACCTGGGTATTTCGAATCGCTCATAACGTCGCCGCATCGCACGTACTGCGCGAACGGCGTCGCAAGGGCGTAAGAATCGTCGGCCTTGAGGAATTGGACGCCGCCGCCGGCACGCCGGACAGTCTGCAAGCGGTAGCCGAACAGCAGGCGCTCGCGCGGCTCACGGATCTGATCAGGCAACTGATCCCGATTGACCGGCAGGTGATCCTTTCGTATTTGGAGGGCATGGACGCCGAGGCGATCAGCGATCTCACGGGTTTATCGACATCGAATGTTGCGACCAAGATCCACCGGATAAAGGAAGTACTTCGCAAACGCTTTGACGCGAGAGACTCAGATGAGCAATGAGCAAAAGCACCCTGACATGAAGCATCTTTGGCAAAGTCAGGCAGTTGAGGGCACGTCCATGTCTATAGACGAACTCCGGAACGCACTTGCGAAACTGAACAGAGTCGAGCGCAGACGCATATGGGCAGGTGGGCTGTTTTGCTTGCTGTTCCTCGGCGCTTTCGGTGCAGTACTTATCATGGCGGCCCCGATTCCCGTCGTGCGCGGCGGTGAATGCTTTTTCGCCATTGGTGCGGGATTCTTCTTGTTTCAGGTCATATTGGGTCTTCGACGAGCACCGGGAAAATTGCTGAGCCGGGGAGAGCCGGCGGCCTGTGCTGCATTCTACAGGTCAGCACTGGAACGACAGCGGAGGTTTTACCGCCGGTCAGCGCTCTGGTTTCCGCTTTTAATCTCGGCAACCTTGCTGCCAGTCATCCTGCTGATACCGGCTCTCAGGGTCATAATGATCCCTCTTTGGATGCTGCTTGTCCCGTTCTGGATCTACGAAAGCGCGGGAATTGCGAGGAGGTCTCAACGCGAACTCGATGCGCTCAAGGCCGGTCTGAGGTAAATCTTTGGAGGCCAGCGAAAACTCCCGGGCATCAAATCTGGTCGCATGCTGACCACCTGCGGACGCCCTCGAGGCCGAGTTGCCGCGCTTGCGGAATGTCAGCTTTCCGGATTTGCGCTGAGCACTAGCTAACGACCGGCTGGAGCCGGGACTTGCTGGCCTGCAGCCCGAGTTCCGCGGACGCGCTTCCGTTCCGGCGCCGCCCCGAGCGGCCCGTCGCCCAGGACCGCAAAACTCCGGACCACCACCCCGCACAGCAGAGACTGCCACCGCACATAGGGCGTCCTGCGGCTTGCTCGCGCCATCCGTGGCGCGTGCCTCTACCGTGGGAGGACCGGCAGAGCCCCGGGAATGTCCATCAGGGCCGGAAGATGGCCTCGAAGGCGCCGGCGCAACGACGCCCGTCGCGGATTTGGCAGCGGTTCCCGGCTGACCGAGCTACGCCGTTGCGTTTCGGACATAAATGTCCGATACTGGCATTGTGAGGGGAAACGAATTCATCCGGAGGGTCCAGGCAATTGCCAAGGAGCGCCACCTCCCCTCGCGTGTGGATGAGAAGCGCGGTAAAGGACGCCATGTAACGCTCTACTTCGATGATCGGCGGACCGTTGTCCGCAACCCGAAGGACGAGCTGAAGACTGGAACGCTGCATGCAATGTGCAAGCAGCTCGGTATCGATAAGGCGGATTTATGAACGCACGACAGTTTACGTATGCAGTGAAGTTGAGTGCGGAAAAAGGCGCTGGCGGATATGTGGTGACGTGCCGCGACCTGCCGGAGGCAATTACGCAGGGCGAAACGGTCGATGATGCCCTCGCGGAAGCGGCGGACGCTCTTGAGGAAGCCATTGCTGGCCGTATCGACGACGGAGAAGTGATCCCCGCGCCCTCGCGCGCCAAGCGTGGCGAGCGTATGGTGAGTGTGCCGCCGTCGATGGCACTGAAGGCCGCCGTGTATCTCGCCGTTCAGCAGGCCGGCATCAGCAACTCCGAGCTCGCGCGTCGCATGAAACTCGACGAGAAGGAAGCGCGGCGCATTCTCGACCCGCATCACCCAACGAAGCTCCCGAGGATCGAGGAAGCCCTGTCGGTGCTCGGCCGGCACGTCGAATTGGTTCTCGCGTAGCGGGGGCCTGCCAGCGGGTGGGCTCCGGGCGACGGGATGCCCCTGGAGCGGCGGCGGCCGGTCAGTGAAAGGTTGTTTCCGGCTGCTCTTCACCTTCAGATCGTGCGACGAAAAATGGCTCTCGTTCGCCCCCGTCGCGCTGCTCAGCCTACGGGCCGAGAGGCGCAAAATACCCCCACGGCAGTGGGGGGTATACCTGGGGGTACTTCTGTCCACGCAGTTATGGAAATGCAGTACTTGCCGGCGCTTTTGCGCCTGTTTCGACTCCGACCTCGGGCACCATCAAATCTTCAAGCACTGCCGCGCACTGGACCTCGGCGTCCTGCGATCCGTCGCGCGGTGCCCAGCGAGCACGCAGGGTGCCGTGCTGGCGGAGCCGGTCGGTCGCGGCAGGCGGGATGGGGCACACGCCAATCCGTCCTCCAACGCGAGTCGCAGCGACCCAAACGTCTTTTTACGTTGCGCTGTTTTGGCGATGCCCAAGACCGCACACTCACAGTGATGCGGTCGCCGGATCGACTAGAGTTGACTTCCGCTTCCGACTCTTCTGGGGCATTCGCCGCGCTCCAGAGCGGTCAGTGAGTTCTGGTAAAGCAGACATCCACCACAGACGTGAATCGACGCGTCTGAACAGCGCCACGGAACGGAACCTGCGGTCACAGATAATGCGCAAGAGCGATTGAGCGTTGCGTTCGTGTCACCGCGGACCTGCAAGAATTGCAGAATCAGCCATCTTTGCGATTGAGTCCTCTTGTTCTGAATCCGAGAAATGCGATGGCAATACCAATTGAATCTGGTACAAGACGCGCCCCTGCTCCCACCAAAGGTTCGCGGGAGCACACGATCCCCCACAGCTCACGGCCCTAAAAAATCCACGGATTCCGTGTGCAAGCCTGATTGCGTGAACATTTGATAGCCGCTCTGGGCTGTAGCCCGGATTCGCCTTGGCGAAGAACATTCCAGCAAAGCCTGCGTCCCCGACTCCCACCTTGTAATACAGGGAAATGTAATACAGGGAAATCTGATATTCCTTTGGGGTCGCTTTGTCGACGGTCGCGTGACGGATCGTCTCAACGCCGCCGGGTAACGCGCTAGGCAACAAGATTGGAATGCGCGAGTTACCCTCAACCTTCGCCAGAGCGGATACGAGAACTCGTGGCAGAGACTTGGCACGAGCGGAATGTGCCGATGCGACGTATGAGGCAGCAATAGGGACCTGCACCGGCGATTCGGCGGCGCGACAGCCCACGGAGATGACGAAGATTGACACAACAGCCGGGACCCACTCGGGTCTCAGACAACCCGTAAGCCCCCAATTTTGTAAAGCGTTCACATCCAGTACCCCCGGCGCCAGTGTGCGCGCCTCCGACGAATGTCCGCAAACGGGAAGCTCGATCTGGCCTGGTATCGGTCCGCTCTTGGCCAACTGCTACCCCGACGCGCGGATATCGCACGGTTCCGAGTCGGCTTCCGGCACGCTTAAGGCCAGCCGCGACAGTGCTATTATTTTATGCTAGTTTATGATACAGTCATCTTGCTGGAATACCACATGCCTTCAAGCTACACACTGGGTGAACACTTCGAGAGCTTCGTCAAGGAGCAAGTCGAAGGTGGGCGGTACTCATCCGCGAGCGAGGTCGTTCGAGACGGATTGCGGCTCCTGGAGGAGGAGCAGCAGCGGCGCCAGGCCGTGCTCGAGGCTCTTCGGGGAGAAGTCGTCAAAGGCCGGCGCGGCGGCAAACCGAAGCCCGCTGCGGACGTACTGGACCGTCTCGAGCGCAAATACACCAAAATGACCCGGGACTCCGGGAAGTGAATGGCCGCGTACTTCACCCCACAGGCGGAAATCGACTTAGAAGAGATCGGCGACTACATCGCGCTGGATAACCCGAGGCGCGCGGTGACATTCATCCAAGAAATTCGGCGACACTGCGAGAAAATCGCCGATGCCCCAATGAGCTATTTGGCGCGCCCGGACCTCGGTGACGCGATCCGCATCTGCGTACATGGGAATTACCTCGTCGTGTTCGAGCCGTTCTCGGACGGTGCTCTCATCCTGCGCATCCTCCATGGCGCACGGCATCTGCCCGGAATATTCGGCAGTCAGTGACCGAGGATGCCGGCCCCGGACTCGACTGAACAAGCAACTCAATCGCGCCAGCCGCGAACTTTTTCGGAGCACGGCAACGTCCAATTGCGAATGACTCTTCGTGCATCCGGCAATCAAAGTCGAGATGACGTCTACGGCGGTGAGAGATATCGCCGCATGGACATGCGCGGCCTCACCGACTGGGCTGGGGGTACCGAGTGGGGGTACTCCGACCCAATTTCCTGACCGTCTCTCAGTAATTTCAGTTACTTATGCCCAGAGATCGACTCCGACCTCGGGCACCATCAACTCTTCAAGCATTGCAGTGCGCTGGACCTCGGCGTCCCCCGCTCCGTCGTGGGGCGCGCAGCGAGCCGCACAGGACGCTGGCCGCCAGCGAGCACTCGCCACTTCTCAAGCGCGACGTGGGTCTACCGCGTATTGAGCAACGACGTCAGCGCCTTCTTAATGTTACTCCTGTGCAGTGACACACAAGGCTCCGCTCTCACAGCAATGCACCCGCGGAGTAATATAGAGCCGACTTCCGGTTCCGACCCAAAGCTGCGGTCTGGGACCAGCGCTAGATTGCCGCGCGCCCTCCAACTTGCATACCCACGGTCGCAGCTTGATCTGACAGGAAGTCTGTCTCGATCCGATTGATATATTCGGCCGCTTGATTCAACACACCGTAATGCCGCCAAATAACTCGCAGGAAGAATCATCACTGATCGTCATATCGCCCTACGATCCGTCGTGGCCAATCATGTTCGAAGTCGAGACGCAGACTCTCGAGCGAATTCTCACACCTTGGATCGTTGGCCCGATTGAGCACGTAGGAAGCACTGCGGTTCCCGGCCTTGCGGCAAAGCCGGTGATCGACATCATGGTTGCCGTTGCCACTTTGGCAGCATCTCGTCCGGCAATATCTGCGGCGGCAGAAGCAGAATACATGTACTGGCCGCACAGAGCTGATGTAATGCACTGGTTCTGCAAACCTTCGGCCGTTCGTAGAACGCATCATCTCCACTTGATTCCCTACGGCAGCGAACTCTGGCAAGCTCGGCTCGGCTTTCGAGACGCGTTGAGAGCAGACTCTGATCTAGCAAAAGAGTACGCTCAGCTAAAATATCATCTCGCTGCCAAACATCGATATGATCGCGAGGCTTACACAGAATCGAAAACAGAATTTGTCCAGCGGGTTCTTGCATCCCTCGGCTTAGCTCAACCAGGCAACAGCTAACGCCCGCCGAGTCGAGCCCAATGGAGTGCGCCGATCAGCCCAAGCGTTGAATGAGTGCTTGTAGCCGTCCCTTAAGCCCTTTTTAGCAGCGTCGGGTATCCATTCGTTTGCAGCTCTGCCACCACCTTGTCTGTCAACTTCCAGGCGTCACCCTTCAGGCGAACCACGAGATCGTTCCAGACTCGCCCGAACGCCTCGACCGCATCATCGTCGCTGAAATGGACACCCGCGGGCAACAAGGGCGCGATGTCTTCCGTCAGGCTGCGCGTCAATTTCTCCAGCATGCGCTGTTCAGCCACGGCACGCGTTATGGACACGCCCTCGAGGGACAAATAGTGCTCGAAGCTCGCCACCAGCCGATCGGCATCCAACGCCAATTCCTTCAATCCCTCTCCAAGATCAAACAGGTCACGGTTCTTACGCCGCTGCAGTAGTGCGCGGAATTTTGTACCGAACAGTTCTTCAGGTTCGAAAGACGCGATTTCGGCCTTGCCCTGATACCAGTCGCTCTCGACTGCGAAGGGGTAGTGGCGAACGCCAAACAAGCTCTCTTGTTCACGCGTATTGATTTCGACCTTCAGCTTCAACGCCGATTGTGTGGCTTCCGGGGTAAACTTAAACACCACGTGCATTGAATGTCCCGCCTGCTCTCTGCTACACCTGCCCAGCCACGCGAGCGCTTTTCGGATCGCATCGACTGTGGCACCGATCGGCTCCGGCCGGGTCTGCACCAAGTCAATGTCATCGGAATAGCGCAGCGGCTGCCGGAACAGCAGCTTATGAATCGCGGTACCACCGCGAAACGCGATCCTGCCGCGCAGAGCCGGTGCGCTGAACAGGTCGCACAGCGCGCGGCAGATAATGAGATCCTGCTCCACCTGCCGCAAGTCAGGCCATGGTGATTTGGCGCTCCACGCCTGAATATAGGCCCGGGGAATCAAGCGTCGGCCTCGATCGACTCATTGAGGATCAGCCTCCACCGGGTCACCTTCTCGTGCAGTCCCGGCAGCCCTTCGATCAATGGTTTCACGGAAGGATCGAGCAGCACGGCCGTCTTGGATTTCTGAACAAAAGGACGCAGCGCATCCGCTTGCTGTACGTGACGCACGCGCTCCAACAAATAGCCGAGCCGACGCACCGATGAGTTCTCGTAGTGGGCGGCGAGCTTGGCCAGCCGCTGCGGTCGCGCCTGCGCACCCAGGTCTTTCACGATCTGGGCCACGGCGTTGATGCCACCCGCCCTGTGGAAATACCGTACACAGTCGAGCAGCGTCAATTCGATGCCGGCCACTTTCGCGAAGCCCGCGTCGCTCTTCAGCGAGTTCAGCCAATCTTCTCGATTGACATCGGCGAAGGCCGTGGGATTTTGATAGACGAACTCCAGACGGTGCCGACCGATCTCGAAGCCGCGCAGCTGCTTCGGCACCATCACCTGAAACACCATCGACGCCTGATGCGAGGCGCCGTGGAACGCGGCGGCACGCAGTAAACCGATGCGATAGTCGAGCTGCAGGTATTTCATCAGCGGGTCGATCCAGCGCGCCGGATCGGGCGCACCAATGTTGCGGTCTTCCGGGCGCAGAATCAGATAGAAACCATGCCGGGGGCTCGCTAGGCGGTTCTTCCCGGCTTGCCGCATGAGCGCCATGCTCAAGGCCTCAGACGACAGACCAAGCGTCGCCTGCGCTTCCTCCCTCAGGAAGTACGCACGGCCGTGGGCAAGGCGATCTTCCATGTACTGCTCAAGATTTTGCATTCCCAAATCATATACGAAAACATACGAATTTTGTATATTTTTGCATATGACTTGGGAGTCGCGAGCTGGACCTCCTCATCGCGGGTACGGCTGCGGGTATAGGCGCCATGCCTGATACGATATCTCCTTAGGATTCAGTGCAATGGCGGGTCTCATTCGACTCCGACCTCGGGCACCATCAACGATTCAACCATTGCGGCGTCGCAATGGCCCCAGAGTCCCGCGCCCCCGTCGTGGAGCGCCCGGCCAGCGACCCGCAGCGCAGTGCCGTGGGAGCCGGTCGCTCGCGGCAGGTCAAATGAGGTACGCGCCAATCCGGCCATCAACGCCGACGCCATCGACATTGATGTCTATTTGATGTTGCCGTTCTTTTTAGCTATCCCCAGGGCCGCGCAATCGGAGTGATGCTCCCTCCGGACTCAGTGAGTTGACTTCCGCGCCGAACCTTGGTCAGCCTATGCGGTTCCACATAACCTAACCGGCAGCCGGATGTCTGTCACTAATGTTGCTGGTGGCCCGCAGGAATGCCCGTGTCTTGATGTTCCACGCCAACAGACATCCCACCCCAATAGCACCAGGCAACATATACCACCAGGGTGACTGGAATTGTCTTGGAGCCCAAAAACTCAGGAACAGAAACGACAAAACCGCCACAAATAATGCCGACACAATCTTTGGATCTCGTCCGGCTCGGCGTTTGGCAGAACGCAGAAGCGGAGCCCTTTCTGTCGGTCGGACCATTTTTAGCATTGGAAATAGAAACGAAACCCAAGCGGTTCGCCGCGCCGCACGATATTCGCGTTCTCGCTCAGCATCCGACAGAATCCTTGACGCGATCCAATTGGCTTCAATTCGGGAGAGCCGCATTGTTCTAGGCTTAATCCCAAGGATAAACCATTGTCATTTCGTCTTTATCAGACGCCTTCAGGGCCACCAAGAACGGAACTCGGCAGCTTAAGGGTCATCGCAGCACTGCCGAACGCCCGCGTACGCGCACTGTACGCAACGTCGAAGGAGCGACCAGAGACTGCGCGGGATCGGCTAGAGACACACAGCACAGCATAGCGTTCGTGAATATGCCCTGTTACTACGCAATCCAATCCTCAAGCCGAATGCCATCGATCCGCGAGAACTCTCGTGTGTTATGTGTAACTAGAATGATGTCCAGCGCATGCGCATGACTTCCGATGAGCGTATCGAGCGGACCAATCGGTCTCCCCTGCTGCTCGAGCGATGCACGGACCTCCCCATAGGTCATTGCGGCGCCTTCATCGAAACCCGCAACCTCGAGCGGCAACAGAAATTCGCCCAGTGCGTCATGCGCAACCTTGGGGCGACTACTTTTTGCCGCGCCGAAAGTGAGTTCGCCCAACGTAATTGACGAAATTCCGACCTGTCCGATCGCCTTGCCGCGTATCTTCTTAAGCGCGACCGGATTCTTTTTGATGATGGCGATGCACGTGTCCGTATCCAGCATCCATTTCACTGCAGCGGCTCCCGCCGCTCGGCTTCACGTGGCTGCTCGCGTTCGTTCATGAAATCTGCCGGAAACTTATCCAGGCTCTGAACCAGCGTATCCCACGATTTGGCTTTGGGCAGAAGTACGACCGCACTGCCGACGCGCTTGATCAGCACCTCTGCTCCGGCAAAGCGGAACTCCTTTGGAAGCCGTACCGCCTGGCTGTCCCCGTTCTTGAAGAGCTTGGCCGTTTTCACGAATGCACCTTGGTCTTTATTACATATAGATAAATAATATATATCCGGGTGGATTCTGTCAAGCGCACTGTCTCTGACCACTTGTAGTCCCCCCACCAGCCGCCTTCGCCCAGGTCGCCGCTAGCGAGGCGCGGGAACTCCTCTCCCGGCAAGACACGCATCACGATCAGGATCGATGACGACGTCATCGAAGCATTCCGTGTCAAAGCAGAAGCGGCCGGGCGCGCCTACCAGACCCTCATCAACGAGGCGCTGCGCGCCGCGCTTACCGAAAATGATCGGCCCTTGACCGCCAAAGTGATGCGCGAGGTCGGTCGGGAAGAGCTTGCGCACGCTCGGTGACGCGATCGAGCAGGCCCTCTCGCGGCGATTCGAGGTGTCGCCGCATGGACAAGCGCGGCGCTCACCATCTGGGCTTGGGGTATACCGCAGACATGACGGAGACCGGCGGGGGGTATGACCTGGGGGTACCTTTCGCCGCAGACCCGCCGCGGGACATTGAAATTCAACTAGTTGCGGCGGTATTTCGACTCCGACCTCGGGCAGACCCAGCACTTCCGGCACCGCCGCGGATTGAATGCTCGGCGTCTCGTGCTTCGTTGCGAGTAGAACGGAGAGCCAGGACAGGCGCTGTGCCGCGGTAGCCGGTCGGCCGCGACAGGCCCGAATGAGGTACACGCCAATCCGGCCGCCAGCGCGGGTGGCAGCGGCACCGGCGCCTTTTCGATGCTGCCCTCTTTTCGGCGATGCCAGGGGCGCACACTCACAGTGATGCATCCGCGGGATCGCATCGTGTCGAGTTCCGCTTCCAACCCACTGCTGCCGCTCATACGGTCTCGGGTTCTGCGGCTGGTCACAAAGTGCAGCGGTCGTTGAATCGACCGATCCGGAGGACATCCGGCTGACTCACGACATCCGCATCAACTGCCGGCTTGCTTCGGACCAGGGGGGGTCCTAGGAGATCGCGCCGACCAGCGCCATGGCTCAAAGTTTCGTGAAGCCATCACTGCTCCACTCTTCCGAGCCGACTCCGTGGTGAGCGAAGAAGAGGCCGTCGGGATCGTATTTCTGCTTAATCCTGGCGAGCCGTGAATAGCTCTCGCCCCAGAAAGCCTGCCGCCACCCCTTCTTGAAGTAGTTGGTTTCGTTCACGTAGGAGCCGCTCTGCCCCGCAACGGCGCGAAGTCGCTCCATGCAGCGCCCGATCGCTTTCGCGGCGGCGCGTCCCCTGGCGACCTCGGGCTCATGCCCCGGAATTCCCGGATACGCGGGGCCTTCCCCATTGGCCACGATCGCGAGCGCAAAGGCGGTGAGAACCGCCGGATTGGTGGCCGTATCTCTTGCGGCGGCAATTGCCTCGGGCCGGGCACCGGCGAGACCTTTGTTGAAATG
Source organism: Pseudomonadota bacterium (assembly GCA_021787615.1). Classification (GTDB taxonomy): domain Bacteria; phylum Pseudomonadota; class Gammaproteobacteria; order Steroidobacterales; family Steroidobacteraceae; genus 13-2-20CM-66-19. Next base: position 80,608 of record JAJYLP010000004.1, read on the forward strand.
CAATTCGATCCAGGCGTGCCGTGATGCGGCGAACAAGGTATCGGCAAGCCTCCCCTGGGAATTGCTCGCGAGCAGGGAAGCGGGCATCCACAGCGAGTCGTAACCCCAAATGTACCAGCCAACCTGACCCCCATCGGCGTCCCACCAGAAATCCGACGGGGCCGCACCGGGCCGATCGTCTCGATGAAAAAGTGGCTCGTGCATCACACGCACGAGGACGTCGTCCAAGATCGCGTGGAACGGATTGCCGTTGCGCGGATATACGATTTCCGGCCAATGCTCAGCGAGCCAGCCGGCATCCCACATGCGTCGGGCGGGGAGGCTTCCATTCGCGAACCGCCCGGGAATCGAAAATCCGAGCGGTGATGACTTCACCCAGTCCAGGAACGGCTGCCAGACTGCTCGCAGCTGCTCGTCATTCAGTCCCTGCGAGAGCAGGTCAATCTCGAGGATGTTGTCGCCGCGTACGTGCACCTGCTCTCCCCAGTGCTGATTGAACAGATGCGCGGAGTAGAAGCTGACGAACTCTCGCAGCAGCCTCCGGTAGGCGTCGTCCGAGGGCGCTTTGATCTTGAAGTTCGTGACGCCAAAATACTCAGGGAGATCGTGCGTGCGGACGGTGAGCTTGCTCACTGCCGCGAAGGAGCCGCCGCCGCCGCCCTTGAGCGCCCAGAACAGGTCGGGATGGGTGCAGGCGTTGGCGATCCGGGTGCGACCGTCTGCCGTGACGACCTCTGCCTCAAGCAGATTTCCCGCTCCCGTTCCGTAGCGCTTGGAAAAGCTTCCGAAGCCCCCTCCCAGGATGAGTCCGGCAACACCCACCGTCGTGCAGCCCCCGCCCTGGACGTACCGCCCACCTTCGGTCGTAACCGCCTCGTAAGCCTTGAGCCAGCAAGTTCCCGCGCCCATGGTGACAGCGGGTTGTGGCGCGATCTTGCCTTCGCAGCCCCGAGGCACGAACGCGGCATGCATCTCGACGTCGGTCATGTGACGCGTCCAGATCAGCAGCGAATCGGGCGCATTCGAGGCGCCGATGTAGCTGTGTCCACGACCTTTGATGACCAACCTCAGATTGTTGTCGCGCGCAAAGTTCACCGCCGCGGCGATGTCGTCCGCATTCCGCGCCACCACCGCATAGACGCTGGGTTGGGTCCGCCAGGCATCGACCCAGCCGAAAGTCTCGGTCAGCCCGGGCTGGTCGGCGACATAGTAGGGGTTTCTGATCTCCTTGCCGAACTGCCGGGCGGCGACGCTGTTCGGCGCGGCTTTGACGACATCGATCGGAAAGCTGACCGGAATCAGGTTCCCATCCACCCGGGCTTTCAGGGCGGCCCACTCATCCGCCTTCGGCCAGCCGGCATCGGTGGGCCGTACGCGGCGGATGAGACCTCTCCCGGCGAGCGGATCGGCCGACGCTGCTCGAGGCAGAAGCGCAAGAACGGAAGCGACTGACAAGCCCGTGAGAATCTCTCGTCTGCGCATGCTCGAGCCTTTCTTGCTGCTCTGAAGGTACGGATCCCCTGCGTTCACGGGGCTCGGGGCCCCCGCATGCCTCTGCCAACCGCGCTTTCCTGATGCGCAATGCAACGCCGGGGTGTGACAGGAAAGCGCAAACGCTAGCGAACTTCGTCTCTGGCCGCCAGTAGCAAGGTGACGAGCGGCGCCCCTCAGGGACGAAAGGCGCCCTGCAGGTGAGCAGATTCAGCGAAGCAGGTGCTGGAGGCGATCGCGATAGCGGCGGCTGAGATTCACGAAGCTGCCATCGTGCAGCACGATACGATAGTCGCCATGGTCCCAGGGCTGGATCTCCCGGATCCGATCGAGGTTGACGAGATGCCCGCGATGGACCCGTACGAACCGCTTCTGATCCAGCTTCTTCTCCAAAGCTGCGAGCGACTCCCGCCTGGGATAGGCCGTCCCCTGAGCGTGCACGGTCACGTAGTTTCCATTGGCGTCGATCCGGTCGATATCGGAGACGTTCAGGACGTACTCCCGGTTGAGTTTGCGCACGATCAGACGTTCGGGGGGCGTCTCGCCTGGGGGATTCTCGGTTGACAGCGCCGCTTTGCCGGTTCGGGCCTCCGACCAGAACCCGTAAAGGCGAAACGCCATGATGCCGACGACCACCGCCCAATATGTGATGAAATCTTTTCGATACTCGTAAAGCCAGTTCGGCCACCAGCGGCCGAAGTCGTAATGCTGCCCCAGAAACCGGTACGCCCCATCGCGCAGTGCCACCATGCCAGCCACATGAACAAGCGAGAACGGCAGCGTGGCGAGCAGATGCGCCGGGAGATTGCGCAGCCAGCCCGGCGGGGTCACCGGAAACTGAGTGAGCCACCACCCGACCGCCGGGATGAGCAGCGCGATGCAGATGACGCTGGAGGTCTCCCATATGACGGGCTGCCACACTGGCAAGTGGACCCCGAGGCGCTCCCAATTGGTCATCGTCGTGTACACGTTGGACACGGCGACGACCGCCAGCAGGATGACGAAGAACGCCATTTGCTGAAGAAAGACTGTGCGTGCGCTGTGCGGATTGAGTTCCGGGGAGGTGTCCATCGTGATCGACCTGTCTACCCAATGCAATTATTGCCCAGACCTGGAAGGATCGCATTGTTTAGAGCCACCCTGGTCCTCTCGGCTAGCTCGTGCGGTTCGATCGTCCGATTCCGCGACCGAGCTTCCCAGGCGCCTACCCGGCCCGAATGGGCTGCGTGCTCACTGATGTCGCCGAAACTGGTGCCGCCTGCTACGTACATCGCCGGCGCCTTTCTCGGTCGCGGCGAGCCGACCCACGCGTACTGGTCGATCCTTCATACGTTCAACGGCCGGTATCAGAGTGAAGCGGCGTCTCGATTGGTTGGTCTATGGAAACGACGAGCGGCAGCAGCTGGCCGGCCGGAGACGCCAAGCACGCGCGGCACAGCGCAGCGCCCATCAACACACTCCGTTACTGCGCAATCCAATCTTCGAGTCGAAGGCCGTCGATCCGCGAGAACTCTCGTGTGTTATGTGTGACTAGAACGATGTTCAGCGCATGCGCATGACTGCCGATGAGCATATCGAGCGGCCCAATCGCGCTCCCCTGCTGCTCGAGCGATGCACAGACATCCCCGTAGGTCATTGCGGCGCCGTCATCGAAACCCGCAACCTCGAGCGGCAACAGAAATTCGTTCAGTGCGTCATGCGCCACCTTGGGACGGCTACTCTTTGCCGCGCCGAACATGAGTTCGCCCAACGTAATTGACGAAATTCCGACCTGCCCGATCGATTTGCTGCGTATTCTCTTAGGTGATGCGCGAAAACGTCCGGGAAGCCCTTGCGCACGCTCGGTGAAGCGATCGAGCCGACCCTTAGCGGCGATGCGAGGCATCGCCGCATGGACATGCGCGGCGCTCACCGGCTGGGCTGGGGGTCGCGGATCGCGGCCGCAAAGCACCGCGGGGTACCGGATCGGGGCACTTCGACCCAATTCCGGGCCGTTTCTTATTTGGAATCAGTGACTTGTGCCAGAGTTCGACTGCGACCTCGGCACCACCCTTGCGAGCGTCGCTGTGGTCCGCCCGGCGACGCTGCTCGACCGGAACAGGGAACGCTTGAACGCCATCGCACGAAACGGTGAGCCAGTAGGCGCGCGGCTGTGCGCCGCGTGGCCGCAGCCGCAGATTTAGCCTTTGTCTTTGAGCCGTCCGGCTCCGGGCCGATAGCGCCGTCAGCGGCGCTTGTGCGGTCGGCCCCCGTCTGCGAGTGTGACCGGCCGCACGAGTCCGCCCACCCCGGAGCCGGGACAGGCCCATCAGTGAGTGAAAACGTGAAATGCAGTCCCATCCGCCTCCGGCGGCACCCTTAATTTGCTGATTGCCATGAGTGCCTTTTGCTTCATTCGGCGTGCGACGCTGCGCGGGTGCGCGGCCACACTGCTGCTCGGCGCCTGGACGCTCGGCGCCGCCGCGCGCGCCGGCTGCTTCGATGTGCGCGCGCCGGCATACCGCCAACTACGTCCGCTGGCCATGCAGAATCCGCCTCGGGCGCTGGCCGAAGTGAAGGCCCGAATGGCCGCCCTGCCTCCCGATGCGGCGCAGCGCGAGCCGCGGGCTCTGGCGGCCCTGTATGCCGTGCGGGCGAGCGCCTACGGGCAGCTCACCCTGACGCACCCGCAGCGCACCGCCGCGCTCGCAGGGCTCGCCCTGCTGCACGATCCGACCGATCCGCTGCGCCTGGAGCTGCTCGCCAATTACGGCAGCAGCTTCTCCGCTCCGGCGGCCATCACCAAAGCGCTCGTCGAGATCAAACGGGCGCGCGCACTGCTGCCGCATGGATCGCGCAGCGACGTGTGCCTGCAGGCCGACCAGGGTTTCATGAACATGTTGCGCAACCGCACGAGCCTGGCGATCCGCGAACTGACCCAGGCCTACATGCAAAGCGTTGCGAACAAGCTGCCCATGGCCCGCGTCGTGGCGAGCGAGGGACTGGCGGTCGCACTGCGCAGCATGGGCGATGATCACGAGGCGCTGAATTACATCGGCCAGCAGATCGCGTGGGACAAGGCCCATCATGCGAGCGACGATCTGTCCGGGGGCATCTACTTCAAGGGTGAGATCCTGCGGGCCATGGGGCGCTACCACCGGGCCATCGCGGCGCTGCGACAATCGCGGGCAATCAGCTCCTCGGTCGGCGATCAGCAGGGCGTGGCGTACGCGAATCTGCGTATCTGCGAAACGAACATTGCGTTGAAGCGCTATGCAGCCGCGCGCCGTGAGTGCGATCGGGCGGCCCCGGTGCTCACCGCCGGCAAGGTGGCGAGCATGATCAAGGAAACGCACGTGCAGCTTGCGCGGATCGACCTTGCCCAGGGTCACCCGCGGCGCGCGCTGCAGCTGCTCAGTCAGGTGCTCGACAAACACGGCGCCGACATGGTCGCCTTCACCGTGGCGCCGGCCTACCTGGCGCGCGCCGAGACCAACGCCGCATTGCATCACTACAGCGGCGCCTATCATGACCTGAGCACCTATATGCGCCTGTACAGAGCGCAGAACCGCGGCAATCAAACCCGGCTGCGCGATGCGCTCGAGGTGCGCTTCCAAGCCAAGCAGGAATTCCAGCGCAACGCGGTGCTGCGGCGCAAGCTGCAGGCCGCCTCCGACAAGGCCACCAGACAGAATCAGCTGCTGCTCTGGATGGAGGCAGCGGGCGTCGGCGGTGCACTCGTCATTGCGTTGCTTTCGTACATCGTAATTGCCGACCGGCGCCACCGCCGCCAGCTCGTGGTGCTCGCCAACGCGGATCCCCTGACCGGCATGCCGAACCGTGGCTGCACCGCACAGCTGGCCACCGCGGCGCTCACCGAGGCGCTCGAGCAGAGCCGGCCGCTCACGGTGGCGCTCATCGATTTCGACTACTTCAAGACCATCAACGACCAGTGCGGGCACGCCGCCGGCGATCACGTGCTGCGAGAGTTCGCGCAGCTGTCGCGCGGCGCGCTGCGCGCCGGTGACATTCTCGGTCGCTGGGGAGGAGAGGAATTCCTGCTCGTGTTGCCCGATGCGACGCTCGACTCAGCGCTCGCCACCGTCGAGCGGCTGCGCGTGCTCGCCCTCGGCATCCAGATCCCCTGCCCCGAGGGAAAGATCAGCCTGCCGCGAGTCACCTTCAGCGCGGGTCTGGCAAGCACCGCCGACGGGCCCCGCACGCTCGATGAGATCGTCGCACGGGCCGACGTGGCCCTGTACGAAGCCAAGGACGCCGGCCGCGACGCGGTGCGTATCAGTAAAGCCCGCGCACAGGGCGCGCCCGAACCGCGCCGGGCTTGAGGCCGAGCGCGGGATCCTGCTGTCGACAAGGGCGCCCGGCCACCGTATGCTGGCGCAGGTTCATCCGCGCTTAAGCCTCATGCGCGTTGCCTCCGTCATCGCCTGACACCATGAATTTCTGCAGCCAATGCGGCGCGCGACTGACGGTGCGCGTCCCTCCCGGCGATCATCTGCCGCGCTACGTGTGCGATGCGTGCGGCGCCATCCATTACCAGAACCCGCGCCTGGTCGTCGGCTGCGTGCCCGAGCACGATGGCCGCATTCTGCTGTGCCGGCGCGCGATCGAGCCGCGCCGCGGCTTCTGGACGGTGCCGGCGGGGTTCATGGAAAACGGCGAGACGCTGCAGCAGGCGGCGGCCCGCGAGTCACGCGAAGAGGCGCTCGTGGAAGTCGAGATCGGCTCTCTCCTGTCGGTGGTGCACGTGCTGCATGCGCAGCAGGTCCACGTGTTCTTTCGCGCCACCATGCCCAAGGGGGAGCACCAGGCCGGGCCGGAGAGCCTGGAAACAGCGCTGGTGCGGCCCGATGACATCCCCTGGAGGGAACTCGCCTTCCCGAGCACGGAATTCAGCCTGCGCCGCTTCCTGGAGGACCGCGCCGCAGGGCGCGAGGTCCATCACTTTACTGCCCTCGCACGGCGGCTCAGCTAGCCGCGTTCGAGCCCGGGGGCGCTTTGCGGGCCGCCGGCGCGACATGGCACAATATTTGTCGTTGTTGCGGACGTCTGTAACCCTCCGGCTCAAGCTACTGTTCACGCCGTGCGCGGCGCCGTTTCCGGTGATGGGCGAATGCGGCCTAGTCCGTTGATCCAGAAGGAATTCCGATGACTTTCGTGGTGACTGAAAACTGCATCAAGTGCAAGTACATGGACTGCGTGGAAGTGTGCCCCGTGGATTGCTTTCACGAGGGCCCGAACTTTCTCGTCATCGATCCGGACGAGTGCATCGATTGCACCTTGTGCGAGCCGGAGTGCCCGGCGGAGGCGATCTTCTCCGAGGAGGAGCTGCCGGACGGCCAGGAGTCATACAAGCCGCTCAATGCCGAACTCGCCAAGCAGTGGCCGGTGATCACGGAAAAGAAGGAAGCGCCCGCCGACGCCAAGGAATGGGACGGCAAGCCGGACAAACTCAAGCTCCTGGTGCGTTAGCGCGCCACAGGCGGGTGTACGCGGCGAGTGCCGCGCGGGCGTTCAGGAGCGCGGATGGTGGCGCGAGTGCAGGTCCTTCATCCGCTCGCTGGCCACGTGCGTGTAGATCTGGGTGGTCGACAGGTCGCTGTGCCCGAGCAGGATCTGCACGACGCGCAGGTCCGCTCCGTGGTTGAGCAAGTGGGTCGCGAAGGCGTGGCGCAGGGTATGCGGTGACAGTCCCTTGGCGATACCCGCCTTGCGGGCGTAGCGTTTGATGATGTGCCAGAACGCCTGGCGCGTCATCCGGTCGCCCCGGCGGGTCGGAAAGAGATAATCCGTCTGGCGCTCGAGCAGGATCTCGTCGCGGGCGCCACGCACGAACTCGGTCAGCCAGCGCACCGCCTCGTCGCCGAGCGGGATCAGGCGCTCGCGATTGCCCTTGCCGAGGATGCGGATCACGCCTTGATTGAGATTGACCTGCTCGTAGCGCAGGTTCACCAGCTCCGAGACGCGCAGCCCCGTCGCGTACAGCACCTCAAGCATCGTGCGGTCGCGACTGCCGAGCGGGTCACGCACCACGGGCGCCGCGAGCAGCGACTCGACCTCCTCTTCGGTCAGGGACTTGGGCAGGGATCGGCCGATCTTGGGCATGGCGATCTGGGCGGTCGGATCCTCGGAGATGAGGCCCTCGCGTACCAGGTAGCGGAAGAAGCGGCGGAAACTCGACAGCTGCCGCGCGGTCGAACGAGGACGGGCGCCGGCGTGGACCCGCCAGGCGATGAAGTTCTGCAGGTCCTGACGGGAGGTCCGCACGATCGACACCCGCCGCTCGGTCAGCCAGCGGGCGAGCGCGGTGAGGTCCGCCCGATAGGCCGCCAGCGTATTGGCCGAGAGGCCGCGCTCCATCCACACGGCATCCAGAAAGCGGTTGACCGCCGGATCCGCGTCGGGGTGAGTAGGCTTGGCAATTACGGCAGAATCGTTCGACAATTTCCGTCTCGCTGCAGATCCGAGCGCCGTCCGACGATTCCCGGCCCCGTCGGCAAATATTCCGGCGTCACGGTGGCAATCGCAGTATGGTGATCAGCCGCCAATGGGCGGCGTGATGATCATCACACTCAGGCCCTCTTGTTAACGTAATAGAGAACCCGATCACAATAGCGTCGCAGCGCTGCGTCGCTGCGCCGACCGTACGATGCCGCAGGAACCGTCCGCACCTCCGCGCCCGCTGCGCACTCTTGCCCTGCTACCGCTCAGGCTGGCCTTCACCGTATACGCCGCAGCCGTCTTCCTGGTGATGGGGCTCGGGGCGCTGCTCGCGACCAGTGCCCTGCCGGGGCTTGCCCGCCGGCGGGCCGCCGCCCGGCGCATGGCGCGGCTGCTGCTGGCCAGCGTCGGCATGCGCCCCGCCGTACGCGGCCTGGAACACCTGCCGCCGGGGCAATGCATGATCGTCGCCAATCACGCCAGCTATCTCGACGGCCCCGTGTTCACCGCCGTACTGCCCGCGCGGTTCGGTTTCGTCATCAAGCGGGAAATGGCCAAGGTGCCGCTTGCCGGCGCATTCCTGCGGCGCCTCGGCTCGCAATTCGTCGAGCGCTTCGATCGCCGCCGCGGCGCCGCCGATGCGCTGCGCGTGCTGCGCACGGCGACCAACGGTCATTCGCTGGTGTTCTTCCCCGAAGGCACCTTCACGCCCACCCCCGGGCTGCTGAAGTTTCACAGCGGCGCGTTCACCACGGCCGTGAAGGCAGGCTGCCCGGTGGTCCCGGCCGTCGTGCGCGGCACCCGGGCCGCGCTCTCGCCGCGCGGCGAGCTGCCTCGCCCGGCGCGCATCGAGGTGCAGTTCCTCCCGCCCATCACCCCGCCGCAGGGCGCGCCGGCGCATTGCGCGGCCGTGCTGCGCGAGCAGGCGCGCGCAGCCATCCTCAGCGCGCTCGGCGAGCCGGATCTGAGCTCACATGTTGCGCCGGTAGCGGCCGCCGACCTCGTACAGGGCGTGGGAGATCTGTCCGAGTGAGCAGATCTTGACGGTCTGCATCAGCTCCTCGAACACGTTGCCGCCGTTGCGCGCGATGTTTTTCAGCCGCACGAGCGCCTGCGGCGCGCGTGTGATGTTGCGCGTCTGAAAGGCATTCACGGACGCCACCTGAGCCTGTTTCTCCTCCTCGGTCGAGCGGATGAGCTCGGCGTGCGCATGCTCGGCTTCGGCGTCGGACTTCGACAGGAAGGTGTTGACCCCGATGATCGGCAGGGTGCCGTCGTGCTTGCGGGTCTCGTAATACAGCGACTCCTCCTGGATCTTGCCCCTCTGGTACATCGTCTCCATGGCCCCGAGCACCCCACCGCGCTCGCTGAGCGCGTCGAATTCCCGGTAGACCGCCTCCTCCACCAGGTCCGTCAGGTACTCGATGGCGAAGGATCCCTGCCAGGGATTCTGTGTCTTGTTCAAGCCGAGTTCGCGGTTGATGATGAGCTGAATGGCCACCGCCCGCCGCACGCTCTCCTCCGTCGGCGTGGTCAGCGCCTCGTCGTAAGCATTGGTGTGCAGGCTGTTGCAGTTGTCGAACAGGGCATACACGGCCTGCAGCGTGGTGCGGATGTCGTTGAAGGAGATCTCGCGCGCGTGCAGGCTTCGTCCCGAGGTCTGCACGTGGTACTTGAGCATCTGGCTGCGCGGCCCGGCGTGGTACAGATCGCGCATGGCGCGCGCCCAGATGCGCCGCGCCACGCGGCCGATGACCGCGTACTCCGGATCCATGCCGTTGGAGAAGAAAAACGACAGGTTGGGCGCGAAATCGTCGATCTTCATGCCGCGCGCCAGGTAGTACTCGACGATCGTGAAGCCG
>JAJYLP010000062.1 GCA_021787615.1 Pseudomonadota bacterium
CCCAACCTGTCCGACAGACAGAGACATCGTGACACCCTAAGCGGCTGATCGCAGTGACACACAATTCCCAACCTCCCTTCCAGATCTGTCACCCGATCCATCTCGCGAGTCGCATTTCCACGAGCCCTTTCCCGCTCTAACACGGCGCGGGGATCGAAGCGCGGATTTAGCACCTTGACAAAACAGCAAAGTCCGCTATCCGTGATTGGGCCATCGCGGAATTCGGCGCCGGACCGCAGATGGCAGACTCAACCATCCAACTCCATTGAGGAGAACCACCATGATGTACCACGGCAGTGTTTCCCAGGAAACCAAGGGGCTGAAGGCCGACGCCATCGAGAGCAACGGCGAAGTGGGCGTCCAGCACCCCTAAGGGAACCGGCGGTGCGCGGCTTCGTCCGCGCACCGCCTCCTGCGCCATCGTCCTGCCTGCGAGGAAAATCACCCGTGTACCAGCTCTCACCCTTTGTGTTTGCCTGCACGACCGGACGAAACTGCATGTTTCTCGACCTGCGTCAGGATCGATATCTGTCGGTGCCGCAAGAGCTTATTGACGCACTTGCGCCACAAATTCACGGATGGCAGCTCTCGAGCCATGCCCACGAAGCGCGTGCAACCGTGCGAGCCGACACCGATCCCCTGGCTGAAGACATGCTCGCAGCGGGCATCTTGAGGCCATATCAGAGGGGAACTGCCGCGCCGCCTCCGCAACCGCCACCCGCAACGGCAGATTTAACATCGTTGCGCAGCCCGGATGGCGACTCAAGCTCCGCTAACAGCTGGATGAGCGTACTTTCAGCACTGGCGTCTGCCGACTGCGCATTGCGTCTTCTCCCGCTGTGGCGCATCGTCGTCAGGATTTCCGCACATGCGCAGTCAACCGGAATGGATTCCAAGGCCGACCTCGTGAGCACAGCGGGGAGGTTGACCCGAAGTTTTCGGGAGATCCGGCCGTGGTATCCGCGCGACTATTTGTGCCTATTTGATTCATTAGCGCTGACACTCTACCTATACCGCCACGACATTCGATCCCGCTTGATATTCGGCGTTCGGGAGGATCCGTTCGCCGCCCACTGCTGGGTGCAATGCTGCGGCGTCGTGCTCAACGAGCATATTGACCGGACGCATCTGTACACGCCCATCATGGCAGTCTGAGGCGCGCTGTGGACTTCCCGTACTTGGCGGTACTCTGGAACCAACGCGATCCCGAACAGGCGCAGGCGGCGGCGCTCCTTCTCGAGATGCCGTGCCTTCATGCCTGGCATCCGGTATTGCGGCGTGATGGCATTGCCGTCTATACGGAAATGCCATCTGCACGATACCTCACCACGCAACATTTGCGTGACGAACAGGGAACCTTGCTGGGCGTGCTGTTTGAGCGGCATCGGAATCGCCGCTTGTGCGGACGTGAGCTCAGAGAAGACCCGGGACTCGCGGAAGCCGGCATCGGTACCATCCGTCATTTGACGCAGAACTACTGGGGCACATATGTTGCGCTGATCTCGAATCGACACTCTGGAGAGTGGTGGGTGCTGCGCGACTGCTCGGGCATGATTCCGAGCTACTACATGACCGTTCGCGGAGTTACTCTTATCGCCTCCGACGTACGCAACTTCATCGAATTGGCGCGCCAGCGAGACGCCCCCGGTGCGCTACCGCCCTTTGAAATCAACTGGGGTTACATCGCTGGCTTTCTGACTTACAGCCAGCTGCAAATCCGCGAAACGGGACTGAAGAATGTCTACGAGCTGTTGGCGGGCGAAACTCTGAGCAACTGCCGCGGTCGAGTCGGCGTCGAACTGGCCTGGAACCCGGCTACATTCACGGAACCTGACCCCTGGGGCTCATTGGACATGCGCTGCGAGGAACTTCGAAATACGGCGCAGTCCTGCATAAATGCGTGGGCCAGCATCCACGATTGGGTTGTTCATAGCCTGTCTGGAGGTTTTGACTCGTCTCTCGTACTCAGTCTTCTTCGGCATGCGCCCAAGCGCCCGCACGTCGTGTGTGTCAACCGCTATTCCACGGGACCCGCTGAAGACGAGCGACGGTACGCTCGCATCGCCGCGAACGCGGCACATACGCCCCTGGTTGAATGGCCATGGGAATTCGGCCACCACGCCATCGATGAGTCCTGTCTGAGGCTTCCACCGCGTGCCAAGCCCACCATTACCGCACTGTTCCGGCCACTCGAGGCACCCTTCTTCTCTGCGCTGAAGGCCGCTCAACGATTTGATGCGATTTGGTCCGGGGAGGGCGGCGACCATTTGTTCCTGGCCCTGAATACCGAATTAACCGTTCTGGATTTTCTCCGGATTCGAAGGTCGTGCAGCGGCTTGGTCGACGTCTTACGCGACGCCGCCCGGCTTACCGGTCGCTGCATTCCTCATCTGGCCTGGGACGCTCTTTCGGCATTGGCTCGTGGCGAGCCGATAGACATCGGAATCGCTGCACTTCCCAATTCTTTACTCGTGGCAAGCTATTCTCACCGGCAGGATCTACGCGTATACATCCAGCATCCCTGGGCGAACGCGGCCAAGTGCGTACCGCCCGGAAAGCGTCAACAGATCATACTGCTGGCCGAAGTTCTCCATCGTCTCCGTCCCCTACCTGCCAGCCTCGAAAGCAGAGAGCTTCACCCGCTTCTCTCTCAGCCTCTGATTGAACAGTGCTTACGCATCCCCACCTACGAACTTCTGTGCGGCGGCCGAACACGCGGTCTCGCCAGGAAGACCTTCGCAAATTACGTCCCCGCCCAAATCATCGATCGCGAACTGAAGGGACAGACAACCCACCACGTACTGGGCCTGCTTCACAAGAGTTCATCCTTCATAACCGACCTCATGCTGAACGGAACACTCGCGCAGAAGGGCCTATTGAACTGCAAGGCACTTCAGCCGCTTGTCAGCGGAACGATACCGCTCGAAGCCTCATGTCTCTTTCCCCTGCTGGCATGCGTTGCCGCAGAAGCCTGGGTACGCACATGGCTCGACATTGATATCGTCCGGTAAGCAACTTCACGCTCTAGGACGACGGTTTAGCGTTCCACCAGCCCCTCGGCGGTACGGTCAACCCCACACTGCGCAATTGCGTTGCCGTGACCGCCTGCGGGCCCAGCAGATTGATTTTTGCCCAATAGAGATTCCTCAAACGCGAAATGCGAGCTTCCGCCGGCACACTGAGCCAATGAACGCTGCGGCGGTAGGCGAAAGCCTCCACGTAAGTTCCGACTCCACGCCACTCCTGCAAAAATTGTCCGGCATCAGGATTCCTGCTGACAAACTCAAAGAGAATTGGGCCATGCGCGGCCCGCCCATCACCGGCCGGATCCATGTAGCGGTAATTATCAAGGTACCGGCCAACCGGCGGACCGCCGAGATTCCACCGTAATATGTCTCGCCAGAACGCGTTTCCGAGCCCGTATTGCATAACATTATAGACCGCCGGGTCGCCCACCTGGGCAGCCACATAACCGTGCAGCGACTGAATGGCGTGCGCAGCAAACAGCCCGCCAAAACTCCATCCCATTACCATGGCTCGACTGATCCGAACACCTGTCGCACGAACCGCGGGCACTGCGTTGGCAAACAGACTCATCGCACTCTGTAGGGACCGTCTCATGTCTTCAGACGGTGTCAAATGCAATTTCGCGGCGCCGATTCGAGCCCAGTTGACTAGAAGCACCGCAATACCTGCATGCACAAATCTCGCAACCGGGTATGACGTGATCCATTGTGCATCGCGCGAATATGCTTCGCTGAAACCGTACGCCATCACGGCAAGTGGCACAGGGTGGCCACCTGCCTCGCGCGGCAACGCCAGAAGCCCTGTGCTCGGGAAGCCGAAGCGCGTCGGAATCCGCACTCTTGTAAATTTGAATCTCAATCTGTGCTGTGCCGGATTGACCTTTCTCAATACCCGCATCGCGCCCGTCAGCAGATTGACGTCAACCAGGACGGGCGGCTTTGTCAGTGACTGGCCACCACAGATGGCGCGTGTCCGGTTCGCATCAAAGTCACAGGGAAACGAGTCTCCCCCAAGATCACCGCTCGGCCAGTAATACGTCCGAATAAGCCGATCTGTCTTAGTGTTAACTTCCTCGAGCCACCACCGCATCACGCCGCCGCGGCCTTTGTAACCCATAACCTGCACGAACAGCCGGTTCTTGCCGCTCCACCAAAATCCGCCAAGATTCCATATGAACCCGGCATCTGCCGCAGCTGAAATTCTCTTCGCCTGCTCGTCATGGTTGAGCACGAATACGTTCGGCGATCCTTCGCAGCCGCACCGCGTGCGAGATCGATGTCTCCACAACCCATTCGCCCACACCGCCATTTTTCCATTGCCCGATGCCCTCTCATCCAGCAACCGAAAGAACGGCATCTTTCTATCGACTCGCCGCCCACTCTCAAGATCGAAGATCCTTGTGTGCCACAGGTGCATCGCCGATACGAACGCGAGCAACTGGCCGTTTCGCCATAATAGGCTTGGCGGAAAAGGAGCCGTAAATCGGCTCAGACGTAGCGGGATCACCCGGGCTGCACGCGGAGACTGCAGCCCCTCAACCTTTATGGCCCCCACCACTTCGGTCCCCGGCCATCTGGCCCAGACTGGCGCAATGAGTTCCTCGACAGTCATCGCGTCAGTCACCCGGACCGACACTCTGTGGCGCCATTTCCACGGTTCTGAATATTCATACGCTAACAGCCCCCGGTGCCGATCAAACGCTGCAATCGAAAGCCCATACCGACTGCCGAACAACCGCCGCCTCGTCCCTGTTTCGACATCTTCCAGGACAATCTCGCCCCCCTGTTTTGATCGTGTGAAGAGAATTTCCCTGTCGTTTGCCCAATAGACCGTTCCAATCCCGCTACCCGCAAGAATTGTCCGACCCTTCCTGGCTCGGCTCTGCAGCTCTCTCACGACGATCTGTTCTTGCGGACCGGCGACCGCTCCACCGACCTCAACCTCTGCCAGGCACTTTCCGTTCGGCGATATTGCATACGAAAGGATCCTCGCCTCGCCATGCGCGACGCCGATGGCGCGTTCTCCAGCGTGCGCAATTCCTCCAAAGCCCGTGGCGATTGCGAATATCGCCAGGACCGCAGCTGTTCGCAGTCCGGGTTCCATACTGACGTCGATCGCATTGCTCCGTGAAGAACTCACTCCTCCAGCGCAGGACCACCGGATATCGCCGCTCGACGCCCCGGCGCCAACAACCTCGACCCGCCCGTTCACCAACGCACCGAAACGGTTGCGGTCAAGAAGCGCCCCAGCGCGTTCGCGTTCGCCGGGTCATAGCCGAGATAATCACTGATCAACCGAATCGCCGGCGGCGCTCTATTGAAACAATTTACACAAGACAGGAGCAGACGCGTCTTTCCCCAATCCCGAATTCCGCTGAACAGCCGGTACGACGCCGTGACGTTCAGCGTCGTCCAGGACGCGACGGACACCGGGGCACCGGTCGTCAGATCCCTGTAGTGATTGACGTAATTCAAAAACGCTACGATCCCCCATGCTGCGTGCCGAACTCCCGCAGTTAACCTTGCTTTGAAGTTCACCGGATTGTTAAGGGTGTTCAGGATGCTATATGCACTCGCTCCGGGCACGTCGATGTTCTTGAAGTCAAAGATATAGGCTCCATTGAAGCCCACGTTATATCGGAACCCGTGCGACGTGCCGTCATACGTAACAGTCGACAACATTCCACTGCTCTGAGTCTGCCCGACGTTCTGGAAGCGATCGTCAACTATCGCAACGGCGTCCAAAAGCGTCCGCGCCGGCCCCAGCCCTGGAATTACGGTCAGATTGCTGTAAGGATATTGGTTTCTCCACCCCTCCAGCTCAGCCGCAGTGGGGTTGCGCTCAATGTAAGCCGAATACTCATTTCCCTGATCAAGCGCCGCCAACAATGGAATGTTAAGGTCGACAATTCTTTGCTTGAATCGAATGTGGTAATACGTAACGCTCGTTGAGAAGCCCGGAATCTCTGACGGGGCTACATCCAGCCCCGCGGTCCACTCGGTCGCCTTCTCAGCCGTGAGATTCGGATTGGACCCGGAGACATAGAGTAGCGCCGCACTACTTGTCGGAGGAAGCTGCGGTTCTGGTGAATTTACCAATAGCGAATACTGGGCTCCATAAAGCTCGTAGAAATTCGGCGCCTTAAACGACGAGCTGATCGTGCCTCGCATTTTGACTCCACGCAGCGGATGCCAAGCGACGCCGAGCCTTGGATTGACTGAAGTACCAAAGTCCGAATAGTGATCGACGCGCCCCGCGACATCAACTGTTAGTGATGGCTCGGAGACGCCATTTTGAAATGATGGCAATACCGGAATCTGTCCTTCGAGAAATGCGGAATCAACAGAACGATGTTTATTGACGTTCGTCACAGTGTACAGCCCGGTAAACAGGTTAGAGAGAGTCTCGTACCGGACTTGCAGACCGACGGCACCCTTGATTTTGCCAGCAGGCAGCGTGTAGAGCGAGCCATTTGCATTCACCGACGCTGTTGCCAACTTGTTGTCACCAGTCATCGATCCGTCAATGCTCGAGAAATGCGTGTCATTTCCGCCGTATGACACGCGCGAATGCAGCGTCCAGCTATATGGCAGGCGCACTGAAGATCCCAGGGCGTATGAATACTGAGTGGAGTCCGCATGTCCGTAGAACGGCGCCGTCCCGGAAGCGGCCTCTTCCGTGACGCGACGGTGAGAGACGAATGCGTCCGGATAGAGCCGCCACCGACCCGTGACGGCTTCGCTTGCGCTCAGATACACGCTGTTCTGCGTCAACCCCGGCGTCAAGTCCCCTGGCGCTGAAGCCACACTAAACGGCCTGTCGAGTACGTTCAGCGGCGTCTCGTCGTGGTACTCGTATGCCAGCAGAGCGTGGCCGGATCTCCAGTTCATGCCAAAAGACTGCGACACGCGGTAGTCTTTCAGACCGCCCCGAGTAACGGATCCGTATTCTACGGACGTTTCACCACCACGTTGCCGATTGCGCAGGACATAATTGACGACACCGCCAACCGCGTCGGCGCCGTAGATTGCAGACGCGCCGTCGGTCACTATATCGACACGCTTAACGGCACTGAGCGGTATGACCGAGATGTCTGTGAAAGCCCCGTTCGTACCGGCGGGCGCGAGGCGGTGTCCATTGACGAGAACGAGAGTTGAGTCATAGCCAAGACCGAGCAGATCGACCGCTGCACCGTAACCGAAATTCCCGGCGTCGACCTCGCTCTGAAAGCCATTTTGCTCTGAACCCATCGAATTGAAATTCTCGGGCAGAGCGTCCATCAGCTGCTCGACGCTCTGATACCCGGATTCCCGAATTTCTCGGCGCGTGATGGTGATGATCGGCTCGGATGGCGGTGGCCCGCCGCTGATGTGTGTCCCCGTGACGATGACCTGCTCGAGGGTCGGCGGCGCCTGCTTCACACGCTCCGCGCTTGCAGTTCGGTGCTTGCTGCCCGCAGACCTCAAGCTCGATTTCGTTCCAGAACGATCTCGACCCACTGCCGAGCGATGCCGGCCGACTTCCTTCGGAAAGACGTCTACCGTATGGTCCGTCAACGAATACGTCAGACCCGTGCCTTGTAGAAGTCGATTCACCGCTTCGCGGCCCGTAATGCGGCCGGCGACTCCCACAGACTGCGCGTCGGTCGTGGGGATGCGGCGGAAGATGATCTGCACGTGTGCCTGCCGTGCGAAGTCCAGCAGCGCCTGACGGAGCAACTCCGGCTTGATCTGAAAACTCCTGACGCGATCGAGAACATCCGCGTGGGCGGAGACGGCCAACAGCAACGGCAGCGCCCCGAGACTCGCGACGACGATTCTGTGCAGCAGCGCGCCCGCCCGACGCGCCCGAACAACATTCGGTCTTGCATGATCACGCACGATGAAGCCCCCTCGGCTCGTTGATGTCTTTGGGGGTAGAGACGGGTGGAGAAACAGGAAGGGAATCGAAAGGCCGTGTTTCTAACGCGCCATCACTTGAACAGCAAAGTTCGCACGGACGTTGTCGGCGACGTGTTCTTCAGCGTCCACGGCACCTGTTATTGCGGCGCGTTGCCTGAGGCGCGCGCAGCTGGATGCATATCGCGGCGTTGCCGTGCTTGACTGTGACCGGCAATACTCGGCTCAATCCGCTCAGCCACGCGGATATGCGCTGACTCATCACGAGTGTAGTCAAACGCAATCTTCCGGCCGCGGGCGAAACTTCAATAGGACGCTGCGCATACCGGTCGATATTCGCAACAACGTCACGCAGACGCTCGTCCGCGAATGCCAATTCACCTCTGGTCCATGCCAGCGCGATGCGCGGACTGACGGCTCTGACAACCCTGTCCGCATCGCGACCGTAGCTGAAGCGTTCGCCGCGGTGCAGCCGTATCGGAACCAGCTCCAAGCGCTTCCATTGCGGTGCAGCGCTCGACTTCGCGAGCGCAACTTCCACCCGGCCCTGCGTGACGGTAACCTCGACACGGCCCGATTCCCGGTCAACGACGAACGCTGTGCCGAGGTCCGTGATCGTGCCGCCTCCTGCAGCGACGACGAAGGGCCAGTGGCGGCGGTGGACGACACGGAACCACGCTTCTCCGCGCTCGAGACTGACCGCACGTCGTTGCGCTGTCAGTGACACCCTCAGGGCGGTTTCGGCGCCAAGGATCACTGTGGATCCATCGCTCAATACGATGCGCCGCATCTGTCCCGAGTGTGTTCGGTATACCGTGCCCGCCGTGGCTGGCTCGGCCTGCTGATGACGGGGAGCGCGCGCACGCCACGCCGGCAGACCGGCGAGCATGACCCACCCGATCACCACAGCCAGCACCGCAGCGCCGATGAGAGTGCGGCGCGGCGCTCGCCCTCGCCCGCCGGCGAGCCTGTCGCTGTGCCGTGCGCTTGTCATCCCCGCGAGCGGGCCGCCGGATTCCAGCAGCTGCGCGTGGACGTGCAGTCTTGCGCAAGCCTCATAAACCCGCCGGTTATCGGGGTCCGCCCACCAAAGCCGCCAGGCCGTGTGCTGTGCCGGTGTAAGGCCCGTTCCGCTGCAGCGCACAGCGTGCCATTCCACGGCCTCGATCCAGCGGTGCTCGTCCTCCTCGACGGCGGGGCGCGAGTCACTCACGGCTCGTCGCCCTGCGAATCGGCATCCTCCAATGTGGCATGCAGGGACGCCAGCGCCCGCGCCACGTAGATCTTGGCCATTCTGCCGCTGATTCCCATCACCCGACCCACCTCATCAAACGGCCGGCCCTGCACGACCCGCAGAAGGAATGCATCCATACACCGCGGCGGCAGCTGCGCGACCGCCCGCTCGATCAGCTCCAAGCGCTGGCGCGCATCGACCACCGTCTCAGTCGAGGGCGCCACCTGCTCCGCCTCGGCCTGCACGACCTGGGCAAACCGCTCCCGGACTAGGCGCCGCCGCCCATGATCCGTCATGAGATTGAGCGCGCTGCGCCAAAGATAGTTGGCCAGCGACGCAATCGAATCCTCATGTTTGACGGCGAGCACTTTAACATAGGCATCCTGAGCGATTTCCTTGGCGTCCTCGACCGACCCAGTACGCTGAGTCAAGAAGCGGAGCAAGGGCGCATGGTGCTCGCGCGCAACCTCCGCCAGTGCCTGGGCGCGCCGTTTGCGATCCGCGGGACAACCGACGTCTATCTGACCGTCGCCTGCTCCAGGTGCGCGAAGCGGCGCATCTACGCTTCGCACATTCACGATTGAACCGCGCAGAGGAGAAACGTCCGAAAGATAGGAAGGGGAAATACGCCCCGTCCGGGTCCGGAGCCGAGTTTGATCTCTAGCACGATTCCCCACCCCCCACCGACGTTGCCAACGGCAATCCCGAACCCCATGCACCATCGAATACGGAATTGAGTCTGCATTCGCATGCGTGTTGGTTTCCTGCTACATCGGCAGCATCAATACGTTCGACTGTAGACTATAGTACTCAAACCAATCGGCGCGGCAACCTTTTCGTTTCGTACCGTTGGGTCTTGAATCACCGCACAGTGAGCATGATGTGCGTCCGCAACAGCATCGTGGATGCCGTCCCGTACTCGTATTGCGGGCGGACAGATTTCTGGCGTGAGGGAAGTTACGTCTTGGGAGGCGTCGGAATGCAGGTCACCGCATGCCGCGTCATTGCACCGAGTTGCTCATCCCGGCAACGGGTCACGACGCCGTACCATCAAAGTCAGTTCGCTGCCGCTGGCGCGAGGAGCTCGCGAAGCGCCGTGCAGGTCGCCGATTCCGCAGGCCCGACGATGACGTGAAGGCAATTGGGGGCGACAAGCGCGCTGCCGCGCAGGCCCAAGCGCTGCAGTGCCCAGGTGTCAACCTCGCTCGAGCCGGCAACGGCAATGCGCAGCCGCGATGATGCCGGATCAACCTCACGCAGGTTCTGCGGGCCATCGATCGCCGCGAGCAGCCCGTCAATCAGCACGCGCGGGTGGAAACCGGCGCAGCCGCAGCCGGCGGGCCCTCACCCTTTGGTGCGCTTGCCGCGCTCGCTGGGGCTGCAGCACCGCGCGGCATGTGCTCGAGCGCGTCGCGCATCTCTCCTGCGATCTGCTCGGCCACCGGTCGGATCACGACCGCCAGCGCCGCAATGTAGGCGAGTGCCCGCTCACCGGCGGGCGCAGCGGTGCTTTGGCCGCGAGCGGTTGCCCTTCCGCTTCCCGGCCCGGTGTCTTCAGGTCGAGCTTGGCGATGGCAATGCGGAAGATCTCGTAATACAGGGCGAAGTACGCCGCCCCGATCGGCAGCAGCCGCAAACGATGGCTGGCATACTTGTAATTGAGGATGCAATCGAACAGCCCCGCCGAGAAGCCCAACCCGAGCCGCACGTCAAGCGCATTGGTGATGATGAAGGCCAGCCCCGTGAGCAGCGCGCGCACCAGGTACAGGCCCGGAGCGAGAAACATGAACGTGAACTCCACCGGCTCGATCACTCCGGTGAGAAATGAGGTGAGCGCGATGGACGCGAGCAGGCCGGCGAGGGCCGCGCGCCGCGGCGCGTCTGGCTGCGCAAGTCCGAGGGCAGCGTTACGCTCGAGGAGGCGCTCACGCTGCACTCCAGTCCGGGCACCCCCGTATACCGCTTCCATCGCGTCCGTTACGCCGACGATGCGCCGATGTCGATCCGGTACGCGACCGTGCTCGCCGCCTGCATGCCCTGGCTCGATGCGGTGGAATCCTCGCTGCATGAGGCGCTCGAGCGCCCCGGCAACCGGCCGGTGCGCGCGCTGCAGCGGCTGCGTGCGGTGCTGTACACCGCCGAGCAGGCCAAGCTGCAGCAGATCCGCGAGCGCGACGCGGCGCTGCTGGTCGAGCGCGTGGGGCGCCTGAAGGACGGGCGGGCCGTGTTGTTCACCCAGTCGTATTTCCGTTGCGACGTCTACGACTTCGTGGCGGAGCTGAGCGACGTATGAGCGCGCGCCTGCCCGAATCGGCCACCCGCATGCACAGCGAGGCCGCCCAGGCCGCACGCGCTCAGCTCTTCAGCAACGCCGAGCGCATGGAGAGCCTCGCCGAGCGGCTGCGCGCGCTCGCCCGGGCGGGTGGTGGTCACCTGCGCGCGTGGCAGCTCCGATCACGCCGCGACCGTCGCGAAATATCGGATCGAGACCCGCCTCGCCGTGCCAACCGGTTCCGCGGCGCCCTCGGTGAGCTCGCTCTACGATGCGCGCCCGAATCTCGCCGGGGCGCTGTGCCTGGCGATCTCCCAATCGGGCGCCAGCCCGGACCTGCTCGCCGCGGTGCGCAAAGCCCGGGAAGCCGGCGCGCGGATCGTGGCGCTGGTCAACGCCGAGCACTCCCCGCTCGAGGGGCTCGCCGATGAGCTGGTGCCGCTCAGCGCGAGCGTGGAGACCAGCGTCGCGCCCACCAAATCCTTCATCGCATCGCTCGCGGCCATCATCCATCTGGTGGCCTGCTGGAGCGGCGACCGTGCGATGTCCGAGGCGCTGCGCAAGGCGCCCAGGCAGCTCGAGCGCGCCTGGAGCCTCGATTGGGGCGCAGCGCTCGAGCCGCTCGTCGCCGCGATCGATCTTTGTGTGGTCGGGCGCGGTCTCAGACTCGGCGTCACGCAGGACGTGGCGCTGAAGCTGAAGGAAACCTGCGGGCTGCGCGCCGAGGCGGTCAGCGCCGCAGAGCTGCTCCACGGGCCAATGTCCCTGGTGACGGCGGGCTTTCCCGTGCTCATCTTCACGCAGAGCGACGAGGCCGGCGCGAGCATCGAGATGCTCGCGGTCGCGCTCACCGCGCGGCGCGCGAACGTGATGATCGCCGGCTCGCGCTGCCCGCAGGCCCTGCAGCTGCCGGCTGAGCCGGCGCATCCGCCGATCGAGCCGATGCTGCTGATTCAGACGTTCTATCGCCTGGCGAACGCCCTCTCGCTCGCGCGCGGGCTCGACCCGGACCATCCCCCTCACCTGCGCAAAGTCACCGAGACGGTCTGATGCCCACCGCATTGATCAACGCGCGGGTGCTGCGCGGCACGAGCCTCCTCGACGGCCACAGCGTGCTCATCGACCAGGGGCTCATCGAGGACATCGTGCCGGCCGCCGAGGCGCGCGGGCGGGGCATCGAGCGTCTCGACCTCGGCGGAGGGCTGCTGCTGCCCGGGTTCATCGACTCGCAGGTCAACGGCGGCGGCGGCGTACTGTTCAACGACGCCCCCACCATCGAGTCAATCCGCCAGATCGGCCGCGCACACCGCCGCTTCGGTACGACAGGCTTTCTGCCTACCCTGATCAGCACCGACCTCGAGGTCGTCGCGCAGGCCATAGGCGCGACGCGCGCGGCGATGGCCGCGGGCGTGCCCGGGGTGCTCGGCATCCACATCGAAGGGCCCTTCCTCAGCATCGAGCGCAAGGGCGTGCACGATCCGGCGAAGCTGCGCGAGCTCGACGACGGCGCGGTGGGACTGATCACCTCGCTGGGACCCGGCCGCACCGTGGTGACGCTGGCCCCGGAGGTGACCACCCCACACATCATCCGACGGCTGACCGACGCCGGGGTGATCGTCTCGGCCGGCCATACCAACGCCACCTACGCGGAGGTGACCGAGGCGCTGCGCAACGGGCTGCGCGGCTTCACCCACCTGTTCAACGCCATGTCGCAGCTGACCCCCCGCGAGCCTGGCGTGGTCGGCGCAGCGCTCGAGGATCCCACCAGCTGGTGCGGCATCATCGTCGACGGCGAGCACATCGCCCCGGCCGTGCTGCGCCTAGCGCTGCGCTGCAAGCCACACGAGCGCTTCATGCTGGTGACCGACGCGATGCCCGCCCTCGGCACCGATATTCGCGAATTCAAGCTGCAGGGCCGGCGCATCAGCGTCAGCGGCGGGGTCTGCTACGACGAGGAGGGGCGCCTCGCCGGCTCGAATATCGATCTGGCCAGCTGCGTGCGCAATGCGATCGAGCTGCTCGGCCTGCCACTGCACGAGGCCGTGCACATGGCGAGCCTCTATCCGGCCGAGTTCCTCGGGCTCGCCCGCGAGCTCGGCCGTATCGAGCCCGGCTACCGCGCCAATCTGGTGCTGACGGATGAGCGGCTGAACGTGCGGGCGAGCTGGATCGACGGGCAGCCGGAAGGCCTCTGAGCGGCGCGGCGCCCCTCCATGCCGTGCCAGCGGCAATCGCCCGCGCGTTCCGATATCCTTGAACTCGGCCGTACGCAGCGACGGGTGCCGCGCACGGCGCGGGCCCTCCTCAAGGAGTCGATCGCATGTCCAACCTTCGGCGCGGCGCGGCTCTTGCCCCGGTACTGCTCGCCCTGATGCTGTCCGGCTGCGGCAACAGCGGCGATGCGCAGATCCGGCTGCTCAATGCCAGCGCCGGCTACGCGGCCCTGGACGTGTATTTCGAGGAGAGCGGCACGGCCGGCACCCCGCAGCTGAGCGACGTCGCCTCGGGTGCGGTGAGCGGTTACGCCCGGATCGCCCCGGCGGCCTACACGGTCTATTTCACCAGCCATGGCGTCGGGGCCGCAAACGCGCTCTCGAGCCGCGCCGAGACCTTCTCCAACAGCGAGCGGCGCACCTATGTCGCCTACGGCGACAGCGGCTCGTTCGGGGTCATGGAAATCAATGAGCAGCAGGGCGCCCCAAACGGCGGCTACGCCTCTGTCGAGGTCCTCAATGCCGATCCGGACGCCGGCAGCCTCGATGTGTACCTCACCACCCCCGGCGTGCCGCTGAGCAACGCCTCGCCGAACTTCAGCGCCGTCGCCGGCGGCAAGAGCGCCGGTTTCAGCGCCATCCCGCAGGGCACCTACGAGCTGCGCATCACCGGGGCGGGCAAGAACACCGACCTGCGCTTCGAGCTGCCGAGCCTGAAGCTCGCCAACCAGCAGATCCTCTCGCTGATCATCACCGAGGCCCCGGGCGGATACCTCGTCAACGTGATGGCCCTGCCGCAGAAGGGCTCGCCAACCCCTTACACCAATCCGGACGCGCGCGTGCGCGCGACGATCGGCGTGAGCGGCGCGAACAACGTCACCGCTGCGGTCGGCGGCACGAACTTGGTGAGCGCCGCTCCAGCGGCGGCCATCGGGACCTACCAGCTCGTTCCGGCCGGCGACCAGGCGGTGACCCTGGCGGTGAACGGCACCGCTGTCACCGTCCCGAACCAGACCCTGACGGCCGGCCAGGACTACACCTTCCTCGTCTACGGCACGCCCGGTAACGTGCAGGAGAGCTGGCTCGCGGACAGCAATATTCCTGCGCTCAGCGGCGACTCGAACGTCCGGCTGGTCAATGCCATGTCCGGCAGCGGCGATCCGATCTCGCTCTCGGTGAATTTCATGCCGGTGGCGACGAATGTGCCGCTCGGCAGCGATCTGCCGAGCGGCGCCGCGAGCGGCACCTCTCCCTACAATACGCAGGTGATCGCCACCACCACCGGGACCGTGACCGTGAGCGATTACGCGACGTCGCAGACACTCTACTCACAGACCACCGTGACGCTCGGCTCGGGCAACGTGTACAGCATGTTCATGTTCGGCAGCACCAGTGCCCCCGTCGGGGTGCTCTCGCAGGACCGCTAGGACCCCTAGCCGTCCACCGGCCGACCCGGGCGCGACCGGAACCCCGGCGACGCGGCCCGCTCAAAGACGATACACTAGGGGTTTTACGGTCGTTCATCCCGAACCGACCCGCGACAGCCGTCCCGAGCGAAGGGGGAATTTGATGAGATTTGATTGCGCTCGCGCAGTCCCGGGCGCCTCAGGCACCCTGCGCACCTCGATCTGCGCCGTAGCTGCGGCACTGGCAATTGCTCTCGGGGGCTGCAGCGCCACCACCAGAGTGTACAACGGCACGCCGGTGCTCATGCTCACCGCCGAGGCCGCAGGCGATTTCAGCGCCTATTCGGTGGGCCTGTACACCATCACCCTGACGCGCAGCGACGGCTACGTCGTCTACGCCCAGGCGACGGACCAGCAGGTCGATCTGACGCGCCGAACCAATCTCACCGAACTGTTCAATGCGACGGGCATTCCGCAAGGCACGTACAAGAGCATGACGATCAGCCTGGATTTCTCCTCGCCGATCGTCTATCTGAAGGGCCAAACGAGCGCCGCCAAGGTGGTGAACAGCGCCGGTGCGAACCCGGGGGTCGTCAACGAGGCGGTGAAGTTCGCCCCGAACCATCCGCTGGTGGTGAGCCTGAACCAATCGACCCCGTTCGCCATCGACATCGACCTCGCCGCATCGAACTCGATCAACGCCAGCACCAACACGGTGACGGTCAAACCGTTCATCGTGGCGACCGTTCAGCCCTACGAGAACAATCCACTGCGCGCACGCGGCCAGATCGTCATCTCGAGTCCGAGCGCGGGGAATTTCACGGAAAATCTCCGTCCGTTCGATGATACGTACTACGCCGACGGTGACGTGGGCGCATTGACAGTCGCTGCCACCTCGAGCACCTATTTCAACATCAACGGCACGACCTATACGGGCACGGCAGGACTGACGGCTCTGGGCAAACTCAACCCAGGCATCACGGTCACCGCGTACGGCACGCTGGGCAACCTCTCGACGATTACCCCGACGCTGAACGCGACCGCGGTATATGCGGGCACCACTGTCATCAGCCCGGGCAATGAAGCGCTTCACGGTATCGTCACGGCCCGCAGTGGCAACACGCTGACGCTGCATGGCGCGGAGTACGTCTGTCAGGAAGGCCCCTGCTTCAGCAATGCCTCGTTCACGTACTACCCGACCGCGACGGTCACCCTGGGTTCCGGCACGATGGTGAGCGAAGACGGCGTCACCGCCAGCGGCCTGAGCGCGCAGTCGGTGTCCGTCGGCCAGCAGATCACCGCGCTTGGCGTCGGCACTCTAAACAGTTCCCATGTCCTCACCGGCTTCAGTGCGGACCCCGGCCAGATCCGCATGCAGCCGACGGATGTATGGGGGACGCTCGTCAACGGCGCGATGGGCAGCGCGACCGTGAACGTGCTCGAGATCGGCAATTACGCCCCGAGTGTCTTCAACTTCGCTGGAACGGGTGTCGCGAGCGGCGGTGACGCCAACCCGTCGAGTTATGCGTTGAACACAGGGTCATTCGACGCGAGCACACTCAGCGCGGGCGCCTTGCTCGAGGCCAACGGATTCGCGGCGCCGTTCGGCTCAGCTCCGCCGGACTTCAACGCCGCGACGGTCACGAACATGACCAACGGTCCCTCCACGCTCATCGTGGAGTGGACCACCGGCACGACCGCGCCGTTCAGCAGCGCCGGCAGCTCCGGCATCGTGGTGAATCTGGGCAATACCAGCATCACATCGGCCAT
The DNA here is from genome assembly GCA_021787615.1 of Pseudomonadota bacterium. Classification (GTDB taxonomy): domain Bacteria; phylum Pseudomonadota; class Gammaproteobacteria; order Steroidobacterales; family Steroidobacteraceae; genus 13-2-20CM-66-19. Next base: position 16,821 of record JAJYLP010000062.1, read on the forward strand.
CATGCGAACCGGGCCGCAGACCACGCAGCTCTCGAGCCTCTCGAGCAGTCCGACCATTATCGCCGGTTGCGCCAGCGGCACCTGCAGCGGCAACTCCGAGTACGCGATCGGCAATGCCACGAACGGTATCCAGGTGTACGACAGCCCCTCGAGCTTCGTCACCGGACTGTCGAGCACGGTAAATGGCTCCAGCAAGGTGTTCAAGCTGGTTGCGATCGGCACCTACGACAGCACCACGAACACCTTCTACACGCAACGCATGGACGTCGCGCTGGAGTAGGAGCACCGCGCTGCGTGCACCGGGGGGGCCACGGGTCGCCCGGTGCACGCGGTCCCGCAACGTCTTCAGACCACCGCCAAGCGGCCCGACTCGTGGCGGTGCATCAGGTCGAACGCCTCGTTGATGCGCTCAATCGGCGTCACGCGCTTAATCAGCTCATCGATGCCGATCTTGTGGTCGATGCACGCTGCGTTGCGCACCCAGCCGCAAGCGGTCCCACCGTGGAACTGCAGCGGCTGCACCGAGCTTGCGCGCCAAGATCGCGGCGCTGAGGCTTCGGCTTTCAGTGCCGGTGTCCCTGTGACCGTACGCTGTTGCGGCAGGTGCGTAGGCGCGCTGACCGGCCTCACCGCCGCCTTAAGACCTTCGCGCGCCAATTCTTGGCCGGCTTGAGCGACAATAGCGGCAATCCACTACCGACTCGAGACCCGCATGCCCGAGACCATCTTCAGCAAAATCATCCGGGGCGAGATTCCCTGCCACAAGGTGTACGAGGACGAGCGCGTGCTGGCGTTTCTCGACATTAATCCGCTCAGCACCGGTCACACGCTGGTGGTCCCGAAGGAGCCGGCCGCCACCCTCGATGCGCTCTCCGAGGAGTCGGCCGCCGCTCTGGGGCGCGTGCTGCCTCGCATCTGCCGCGCGGTGATCTCGGTGACCGGCAGCAAGGAGTACAACGTCCTTCAGAACAATGGCGCAGGCGCCCATCAGGCGATCGACCACGTGCATTTCCACATCATCCCCAAGCCCAACGGCGCCGGGGGTCTCGGGATTGGCTGGCCGACGAACCTGATCGATCACACCGCTGCCGCAGTCTTGGCCGCGAAATTACGGGATTCAGTGGATTGAATGCGGCATGCGTGGATGCCCGCACGATCGCGCCTGATCGCACCTAGTTCGCCACCACGCAGCCTGCGCCGAAAAGCCTTGCTGGATCGATCAACGGTCCGTACAATGCGCCCCCTCCTGGTGCGGGGTGGAGCAGTCTGGCAGCTCGTCGGGCTCATAACCCGAAGGTCGCAGGTTCAAATCCTGCCCCCGCTACCAATTCTCAGGCTTACGCTTCAGCTGCTCCCCGTAAGCCCGGCGCTTAGCCGCATCCATGGCCCGAGTGCAAATTCATCTCGCTCCATCAGTCCACTTCGTAGCCGCGTTCTGATGCGTAGCGATTTTCGTCCCTGGGCGGTGGGAACCACTCCGCCGAGCCCGCATCCCCTCTCGAATTCTTGACTCCCTCTCACTTCACTACCTGACGCACCGACAGGCCGGCGTCGACCCAATCTCGCCATTCTCGAGCGTCAGCTTCCCGGCTGTGGTTCAGAGACCAGTGGAGGGACAGTTACTTTCCGAGCGGTCGGCGAAAGCGGATCTCGTCAACGAACAAACCCCATACCGAATCTGTTCGCGTCATTCCATCATGGTCCCAACCATCGCGACGATAAAAACGTTCAGCACGTAAATTGCCTGTCACGACCCATAAAACGGCGTGGCGGAATCCGAGATTGCTTAGCCTGAACCGCGCCTGTTCAATCAACGCGCGACCAATTTGTCGCCCCCAGCGTTCGGGGTCGACGTAGAGCGCGCAGAGTTCGCCATCGCCTCGAACATCCATGTCTCTGGCTGGAGCCAAAGTGGCAAATCCCACAATGACACCGCCTTCCACGGCTACGATTGTTGCGGGTTTGCTCGGGTCTGGCCCGCCAAAATCGTAGTGCATCGCGCGACTCTCCGGTTGCAGTTGGTCAAGGTACTCATCCGGCAAAAGCCCCCGGTACGCCACCTGCCAAGACCGGACATGAACCTGCGCGACGGCCAGGGAGTCGTCGGGAACGGCAGATCGAAGAAGCAAGCGTTGACTATCCACTAATCAGACTGCGCGGCACTTCTGGAGATCGGTTAGAACACAGTCCAGCTAGCTTGAGCGACCGCTTTGCGGAAATCCAGTTCGACTTATCGATGGCAGCTCCTGGCCGCCTTCCGCCGAATGACCTGCGGTGGACGACTCATTGAGAGTCGAGCGTCGGGACGCTGCCCTTACCTGCTGCCAAGTAAGGGTCTCGCCATTTATTCGAAGCGAGCCAATCTGCAAGAGGCTCGTCACCGATAGCGCAAGGCCCACGCACAGACTGCGATATACGTAATACGTAATAGCAGGGCCATGCTGCCTAATCGCCTCACAGCGCCGTTGCTTGTGGCCTGCAATTTGAAAAATGTTCCCAGCAGCTTGTCGGACATGGTCGCCGAGCCTCAGCTTGCGGCCGTCCTTGAATGACCGCTTTACGTGAGTCAGTTGAGTGTCACCGATGCCCGGTTTGGGCCGCTTTCCGCCGATCGATCTGCGGCGGGCGACTCATTGAGAGTCTGGCGTCAGGAACCTGCACTTCGGGCCGATGGTCTTCACCAGGCGTCGGTCCAGGGTAGCGAGCGGGTATTCGAGTTCCTCAGCGACAGCGACATACCACGCGTCGTAGCTCGTAACCGTATGGCGCAGCCCCCAGATACGGCCCGAAAACGGCTCAAATGGAAACTGCTCTATTTCTAGTTGAGTCAGATCTTCCTGTGCTCCATTTGCCTCAGCCGTGGTGATCTGCTTAGCAAGTTCCAGACGGCGGAGGACATTTGTGACTTCTACGCGCACGAGCTCCGGCGCATAGAGCACTTGATCGTCGATCACCGCTTCCGCCCAGACGCCGTCAGGCCCGGTATCGATTAGGGCGGCCACGATGACCGACGAATCAACGACGAGGCTCACCGTCGATCAGCGTCGCGACTGCTCAGAATCTGTTCGGCAGTGACCTTGGTTCCGCTCGCACGCTTGCGTCGCTGCACCTGCTTCAGCCAGGCGTCCGCCGTCGGCCGGGTAGCCAATCGCTCCAGCGCTATTCGCAGATACTCCTGCATCGATCTGCCCTGTGCAGCAGCTCGCGCGGCAAGCTCGTGCCGCACCTTCTCGGGCACGTCTCGGATGGTAATCTGCACACTCATGCCTTCATAATGCCAGCGTTGACTTCAATATGCAAATACCTGTTGCTCCCGGAGCACGCTGTTCGCGATTGGCCGCAAACTGAAGATATCCCCCGGATTGGCGATGAACGATGTCTATCTGTAGCGGCTGCTCCGACTACGCTTTGGCTCCAAGCCATCATGGTACTCAAGGGCGCTGGGATCTCGCCCCTTACAAAACAATCCGTTACGCCGCTCGCAGTAGTGGACGCCGCCTGCGGATCTTAGCGAATCCCGCCCCCGCTACCGATTGTCAGGCGTACGCTTCAGCTGGCCCCCGTAAGCCCGGCGCTCGCTCTGATCAATGGCGCGAGTGCAATTCATCTCGCACTACCACCCTATTCCGTCGCCACATTCCGAGACGTAATGGCGTCCGCGGACAGTCGGGACGACTCCACCGAACCCACCTCGGCTCTCAATTTCTGGATTTCCTCGCATGCCATTACCTAATTCGTCGACAGGCCGGAGTCGACCCATTGCTAACGGTCACAAACGGCCGCATTAGAGCGACCTATTCCGCGGTCACCATACCCAAGACAAGCACAGGGTACGCAACGACGTCGAAACCCGGTGCGCGCACACCAGCTTCGTAGATAGCCCCGGGGTCATTTGCGACATTCATCTCACAGAAAGACGAAGTCAGTCGCCGTCGGACCAAGAGCTGCTCTCATTGCGCGCTTGGATAGATTTGATCCCGCTAGCCGTCCGGTGCACCGTATATGCAGCCAGCGGAACCAGCTGCTGAGTACGCGCACTCGGAGCGCCGAAGACAAAGAAGAACGTCCCTGGCCACTGGTACGGCCTTTGATCAGCCGCACCTACGTACAGCCTGCCGTCGAGCCTAAGCGGGAAATACACCGCATCATAGGGATTCAAGTGTCGAAGCCACGCGGGCCGTGCACGGCTTCCGGGCGTGACTCGTTTCGGTAGCCCGATGCGCTTGGCACGGGCGACGAGTGACTTTTCTCGTGGGTTCAGGCCGTGGCGAAAATGGAACGCAGGTGCCGGGTTATTATTGTTGGGTCTTCGTGGTTTCGTGTGGGTGAAATTGGTGACCTAATCACGGCGCGGGATCTATTTTCATAGGGTTTAGGCGACGTTGTGGAAGGGCGGAAATTTGGCATGATGCGCGGATGGTCAAATCACCCACACGTCGCCGATTGGCGGACGCATACACGTTCCCCGG
>JAJYLP010000153.1 GCA_021787615.1 Pseudomonadota bacterium
TAATCTGATATATGGACTCCCCCTGCGTTGCAAGGTCGTCTCTGCTTTTGGGATCAGGATCGGACTGCGCCAAATATATCCGGCCTCTGATGCGTCCGTCGACGCGGGCCCTGATGACATTCGCTCGCAGGAGCCTCGTTAGTTCCTCGGTGTCGGAGCCACCGTCCAGACTATCAGGCTCTTCCCGCGGCGGTCTGACCTGCTTCCATCAGCTTCAACGCTCTGGCAATCCTGGTGGGTAATATCTCCTCGATCAACTCGACCCGTGAACGATCCTGGAGCCTGGGCCTACGTCAGGCCGCGGCCTCCTCGGGTTGCACGGATCGATATTCTGTGCCCTTCGCCAGCATCGCCCAAGCGATGCGGGCGTGTTTGGCCGCCAGCGCCACGGCGGCGACGTTGACGTGCCGACGCTCCTTCACGCGCCGCACCCAGATACTCTTCCCGTCCGTCTTCTTGTCGACGACCCTGATATAGGCGCGTGCTCCGTGTACGAGGAGCGTCCGCAGGTACCGGTCGCCGCGCTTGGTGATCGGACCCAGGCGAGTCGTGCCGCCGCTGGAGTTCTGTCGTGGGATCAATCCCAAGGAGGCTGCGTAGTTGCGCGCGCTCTTGAACACGTGCGGATCGCCCATGCTCGCCACCAGCGCCGTGGCGGTCTGAGGTCCGATCGCCTCGATCTGCATCAGTCGCCGCGCCGAATCGCTCTGCTGGGCAAGCTCGCGGATTTTCACGTCATACCGGTGGATGTGCTGATCGAGCTCGCGAAACTGCTCGAGCAAGCCGGCCAGCGTCTCGCGCCCAAGCGCCGGCAGAGCGTTCTCGGCATCCTCGAGAATCGATGGCAGCTGCCCACGGAGCTTCGCCACGCCCTTGGGCACCACCAGGCCGAACTCCCCGATCAATCCGCGGATCTGATTGACCAGCCCGGTGCGATTGGCCACCACGAGGCTACGCGCACGATGCACCATCAGCACCGCTTGCTGCTCCTCGGTCTTCACCGCCACAAAGTGCATGTTCGGCCGCCCCACCGCCTCGCAGATCGCCTCGGCATCATTCGCATCGTTCTTGCCGTGCTTGCGGTACGGGATCACAAACTGCGCCGCCATCAGCCTGACCGTGTGCCCGAGCTTGGTGAGCTCGCGCGCCCAGTAGTGGGCACCAGCACAGGCCTCCATCCCAATCAGGCAAGGCGGTACCTGCGCGAAGTATTCCAGCACCTTCCCGCGTGTCAGGGTCTGGACCTGCCCCGCTTTAGTGGACGGGTAGAAGCTCTCTCATTGACGTAGTGTGGCGTTCTTGTGAGGTCTCTCCTTCGTGATTATAACGGATTTGACAGCAGTGCGGTCTGCCGCGCTTCGCGGCAGAAGCTCCGCTGCGCTGATGCGTCCGGCACGCAGGTCGCGTTCGAATTGCACGGGCGAAAGATAGCCCAGCGAGGAGTGCCGCCTGCGGGTGTTGTACCAACCTTCGATCCACTCGAAGACGGCAAGCTTCGCCTCCGCCTGCGTGTGAAAGCACCGTCTATCCAACAGCTCGCACTCAAGGGAGGCGAAGAAGCTCTCGGCCATCGCATTATCGTACGCATCGCCTACCGAACCGACCGAAGGGATCACGCCCATTTCCAGACACCGTTTGCCGAAGACGAAACTGGTGTATTGACACCCGCGGTCCGAGTGATGGATGACCCCCTGTGGGTGCCGCTGCGCGAGCGCCATGTTGATCGCGGCAACTACGAGCTCGGTGCGCAGATGATTTTCCATCGCCCAGCCGACCACCTTCCTCGAGCACGCGTCCAGCACCATCGCCAGGTACATAAAGCCCATCCATGTGGGAATGTAGGTGATGTCGGCCACCCAGAGCCGATCGAGCTCGAGGATGTGAAAGTTCCGCTCGACCAGATCAGGAGGCAAAACGACGTGCTTTTCTGGCGTCGTGGTGCGCACGAAGCGCCGGCGAGAGATGCCGCGCAATCCCGCCGCGCGCATCAGCCGCGCAACGCGCTTGCGACCGATGTGAATGCGGTGCTCCAGAGCGAGCTGCGCGTGGATGCGTGGAACTCCGTAGCTCTCTTGCGAGAAGCGGTGGATGGCATGAATCTGAGCGGTCAGCCACACGTCCTGCAGGGCGCGCTGGCAGGTCGGTCGATGACGCCAAGCGTAATAACCGCTCGCAGAGACTCCGAGCAGTCGGCACATGACCCGTACCCGGTGGGTGGCCTGATTTGCCTTTACGAATCCGTAGAGCGCTTCGTGTTCGGCGCGCTCTCCTGGGCAGTAGGGTCGAGGCCTGGCGCGCCGGGGTAGGTTGAAGTTTGTGTTCTCTGTTGCTCGCCCTTTCGTCTGCGAGTGCCACCATATCTCAACCGTTCCACGTTTCCAGTCCCCGCCACATCAAACGTAGCGAGCGGATTTCCCGCACTACGCTTTCCTGCAGGGTTCACTTCAAAGGTTATGTGACCTATCATGCTGGCAGCACTTTCAACCCATGCGATATCGCACGCGGTAGCCCTTGAACAGGCCCACGGTGTCGTACAGCATGCGTCTACTCCGCCTGTCCCAGCCGAAGCCACGCCGGCCCCGGGCTCGCCGTAAGTGTCTCAGTGCTCTCATCTCCACCCAGTCTTTCACGAAGTCGAAGCACCGGCCCGAGTGTCCCACCGCGAAATACGCCACCCAGCCGCGTAGGATCGGGTTGATGAGTTCCACCACCCGATTCAGCGGTTGAGAGCGAAAGCGATGGAAGATCATCTTGAGCTGACGCAGCAGCGCCGTGCGCTTCTTGAGCTTCGGCGTGTACTGCGCGCGCCATACCCCTCGACGTGAGCGGATACGGCGAAAATCGAACCCCAGGAAGCCGAAGCTCTCACCCCGGCCGAGGTCTACGATTCGGCTCTTCTCTTCGTTGATTTCGACTTTGAGTTTGGCGAACTCCTCCCGTAATCGTCTTGCGATCGCCGCCAGCAGCCAGTCATGAGACTTGTCAGCCCCGATCAGCACCACCAGATCGTCCGCGTATCGCGCGTACTCGATGCCGGTGTACGTCCCTCGGCGGGTGTGCTCTTTGGCCCGCTCCAGCATCCTGTCCACCTCATTGAGGTAGAGGTTACTGAGAACGGGTGAAATCACACCGCCTTGCGGAACGCCTCGCTTGCCGTTGGCTCGCAGTATCAACTTCAGGAGGTGCATCACTTGGTCATCGTTTACCCGCTGAGCCACTTTCGCGAGCAGCAGGTCTTGCCGCACGTTGTCGAAATAGCCCTTCAGGTCGATGTCAATGATGCGCGTCTTCTGCCGTACGATACCTTGTGCCACCTGGCTGATCGCCTCATGCGCTGTTCGCTTCGGACGGTATCCATACGATCCCGGTTGAAAGTCAGCCTCGAAGATCGGCTCCAAGATCAGCTTGAGCGCCCCCTGAACCACCCGATCCCGGATTGCGGGAATCGACAGCACGCGGACCTTGCCCCCGTCCTTGGGAATCTCGCGTCGCCGTGCTGGTAATGGCACATAGGTGCGCTGGACTAGTTCGTTCCGTATCTGTTCGAGAAAGCGCTCCGTGCCTTGCGCCTCGATCGCCTCGAACGTCACCCCGTCAATACCCGGGGCGCCGTTGTTGGCTTTCGCCAGCGTAAAGGCCTCGTGCAGCGTTTCCATTTTGCAGATATGAACGTAGATCCCCCAGAACCGCCATGACGGTTCGGTCTTCGCTTTGATGTACAGCCTTCGCCTCAGGTCTTGCAGATCAATGGGCGCCTTTATCATCTCGCCCCTGCCTCCCATCTTGACGTCGGCATCCTCTGCAGTAGGGTCGCTTCGCTCCGCGGACATTACTCCGCTTCCTCGCTACTACCGGCCCATCCGCCACCCGCTCCTCGTCGGCCGATTTCCCGGCTGATCCGGTTATACGGCCTACCCAGCTGCTGGCGATTTCTCGCCAGGAAGAGACGGGCCTCTCCAGTTGTGTGACACGTTCTCGCCATCATGCTGTCGCTTCCACCCCGCCAGGACGCTCCGCCGCCTCGGTCAGCTTGCGGTCGGACCATGCTGCCTTCGCCCCCTGGTTGCGGGCTCGGCTCCCAGATCGAACAGTTTTCGAGGTCACTTCTGCGTTCACTTTCGTTACAGCCTGATGACTCGCGGCCATCCTTTCGATGGCTTGTCGATAAGCTTCAGAGTCTCGGTCTCCCTCCACTCTGCTATCCAAGCTACGGGGTCTCTGACTATTTCCCCGGCAGGACTGTCTCCTGCTGAACATGTCCACCTTTCTGGACGCACAACCAGGCCGC
>JAJYLP010000063.1 GCA_021787615.1 Pseudomonadota bacterium
CTAGCGCGGTATGGGGCGCCGTTGACCGGAAGCGACGCTTGCGCTCACAGCCGGTCACCCGGAATGCACCCCGACCCCTCTGCACTGCCGAGCGGTGATTGGCTTCAGCGCCTGGAGTCGAGATCCGCCGGGTCGCCGATGCCACGGCGCGTGGGGGCGTGGGCGAAAATGCGGGCGGATGGCTTTACGAATTTCCGCACCGGCTCGGTCACGGCGGTTGAATTTTGTGCTGATCGGGTATTCGACATCCTGCTGCTTCGAAGCATTTTGCTGCTGAACTTCGTTCTCCGTAAGTCGGCTCGACGCAGCCGCTCGATGTTGAAGTCCGCATCGTCGCACGCCGTTCGGGCAGGGGGCTTGAGCGCGTGAGATGGGCTCGCCTGCGCCTACCTTACGACCATCGTGTCGGTCCAATACACCCTTGTGTGTCCTTCTGGCCGAACCAGGGTCACTCCGCCCCATCCATCGGTTCTGACTCGATCAACACGTTCGCCGGCATGAAGCTCGATGCAGCCGTGTCTATTGCCGGCCGCCTCGGCCTGTGGCCACGCGGCCTTGTCGATCAGCGCCGCGGTCAGGATCCGCTCCAGGTCCGCCTTGCGCGGGCACGCCGGGAAGTTCGACGTGACCTTCAGGTAATGGATGTGCGCAAGAGAGGGCGGGCCGCGAGTCGTTTCGGAGGCGGTCGGCCGCTGGGTGGGTGGCGAAATGCTCGCCGTGCCCGAAGGCCTCGCAACGGTGGCGCTTCCCGGATGCTGTGGCCGATTCCAAGTGATGGCCGCCGCTGCAATCGACCCGACACTTTCACTCGCCAGCCTACGGGGCGGCAAACCGAGCCTGGCATATCGAGGCACGTTTTCGCCGTAGAACTTTGCGAGGCAGGCCGCGCGCATCGCCTTGTCAATCTTCCGGCTCATCGCTCGGGGCACTGACGGACCGTTGGCACGGTGCCTCATGGCGAGCATGCCAAGCTGAAACTCGTCGCGTCCGTACTGTGCAACGCTTTCCCCAAACGGTGCCTTGGCGCAGTCCACGTTCGCAACTGCGACGTTTCCCGCGAGAATGAGGCACCCGAGAAGCGCAATCTGCGTTTTCATGTCTGCCCTTGTGCTCGCAAAGACAGAGCATACGCCCGCCAAGCCCCATCGGGAACCGGCGGGTCCCTGCGGCGTCGCTTGCCGCTCGGACCGGGAATTCCCCGAGCGCGGCGAAGGAGCGCTCCCCGCCCTGTGCTTTCGCTCGCTCGCGCAGTTGCGTTCAGCTCTTGGGTTCGCCGGCGGATTGACGCGGGTGCTGATTGGGACGGGGTCGGCCATGAGCCGCCGGTCAAGGCTTGCGCTCCGTTTGTTCACAAGGCGGTCGTTCGCTCACAATCTCAGCGACCTCTGAACCGAGCGAAGGGCGGCAGTCCTCCCATGGAGCGCCTGGTGTTGTACCCGTGTTCCGGCGGGCTCCGAGAAACGCAGTGCTGGCACGCAGGCAATGCGCGAGGCTCTACAGTGATGCGTTGCCCTAACCTCCACGGCCCGTCCGTTGCAGAAAATGCCTGTCAAATAGGTTGCGCACTGGCCGGCATCGCTGCAGGTCGTCGGTGTCCGGTACATGCAGCGCACGGGTTCAAGTGCGTGCATTGCCAGGATATGCGGAATCGATCTAGACTTGAAACATTGAGCGCGACGATGCCTCGAGATCCGCAACTGCGGACGATAGCCCGCCTATTCGAGTCGCAGGCTCCAGCGTCACACGCGGCGACTCGCCTAACCGAAACAGAGCATAGCGGAGGCTCCATTGAACGCCGGATATAACCCACGCCTCACTCAGGGTTGCAGGCGGCTTTGTTCCTCGTTCGCCCGCAGCACCCCGTCAATCGGCTGCGCGCTGCTTCTGTTGTGTACCGCAGGATGCGCAACCCCGCACAAAACGGCGCTCGTTCCGAGTGCTCGCAACGTCTGTGGAAACCCTCGCGCGCTCGCGGCGTCACACTGCGAAGCGCAGTCGGGCAACGCCGATGCCGAAGTTGCGATGGGACTGCGGGAGAGTTTATTGCATCGATACAAACAGGCAAATATCTGGTATCGCAAAGCTGCCGCGCTGGATAATGCCGCGGGCGAGTTCGATATGGGTCTCGACTATGCCATGGGTCGCGGCCTCAAGCAGAACGACGTCCAAGCCAATTCCTGGTACCGAAAGGCGGCCAAACAGGGATACCTCTCGGCCCAAATCAACCTTGCGACTGACTACTACGTCGGAAGAGGCATCGAGCAGAGTTACGCGTACGCGAACTTCTGGTACCGTCGGGCGGCCGAACAGGGAAATGCGAGCGCGGAAACGGCCCTCGGATACGATTACTACAGCGGCCGCGGCGTTCCGCGCAGCTACGCGCGGGCAAACTCCTGGTATCGCAAAGCAGCCGAGCGTGGATTGGCCACCGCACAGTATGCTCTGGGTTACGATTACGGGCGCGGACAAGGCATCGCGAGGAACTTCGTCATGGCGAACTATTGGTTTCGCCAGGCAGCACGACAGGGATCCGCCAGTGCCGAGTTTGCGCTCGGGATGGATTATACCGTCGGCCTGGGTATCGCGAAGAACGAGGAGAAGGGGTTCTTCTGGTTGCATAGGGCAGCGGAGCAGGCGCTGCCCCGTGCGGAACTCTATCTCGGAGCCGATTATTACAAGGGGCGTGGCACGGCACGCAACCGCGCGAAGGCAATGCGCTGGTTGCGAAAGGGGTCTGCGCAGGGTAATGCTCTGCCGACTGACGCCTGGTGCCGCCTCAAAGGGAAGGCCGGCGGATACGCGAGAAAGTATAATGAGGCCATCGAAGCATCCGCGAGGGACCGACCTGCCGGGATGGCGCCGCCCGGCGCCAAAGCCGGCTTTCCATCGACCTGTGGTTTCTATCCGGATGTCTCACAGGTGCTGGGTGAGCAAGGCACGGTCATGGTCAGCATCTGCATCGGCAAAGAGGGGCAGCTCGTGCGCAAACCGACGGTCGCGCGCTCATCTGGAAGCGCGCGTCTCGATGCGGCCGCTGTGCGTTATGCCGTCGCGACCTCCGGCCACTGGTCTGCGGCGCGGCGCAACGGGGTGCCCGTCAGTTTCTGCGCTAAGTTGCCGGTGCGCTTTCGCATAACCGTTCCGGCCCGGTCAGCAGTCGCGCGTGGACGCCCCCGTCCGCTCGCTCCCCAGGTGCCGAATAGCTAGGGACTGCTGCTCGCGCGTCGGCTCACTCGGTTGCGAATGTCTGTTATTGAAGGGTGACCTGCAGCGGCTCGGGTCTTTTCTGTTGAAAACTCGATTGCGCAGTGGAGCCGATCTCCCCGCACGAGGACCGGGGCGCAGCGGCGTGCCGCTGGTGCTGCGTATGCCGGAGGCACCGCATCGGAGCGTCGAGCTCTCGCGAACTCACTGCCCGCCGTCGCATCTTTCCGGCGAGATTCGCCGTAAAGCCCCGGAATGTTTCATGTGCGCAATCGAGAGGAGTCCATCAAGAGAGTAGGTCGGCGCCGCACCATGTCCCGGCTGGGTGTTGGCAGCGGTCGGCGCGGCCGTCCAACGGGCGCCCGTCATCCAGCGCGCGCCGACGGTCGAGATTGCCTCGGGCCCGCCGATTGGCCGAGGGCTCGAGGCGGCCGCTCAGTCGGGCTGCTCGACGAGGATCCGCCCGTCCTCGATCTGCGCCGCGTAGGTGCGCAGCGGCTCGTAGGCCGGGGGCGTGAGCGCCTCGCCGGTGCGCAGGCAGAATCGGGCGCCGTGGCGAGGGCAGATGATCTGACAGGACTCGACCTCGGCGCCCTCGAGCGACTCGCCGTCGTGGGTGCACAGGTCATCGACCGCATAGAGGTCAGCGCCGCAGCGCACCACGAGCACCGCCTGACCGTCGAGATCCACCGCGAGCGGCGTCTCCTCGGCGAGGCTCGCCGCGGGGCCGGCGTCGATCCAGCTCATCAGAACATTCCCGTCTGCAGTCGGGCGGCTTCGGACATCATGCTGGGATTCCATGGCGGATCGAACGTGAGTTCGACGCGCGCTTCGCGCACCGTGGGGATCCGTTCAATCTTGTCGCGTACGTCGTCGACCAGAATCTCGCCCATGCCGCACCCGGGCGCGGTGAGCGTCAGGGAGACCACGACATTGCGCGTGCCGTCCTCGTTGACCTCGACCTCGCATCCGTAGATCAACCCGAGGTCGACGATGTTGATCGGAATCTCCGGATCGTAGCAGGTGCGCATCTGCTCCCAGGCGAGCGCCCGCACATCCTCCTCGGTGGCGTTCGGCGGCAATTCGGGCGGCTTGACCACTTCGCGCCCGATGGCCGCGGCATCCTCGCCGCTGATGCGCAGCAGGTTGCCGTCGATGTACACGGTGAAGCTGCCGCCGAGCGCCTGCGTGATGTAGCCGGACTGCCCGGGCTGCAGGGTGACCTCGGTGCCGGCTGGCACGATGACGGCGCGCACTTCGCGCTCAACGACGAACGGCTCGCTCTCATAACCAGACATGCTTGCGGCTCACTCCGTCGTCACGGCGTCCGCGCTGCGATCGAGCGCGGCATTCAAGGTGTGCCAGCACAGCGTCGCGCACTTGACGCGCGCGGGGAATTCGCTCACGCCTGCGAGCGCGGCAAGCTTGCCGAGCGAGGCATCGGCACTCGCCTCCTGGTGGGTCAGCAGCGTGTGGACCTGCTCGTAGAGAGCCTTGATGGCGGCCTTGTCCTTGCCCTTGACCGCCTCGGTCATCAGCGAGGCCGATGCGGTCGAGATGGCGCAGCCCTTGCCCTCGAAGCGGATGTCCGCGATGCGCTGCCCGTCGAGCCGCACCCACACGGTGAGCCGATCGCCGCAGAGCGGGTTGTGCCCGTCGGCCTGCGCATCGGCGTCGGTGAGGGCGCCGAAATTGCGCGGCTTGCGGTTATGGTCGAGGATGACGTCGCGGTAGAGATCTTTCAGATCCATCAGCCGAATACCTCGCGGGCTTTGCCGAGGGCCGTCACGAGCGCGCGCACGTCCGCCTCGGTGTTATAGCAGCCGAAGGAGGCGCGCGCCGTCGCCGGAATGTCGAAGAAGGTCATCACCGGCATGGCGCAGTGATGTCCGGTGCGGATCGCCACGCCCTCGCTGTCAAGGATGGTGCCGAGATCATGCGGGTGGCAGCCGCGCAGCGTAAAGGACAGCACCGCCGCCTTGTGCGCGGCGGTGCCGATGATCTCGATGCCGGGCATGCGCTCGAGCTCGGCCGTGGCGAGCGCGAGCAGGCGCTGCTCGTGCGCGGCCACGGCCTCGAGCCCGAGGCTCTCGAGGTAGTCCATGGCGGCCGCGAGCCCGACTGCGCCGGAGATGTTCGGGGTGCCGGCCTCGAACTTCCAGGGCAGCTCATTGTAGGTGCTCTTCTCGAACGAGACGGTGCGGATCATGTCCCCGCCGCCCTGCCACGGCGGCATCTCCTCGAGCAGTTCCTCCCGACCGAAGAGCACGCCGATGCCGGTCGGGCCGTAGAGCTTGTGACCGGAGAAGGCGTAGAAGTCGCAGCCGAGCTCGCGCACATCGACCGCACCGTGCGGTACGGCCTGCGCGCCATCGACCAGCACCAGGGCGCCGCTCGAGTGCGCCGCCTCGATGATGCGCTTCACCGGGACGATGGTGCCGAGAGCGTTCGAGACGTGCGCCACGGCGACGAGCCGCGTGCGCGCGGTGAGCAACTCGAGGAGGCGGCCGATGTCGACTTCCCCGCGCCGGTCGATCGGCGCCACCTTGAGTGCGCAGCCGCTCTGCTCGCACACCATCTGCCACGGCACGATGTTGGCGTGATGCTCGAGGCCGGTGATGAGGATTTCATCGCCGGGACCGAAGCGCGGGCGGGCGAGCGACTGCGCGACGAGGTTGATGCCCTCGGTCGCGCCGCGCACGAACACGATCTCGCGTGTCGAGCGGGCGTTGAGAAACCGTCGCACCCGCTCGCGCGCGCCTTCGAAGGCCTCGGTAGCCGCCTGGCTGAGAGCGTGCACGCCGCGGTGCACGTTCGAGTGATGGTGCGTCTCGTAGCGCTCGACGGCTCGCAGCACCGCGAGCGGACGCTGGCCGGATGCCGCGCTGTCGAGGTAGATGAGCGGATGACCGTTGACCTGCTGCGCCAGGATCGGAAAGTCGGCGCGGACGCGCTCGGCATCGTACGGCGCCGTGACGGCGCTGACGGCGTTCACAGCAACTCCTTGAGGGCGACCGCCTCGCTCATCTGGCCGGCGAGTCCGTGCTCGATCTGCCGGCGCAGCTGCGGCAGCTCGATCTTGGCGACCACGTCTTCGAGGAACGCCCATTTCAGCAGGTGCTGGGCGAGTTCCGGTGCGATGCCGCGCGAGAGCAGATAGAAGAGCATGTTCTCATCGAGCTTGCCCGCGGTCGCCCCGTGGCTGCAGCGGACCTCGTCGGTGTAAATCTCCAGCTGCGGGCGCAGGTCGATCTCGGCCTGCGCGCCAGCAAGAAGCCCGCGCAGCGACTGGCGCGAGTCGGTGCCCGCGGCCTGCGCGCGCACCGCGATCTTGCCGTTGAAGGCCACGCGCGAGCGGTCCGAGGCGATGCCGCGGAAGGTCTGCACCGTGCTGGTGCGCGCGGCGAGATGCTCGCTGAGGGCGTACATGTCCTGGCTCTGCTGTGCCGCGCCGAGCGCCGCGGCCGACAAGGTCAATTGCGCCGCGCGGCCCGTCAGCCGCGCGTGCACGGTCGAGCGGGAGGCGAGCGCGCCGGTGCCTACCGCCAGCAGGTCGTAGCGCGCATCGGCGGCGAGCTCCGCCGTCAGCGTGTCGAACCATGCGGTGCGCGCTGCGCACTGCTGCAGGCGATAGTGGGTGAGGTGCGCATTGGGCCCGAGCTCAACGCGCACGGCGCTGTTGACCAGGCTCGAGGCTTCACCCACCCCGATATGCCGTTCTACCACGGTCAGCCGGGCGCCGGACCCGAGAGCAAGCCGAACGCGCGGATACGATGCGCCGCTGTCCGCGCCAGCGGCGGCGAGGAACACCAGCTCGATGCCCGCGTGATCGGCTTCAGGACGTGCTTCGATGCAGGCCGCGTCGGTTGCGAACGCCTCGTTGAGCAGAGCCAGGCGCGCTTCCGGCAGCTCCGAGGCGATGCGCCATGCGCCATCGGCCGGGCCGCCCGAGAGGAGGCTGCGCACCGTGACGCCGTGCGGCGCCGTCGCGAGCGAGCGCAGCCGGCCGGCGACGAATACATAGCGGGCGAACCCGGTGAGCGGCTCGGGCAGGGTCGGCAGCACCTCGGCGGAGGCCTGTGCGGGGGTGAAGCGGGCGCGCTCGAGCACGCGCAGGTTCGTGTAGCGCCAGTTCTCCTCGCGCCCGGTCGGCAGCCCCTGCGCGCAGAGTGTTTCGATCGCCTCGCTGCGCCGGTGCGCGTCGATGACGCTCCCCGGCAGTGCCGCGCGCGCTGCGCCGTACTCCTCCTTCAGGCGAGTCAACACCGCCGTGCTCATGCCGCTTCGCCGATCAGCCAGTCGTAGCCGCGCCGCTCGAGCTCGAGCGCGAGCGTTCGGTCGCCGCTGCGTACGATGCGGCCATTGACCAGCACGTGCACGCGGTCGGGAACGATGTGCTCGAGCAGCCGCTGATAGTGCGTGACCAGCACCAGCGAGCGGTTAGGGGCGCGCAGCGTATTGACGCCGCTCGCGACCACCTTGAGCGCATCGATGTCGAGTCCCGAGTCCGTCTCATCGAGCACCGCGAGGGAGGGCTCGAGCACGAGCATCTGCAGGATCTCGTTGCGCTTCTTCTCGCCCCCGGAGAAACCCTCGTTGACGCCGCGCGAGAGCATGCTCTCGTCCATGCGCATCAGGCGCATCTTGTCGCGCACCAGGGTCAGGAACTCGAAGGCATCGACTTCCGCAAGGCCCCGGTGCTTGCGCGCGGCGTTCACCGCGGCCTTGAGCAGATAGACGTTGTTGACCCCGGGAATCTCGACCGGGTACTGGAAGCCGAGAAACAGGCCCTCGCGCGCGCGTTCCTCGGGGCTGAGGGCGAGCAGGTCGCGCCCCTTGAAACGCACCGTGCCGGCGGTGATGGCGTAGCCGGGGCGGCCGGCGAGCACGTGCGCGAGGGTGCTTTTCCCGGAGCCGTTCGGGCCCATGACGGCGTGCACTTCGCCCTCGGGCACCGTGAGATTAAGGCCCTTGAGGATTTCCTTGCCGTCGACCGTGGCGTGCAGATTCTCGATGGTGAGCATGAATGTGACCCTAAAGATTAACCGACCGCGCCTTCGAGGCTGACGGCGAGCAGGTTTTGCGCCTCGACCGCGAACTCCATCGGCAGCTCCTTGAACACCGACTTGCAGAAGCCGCTGACGATCAGATTGACGGCATCCTCGGCGCTGATGCCGCGGGCGAGGCAGTAAAAGAGCTCGTCCTCGCTGATTTTCGAGGTGCTCGCCTCGTGCTCGACGGTGGCGGACTCGTTCTTCACCTCGACGTAGGGAAAGGTGTGCGCACCGCAGTCCGCGCCCATCAGCAGCGAGTCGCATTGCGTGAAATTGCGCGCGCCGCCTGCGCTGGGCAGGATCTTCACCAGGCCGCGGTAGGTGTTCTGGCCGCGCCCGGCGGAGATGCCCTTGGAGATGATGGTGCTGCGGGTGTTGCGGCCGATGTGGATCATCTTGGTGCCGGTGTCGGCCTGCTGGTGGTTGTTGACGGTGGCCACCGAGTAGAACTCGCCCACCGAGCCTTCCCCGCGCAGCACGCAGCTCGGGTACTTCCAGGTGATCGCCGAGCCGGTCTCGACCTGCGTCCAGGAGATGTGCGAATTGCGCCCGCGGCACTCGCCGCGCTTGGTGACGAAGTTGTAGATGCCGCCGACCCCCTCGGCATCGCCCGGATACCAGTTCTGCACCGTTGAGTACTTGATGAACGCCTCATCGAGGGCGATGAGCTCCACCACCGCGGCGTGCAGCTGGTTCTCGTCGCGCTGCGGGGCCGAGCAGCCCTCGAGATAGCTGACGTACGCGCCGTCGTCGGCGATGATCAGCGTGCGCTCGAACTGGCCGGTCTTGGCCGCGTTGATGCGGAAGTAGGTCGACAGCTCCATCGGGCAGCGCACGCCCTTGGGCACGTAGACGAACGAGCCATCGGAGAACACCGCGGAATTCAGCGCCGCGAAGAAATTGTCGCTGTAGGGCACGATGGTGCCGAGGTAGCGCTCGATGAGCTCGGGGTGCTTGACGACCGCCTCGGAGAAGGGGCAGAAGATCACCCCGGCCTCCTGTAGGCGCTCCTTGAAGGTGGTGGCCACCGACACGCTGTCGAACACCGCATCCACCGCCACCCCAGCGAGGCGGGCGCGCTCATGCAGCGGCACGCCGAGTTTCTCGTAGGTCTCGAGCAGCTTCGGATCGACCTCCGCAAGGCTCTTCGGCCCGTCGGTCTTTTTCTTCGGCGCCGAATAGTAGGAGATCGCCTGGTAATCGATCGGCGCGAAGTGCACGTGCGGCCAGTGCGGCTCGCGCATCGTCAGCCAGTGTCTGAGCGCCCTCAGGCGCCACTCGGTGAGAAAGGCCGGCTCGCCCTTCTTGCGCGAAATCAGGCGCACCACGTCCTCATCGAGTCCCGGCGGCACGGTGTCGGAGTCGATGTCGGTGAGGAAGCCGTGCCGGTAGCCGCGGCCGATCAGGTTCTCGAGCTCTGTCGCTTCTTTCATGGGCGGTAAACCGATGCAGTGGATCAGGCGTTCGGAATGCGCAGCGGCGCGGAGATGACGGCCGCCTTCAGGCCGCGCTCGAGCGCCGACAGACGGACCGGGAACGGTTCGATGCCCGCGAGCTGGGCCAGGCTCACATCGAACAGCGAGCGCCGGATGGCGAGATTCAGCCGCTGCCACACATGCCCGACGCGGCAGCTCTGCTCGATCCCGCATTGCCCGTGCCCCACCGAGCAGTCGGTGAGCGCGAGCGGCCCTTCGAGCGCATCAAGGATGGCCGCCGCGCTGATCTGCGTCGCCGGCCGCGCCAGCTGATAGCCGCCGCGCAGACCGCGGGTCGAGGTCACCAGGCCGGCGCGCTGCAGCTGCTTCAGCAGCTTGCTCACGGTTGGGGCGGCAATGTGCGTCTGTTCGGCGAGCGCCGTGGCCGTCTGCACTCGCTCGGGTTGAGCGGCGAGCACGGCGAGCAGCACCGTCGCGTAGTCGGTAAGCCGGCTGATGCGGACCATGGGGTCATCCTCTTGAACTAGGACTAGTTTAGTACTCTTTGCCTTGCGAACCAAGCGGTGCCCGGAACCGGGCGCCGCCTCGGCGGGTCATTTGGTATCCTGCGGCCCTCGTGGCGCGCAGCAAAGCGATGCCGACCCCCCGGCGCGCGCGGGCGAACCACTCTGTCGCGGAGAAACGTCATGAATCGCAGTGAGCTTGCTCGAACGGCCCAGGCAATGGTCGCCAAGGGCAAAGGGATCCTGGCCGCGGACGAGAGCACCGGAACGATCCGCAAGCGCTTCGATGCCATCAAGCTTGAGTCGACCGAGGAGCACCGGCGCGCCTACCGGGAGCTGCTGTTCAGCGCCCCCGGCGCGCCGGACTCGATCAGCGGGGTGATCCTGTTCGATGAGACCATCCGACAGCAGACCGCCGACGGCACGCCGTTCCCGCAGTACCTTGCGCAGCACGGCATCATCCCGGGCATCAAGGTCGACCAGGGCGCCAAGCCGCTCGCCGGCTTCCCCGGCGAGACTGTCACCGAGGGGCTGGACGGGCTGCGCGAGCGGCTCATCGGGTACCGGCAACTCGGCGCGCGCTTTGCCAAATGGCGTGCCGTCATCGACATCGCGGCCGGCATTCCCACCGCCTTCGCCATCGAGGCGAATGCGCATGCGCTTGCGCGCTACGCGGCGCTGTGCCAGGAAAACGACATCGTGCCGATCGTCGAGCCGGAGGTGCTGATGGACGGGGATCACTCCATCGAGCGCTGCGAAGAGGTCACGGACGCGACGCTCAGCTGCGTGTTCCAGCGCCTGCAGGATCACCGCATCTATCTCGAGGGCATGGTTCTGAAGCCCAACATGGTGATCTCGGGCAAGAAGGCCGCCCAGCGTGCTGCACCGGAGGCGGTCGCGGAGGCGACCGTGCGCTGCCTGAAGCGTCACGTGCCGCCGGCGGTGCCGGGCATCGCATTCCTCTCCGGCGGCCAGTCGCCCACCGAGGCGACGCTGCATTTGTCGCTGATCAACCGAGCGGGGCCCTTGCCCTGGTCGCTGACCTTCAGCTACGGGCGGGCGCTGCAGGAGACGGCACTCGCCGCCTGGGGCGGGCGCAGCTCGGCCTTCAAGGCCGGCCAGCAGGAATTCGCGCGCCGCGCGCGCCTGAACGGGCTCGCGAGCAGCGGACGCTACACGGCCGAGATGGAAAAGGCCGCCTGATGGGGCCGCCAGGACGAAAGGACCCGTGTGACTGATTCACAGACCGCCACGCCGCAGGGCGCGAGCGACGCCGTGATCGACGTGCGCGACGTGCACTATGCCATCGACGGCCGGCCGATCTTCAGCGGACTCGACATCGTCGCGCGCCGTGGCCTCATCACCGCCGTCATGGGCCCGAGCGGCACGGGCAAGACCACGCTGCTGCGCCTGATCACCGGCCAGATCGATGCCGATTCGGGCCTGGTGTCGGTGTTCGGTCGCGATGTCGGCACGCTGAGGCGCCCGCAGCTCTACGCCATGCGCCAGCGCATGGGCATGCTGTTTCAGAACGGCGCGCTGCTGACCGACATCGACGTCTTCGAGAACGTCGCCTTTCCGGTGCGCGAGCATACCGATCTGCCTGAGCCGCTGATCCGCAAGCTGGTGCTCACCAAGCTCGAGGCGGTCGGATTGCGCGGCGCGGCGCATCTGATGCCCGGGGAGCTCTCCGGCGGCATGGCGCGGCGCGTGGCGCTGGCGCGGGCCATCGTCATGGACCCGGAGGTGCTGATCTACGACGAGCCGTTCGTCGGGCTCGATCCGATCTCCCTCGGGGTGATCCTGCGCCTGGTGAAGCAGATGAACGACGCGCTGAAGATCACGAGCGTCGTGGTTTCGCACGATGTGCAGGAGATCTCGAGCATCGCCGACTACAGCTATCTGCTCTCGGAGGGCCGCGTCGTCGCCTCCGGGACCCCGGCCGAGCTCGCGCGCAGCGACTCCCCGACGGTGCGTCAGTTCATGACGGGCGGCGCCGAGGGCCCGGTGCGGTTTCATTATCCGGCGGCCGACTATGCCGCGGAACTGATGGAGAGCCCGCGATGAGCGCCGCATCCAAGGCCGGCGTGACCGAGCTGCTGCGCAAGACCGGTCTCACCGGCCTGTTCTTCGTGCGCCTGCTCGGGGCGTGCATCCCGGCGCTCGCGCGGCCGAAGCTGATCATCGCGCAGATCTACAACGCCGGCGCCCGCTCGCTCATCATCATCATGCTCTCGGGACTGTTCACCGGCATGGTGCTCGGCCTGCAGGGCTATGATCTGCTGAATCGCTTCGGCGCCACCGAGGCGCTCGGCACCGCCGCGGCGATGGCGCTGCTGAAGGAGCTGGGCCCTGTGCTCACCGCGCTGCTGTTCGCGGGGCGGGCGGGCACCGCGCTCACCTCGGAGATCGGCCTGATGCGCGCCACCGACCAGCTCACCGCCATGGAGGTGATGGCGGTCGATCCGATGCGCTACGTGGCCGCGCCCCGCTTCCTCGGCGGGCTGATCGCCGTGCCGCTGCTCACGGCGGTCTTCAACCTCATCGGCCTCTACGGGGCGCAGCTGATCGGCGTGCAGCTGCTCGGCGTCGATCACGGCACATTCTGGTCCCAGACCCAAAGCGCGGTGGCCCTGAAGGACGTGACCGAGGGGATCGTCAAGAGCATCGTCTTCGGCGCTGTCGTCAGCCTGATCGCGGTCAACGAGGGCTACCACGCCGAGCCGACCGCCGAGGGCGTTGGACTCGCCACCACCCGCACCGTGGTCGCCTCCTCGGTGATGACGCTGCTCCTTGATTACATACTCACCGCCGCATTCATGTAAGAGGAACTTTTCCGCCATGCGCGCCAATCGCTCTTTAGAAATCGGAACGGGCCTGTTCGTGCTGCTCGGGCTCGCGGCGCTGCTGTTTCTCAGCATGCAGCTGCCGGCCAACGGCCTGAAATTCGGCTTCACCAAGACTGCCGGCTACCCAGTCACCGCGCAATTCGACAACATCGGCAGCCTCAAAGTCGGCGCGCCGGTGCGCATGGCCGGCGTGCGCATCGGCGCGGTCACCCGGATCGATTTCGACACCAATACCGAGCGAGCCAAGGTGTGGCTGAGCATCAATCCGCGCTTCAACCAGATCCCCATGGACAGCTCGGCCAGCATCGACACCGAGGGACTGCTCGGCGGGCAGTACATCAGCATCAGCCCCGGGGGCATGCCGACCTACCTCAAGGCCGGCAGCCAGATCATTCAGACCCAGTCGGCGCTCGTGCTCGAGAACCTGATCAACAAGTTCTTCGCCACCACCGCCAACAAGAGCGCGAGCCAGAGCTCGGGCGGCGGCACAAAGGAGCCCCAGAAATGAGATTCGTGCCCGTAATCGCGGCGGCAGCATTCGCCGCGGCATTGGTGCTGCAGCCCGCGGCGCACGCCGCAGCCCCGAGCGCTGAGCGCGCGCGGGTGCCTTTCGAACAGCCGTCGCAACTGGTCCAATCGGTCGCCAACGACATCCTCAAGGCGCTCAACGGACAGCGCGCAGAGCTGCGCGCCCACCCGCAGCAGATCCGGGCGATCATCGAGAAGTATCTGCTGCCGCACTTCGATGCCGACCTCGCCGCCGACGGGGTGTTGGGGCGTTTCGCGAAGAGCGCGACGAAGGAGGAGAAGGCGCGCTTCGTCCAAGCCTTCAAGGACTCGCTGATCAAGAACTACGGCGCGTTCATCGTGGACTTCCACTCGAACATGCTGACGGTGTATCCGACTCACGTGAGGCCCGGGACGCCAGCGGCCGTGGTGCGCACCTACTTCACGCGCGCCGACGGCTCGAAGGTTCCGGTGTTCTTTGATCTGTACATGACCCCCTCGGGCGAGTGGAAGGTATTCAACCTGAGCGTCGAGGGGGTGAGCTACGTGCAGAGCTATCGCGCCGACCTCGGCCCGCAGATCGAGCAGTATGGCCTCCCTGCCGTCATCAAGCGGCTCGAGCAGGGCGAGACGCCGGCCGCGATCAAAAAGAAGAATTGAGCGGCGCACACATGGCGGGACAGGCGCGCGCGGTTGAGGGCCAGGGGTTCGAGTTCACCGTCCGCTCTGCGGAGCGGGCGGTGGTGAGCGGACCGCTCGTTTTTGCAACGGCGCGGCGCGCGCGCGAGGCGGGACTGGCGGCGCTGCGGGCTGCGGCCGGAGCGCTCGTGATCGACTGCGGCGCGCTGGGGCAGGCCGACAGCGCGGGGCTCGCGGTGCTGCTCGACTGGCTGGCCGAGGCGCGCCGTGCGCAGCGTCAGCTGCGCTTCGAGCATCTGCCCGAGGAGGTGCTGCGCCTGGCGCGCATCAGCTCCGTCGACGCAATGCTGCAGCAGGGCGTCTGAGGCGGTTTCTCGGGGAGCAGAGGCCGGGCTAGTTGCCCCCGCCGCTCTGGAATTCCTTCAACTGCTGCTCGGCGCTGTTCGCCGACGGCGGACCCTTGACCATGAATCGGCGCTGCGCGAGATACGCATGCCGCGCGAATGCGTATGGGTCCATGGATTTCCTGATCAGGCTGATGGTCGGCTGCAGCTGCGCATCGGTGTTGATCACCCCGGCGCCGCGGGTGCCCCAATCGGCCCAGGTGTTCTGTACGTAATGCATCGGGGTGGTGTACTCCTCCGGCACCAACCCGACCGTATCGCGCACATCGGAGGGGCCGAAGAACGGCAGCACCAGGTAGGGTCCTGTGCCGATGCCCCACTTGCCGAAGGTCTGGCCGAAATCGCGGTTCTCGTGCGGCATGCCGAGGTACACCGCCGGGTCGAACAGCCCGCCGAACCCGAGCGTCGTGTTGACCACCAGCCGGCCCGTGTCGCGCGCGAAGTCCTTCAGCTTCCACTGCAGCAGATCGTTCACGATCACGGTCGGGTATTCGAGGTTGCTGAAGAAATTGCTGATGCCGAGGCGGATCGGGTCGGGCACCACACGCACGTAGGTCCGCGCGACGGGCGTGCCGATGTCGTTGTAGAAATTCATGTCGAAGTGGAACGTCACGCGGTTCATGCGCTGCCAGGGGTCGCGCGGATCACGCTCCGCGCGCGGCACGGCTGCGCAGCCGATGAGCGAGAGCGACAGGGCGGTGAGGGCGATCAGTGCGAGTTTCTTGCCGTTGTTTGCCATGACGTGTCCGTGCGCAATCCCAGTGCGCATTGTATCAGCCTGATGATTCGGAATCGGCGGCGCCCAGGAGCACCGCGAGACGATGCGGCGTGCCGGCCGGTCAGCTGCTGTGGCGCGCGCGGTAGCGCATCAGGTAGTCCTTGACCTCCTTGAGCCGGGCGCTGATGCGCTGGCGCTGCACATAGTTCAGGTGCGGCATGGTGAGGGCGATCTGATACTGCTTGATCGCAAGTGGCAGATTGCCCTGTCTCAGCTGATATTCCCCCATGTAGTAGTAGGCATCACCGAGGTCGCCCGCGGCGCTCGCGGCGCGGGCGGTGAGCTCGATCTCGTTCTGAGACGGATTCACGAGGTTGAACAGATCGAGCAGCATCCGGTGCGCCGCGGCGTCCTGGTGATCCAGCATGAGCGTCTGGGCGTAACGCACGATGACGGGGACGTTGAGCGGAAAGAGGCGTTTGGCCTCGGCGAAGGTCGCGAGCGCCTGGCGCATCTCGCCGGCCTGCGCCTGCGCCTGGCCGAGCGCGACGTAGAGCAGGTGCAGGTCGGGATGCGCCGCGAGCAGCGTGGCAAAGTGTTTCGCGGCCCGATGCGCATGATCGGCGTGCAGTAGCGCGAGCGCATAGCCGTACTCGTCGCCGAGGCTGCGTTTGCCGCGCGCCAGGCGGTTGGCGTAGTAGCGCACCAGGTTGTCCGACGAACGGGCGGTGAGGACCCTTACCCGCGCCTTGATGATGTAGTAATCCGGAGAGCTCGTGTCCGGCGCCGGCGGGAACTGCGCGGCACGCGCCCGGGCCTGCGCGATGCGGTCGACCGTGATCGGGTGACCGATCAGCACCGCCGGCACCCAGCTGTCCTGAATGCCCTCGAGCCGCATCAACCTCTGGAAGATATCGGCCATCGCCTCCGGGTCGAAGCCCGCGGCGGCCAGGTACTCGATGCCGACGCGGTCGGCTTCCTCCTCCACGCCGCGGCTGTAGTCGATCTGCTCCTGGGCGGCGAGGCCCTGCGAGGCGACGATGCCGCCCTCGATGGCCTGGCCGCTGCCGCCGATCGCCCCGAGCAGAATGCTGCCGAGCATGGCGGCGATCGACTCGATGCTCGCCTTGTGGGCGTTGAGGACTTTGCGCGCGATATGGTTCTGTGTCTCGTGCGCGGTCTCGTGGGCCATCACCGCCGCGAGCTCGGACTCGGTTCTCGTGAAGAGAATGAGCCCGGAGTTAATGAATACGAAGTTGCCCGGAGCGGCGAACGAGTTCACCACCGGCGTGTCGACGCAGAAGTAGTGGAAGCCCGCAGCGCCCTTGTCGCTCTGCGCCGCGAGCCGCTTGCCGATGGAGTTCATGTACTCCTCGACCTCCGGGTCATCGACCAGCTGATGCTGAGCGCGCATCTGCAGCATCATCGCGTAGCCGATCTGATACTGCTCGGACTGCGGCAGCGCAACGGAGGCGGCGCTGCCGAGCGCCGGCAGCTGCGAGTCGATCGCCGAGGGCAGATCGGTGGTGAGGGGAATCGGCGGCAACGGCGGAGGACCCGCCACGGGCGTCGCCGCGGCGGCAGCCACCGTCGCGTTCAGGAAGGCAGCCAGGACAATCCACACGAGCACGCGCATGCAGCTTGGACCTCGGCCGGCGACCATCAGTTTCCTTTAAAGAACAGTAGCTTACAATTCTTCAGCTGCGGGGAGGGAGAGCGCGCCGGTCCGGCGGCCAGCTTACAACATGTCCGAGGCAAAGTCCGCCAGGCGGGAGCGCTCGCCCCGCACCAGGGTGACGTGCCCGGAATGCGGCCAGCCGCGGAAGCGGTTCACCACATAGGTGAGCCCCGAGGTCGTCTCGGTCAGGTACGGGGTGTCGATCTGCGCGACGTTGCCGAGGCAGACGAGCTTGGTGCCGGGGCCGGCCCGGGTGATGAGCGCCTTCATCTGCTTCGGGGTGAGATTCTGCGCCTCGTCGAGGATCACGAAGCGGTTGAGGAAGGTGCGCCCGCGCATGAAATTGAGCGAGCGGATCTTGATGCGGTTGCGCAGCAGGTCCTGGGTGGCCGCCCGCCCCCAGTTGCCGCCCTCCTGGCTGCCGGTGAGCACCTCGAGATTGTCCATGAGCGCCCCCATCCAGGGCTCCATCTTCTCCTCCTCGGTGCCGGGCAGAAAGCCGATGTCCTCCCCGAGCGGGATCGTCACGCGCGTCATGATGATCTCGGCGAAGCGGTTCAACTCGAGGGTCTGCATCAGCCCGGCGGCGAGCGTGAGCAGGGTCTTGCCGGTGCCGGCCGGTCCCAACACGCTGACGAAATCGATCTGCGGGTCCATCAGCAGGTTGAGCGCGAAGTTCTGCTCGCGGTTGCGCGCGGTGATGCCCCAGATTCCGTGCCGCTCGTTGCGGTGATCGCGCAGCAGCTCAATCACGGCCCGCTCGCCATCGAGGCGCCGCACGATGCCCTCGATGCCCTGCTCGCCCGACTCGTAGAGCCCCTGGTTGCTCTGCCACTGGCGCACCGAAGGGCCGGTGATCTCATAGAAGGTGCGCTCGCCTTCCTTCCAGGAGCGCATGTCCTGGCCGTGACGCTCCCAGAAGTCCGCCGGCAGCTCGCTCATGCCGCCGTAGAGCACGTCGGAATCCTCCAGCGTCTTGTCGCTGTAGTAATCCTCCACGTGCACGCCGAGCACTGCGGCCTTGATGCGCAGGTTGATGTCCTTGGAGACAAGGATGACGGTCGAGTCCGGCAAGTCGCGCTGCAGCGCCAGCGTCTGCGCGAGAATGGCGTTGTCGTTGCCGGCCACCTGCAGGGCCGGCGGCGCGCCCGATGGCGGACGGGTCTGGAAATAGAGCCGCCCGGAGCAGGGCCTCTTGCCGTGATTGCCGCTGAAGCCGGCCGGCAGCGGCAGTCCGCGGTCGATCTCCTCCTTGGTCGCCCCGCGCATCATGTCATCGAGAAAGCGGCTCACCTGGCGCACGTTGCGCGAGGCCTCGGACAGGCCCTTCTTGTGCGCATCGAGCTCCTCGAGCACGACCATCGGCAGATAAACGTCGTGCTCCTCGAAGCGGAAGATGCAGGTCGGGTCGTGCATCAACACATTGGTGTCGAGGACGAAGATGCGCCGCCCGCCGCGTGGCCTGGCCTTGCTTTCGGCGCGCTCGGCGGCTCGTGCGCCGCCGCTCGCCGGGTCAGAGGGATTGCGCCGCTTCAAGCACTTCCTCCACGTGTCCCGGGACTTTCACCTTGCGCCACTCGTGGCGCAGGACGCCGCGCTTGTCGATGAGGAAGGTGCTGCGCTCGATGCCGAGGTACTTGCGTCCGTAGAGGCTCTTCTCGCGTATCACATCGAACAGTTTGCACGCCCGCTCGTCCTCATCGGACAGCAGGGCGAAAGGCAGCCGCTCCTTGCTCTTGAACTTCTCGTGCGAGGTGATGCTGTCGCGCGAGATGCCGACCACCCGTGCGCCGGCCCTGAGGAACGCCGCGTGCCGATCGCGGAAGTCCTGCGACTCGCGCGTGCACCCGGAGGTCATGTCCTTGGGGTAGAAGTAAACGACCAGCGCCTTGCCGGCGGCGCCCTTCAGCGTGAAGGTCTCAGCGCCGGTGGCGGGCAGGGAGAAATCGGGAACTTTCGTTCCGAGCTCCACTTTGCTCATGGGTCAGGACTTCACCGGTTCGAGAATGGCATCCAGATTGAGCGAGTCGCAGTAGTCCATGAACTCCTCGCGCAGGTGCGCCACGGGAATGCGGCTCGGCACGTTCACGATCATCTGCACGGAGAACATCGGCGCGCCGGTGTGCGCCGCCGGGTAGCTGCGGGTCGACACTTCCGCGATGTCGATGCCGCGGCTCGCGAAGAATCCCGACAGCCCCGCGACGATGCCGCCCTGATCCAGGCTTACCACGTCGATCGAGTAGGGCAGCATGTCGGTGCGTGAGGGGCGCGGCTCGGTGCGCTTCATGTGCACGCTGAAGCCGCCGGTTGCGGCGAGGCGCGTGAATTCGGACTCGAGCTTGGCGAGCGCGTGCCAGTTGCCCGAGATGAGCAGCAGCATG
The DNA here is from genome assembly GCA_021787615.1 of Pseudomonadota bacterium. GTDB lineage: Bacteria > Pseudomonadota > Gammaproteobacteria > Steroidobacterales > Steroidobacteraceae > 13-2-20CM-66-19. The sequence continues at coordinate 19,374 of JAJYLP010000063.1, forward strand.
GCGAATTCCGCCCCGAGAGCCACCATGCGGCTCTCCGTGATGTTGCCCCCGCACTCGCTGATCACCCGGGTCAGCTCGTGGACCATCCCTGTTCTGTCGCTGCCGATTGCCGAAACGGCCAGGTGCTGCTTCATCGTGTCTGTCGGTGCGGGCATCACTGTGCTCGGCAGGAGAGTGTACCGGGACACCGGGGCGCTGGCGACCACCGTCCGGCGGATCGCAGCGGCGCGACCCAAGTGCAGCCAGAGCGGATATACTCACGGTCTGTCCGTGCCGCCTCGCGCACGCCAAGATCGAAGACCTCCTTGAGTCCGCCCGCATCTGCCGCGGCAAATGGTCGCGGCATCGCCGAAGTCACCACGGGGAGCCTCGTGGCCATCGTTACGCCCATGAGCGCCGATGGCGCGATCGATCTGGGCGCCTGGGACCGCCTGATCGAGTGGCACATCGACAGCGGCACCCGCGCCCTGGTGATCGGGGGCACCACCGGGGAGTCGGCCACGCTCACGGATGCGGAATTGCACCGGCTCGCCGAGCGAGCCTGCGAGCGCTCGGCAGGCCGGATCGGCATCGTCGTCGGGGCGGGCTCGAGCAGCACGGCCGCCACGGCGGCGCGCGCGCATGCCCTGTCGGAGCTGCCGGTCGATGCGCTCCTGGTGGTCACTCCGGCGTATAACCGCCCGACCCAGGAAGGGCTGTACCGGCACTTCGCGGCCATCGCGCAGGTGTCCGCCAAGCCGCTGATTCTTTACAATGTTCCGGCCCGCACCGCGGTGGACATGCTGCCGGCGACGACCGGACGCCTCTCGCAACTCCCGGGCATCGTGGCGGTCAAAGAGGCGGTGCCTGGAGCGGATCGGGTTCGCCAGATTCTGGCGGCCAGCCGCGAGGGTTTCGTGGTCCTCAGCGGTGACGATGCGAGCGCGCGCGAGGCGATCCTCGCGGGGGCGCGCGGGGTGATCTCGGTGACCGCCAACGTGATGCCCAGGGCGATGGCGGACATGGTGGCCGCGGCGCTGCGCGGGGACGCCCCGCTCGCCGAGCGCCTGGATGCGCCCCTGCAGGGCCTGCATCGGGCGCTGTTTCTCGAGGCCAATCCCATCCCGGTCAAATGGGCGCTGGCCCGGCTGGGCCGGATCGGCCCGGGCATGCGGTTGCCGATGACCGAGCTGTCCGAGGCCCACCGCCCGGGGGTGCTGGCCGCCCTGCGGGCCGCAGGTCAGTCGACCTGATGCGCCGCGGGCCCTGTTTTGGAAATCATTGTGAGCGAGGAGAATCGTTGATGAAGCTCAGAGCCGTGTGGGCTCTTGCCGCCGTCTTGCCGGTCCTGTCCGGCTGTCATGCGATGCGCGCCCTGACCGCGGAGTCGTGCCACAAGCCGCAGCCGTACATGCAAGCCGCCAGCATCGCGCCACTGAAGATCCCCGTCGGGCTTAACTCCCCGAACACCACCGAGGCGCTGGTCGTGCCGCCGCTGAAGGGGCCGACGCCCCCGCCGCCGGCGGCCAATCAGCCGTGCCTGGATGCTCCGCCCTCCTTTACGGTGCCTCACGCGCAGCCGGCCCCCAAGGCCTGAGGGCCCTTGCCGGGCCGGCCTGTCACCGGCGCGCGGGCGCGTAGTATCATTCGCGCCCCCGGCCGCCCCCTGAGGGTGCATGAACGGGGGAAGAAAGGATGCGGAGAGGTGGCCGAGCGGTCGAAGGCGCTGGACTGGAATTCCAGTAACATCTTCACGGGTGTTCGTGGGTTCGAATCCCACCCTCTCCGCCAG
>JAJYLP010000064.1 GCA_021787615.1 Pseudomonadota bacterium
CATAGGCGGCCATCACGCCGTACTCGATGCCGTTGTGCACCATCTTGACGAAGTGGCCGGCGCCGCTTGGCCCACAGTGCACGTAGCCCATCGGCGCGGTGTCCGCGGCGCTGCGCTTGCGGCCCGTCGCCGAGGGGATCCGGCCGCCGGGGGAGAGCGTGGCGAAGATCGGCTCGAGCTGGTCGAAGGACTCCTTCTCGCCGCCGACCATGAGGCAGTACCCCTGCTCGAGGCCGAGCACACCGCCGCTGGTGCCCACATCGACGTAGTGAATGCCCGCCTCGCGCAGCTCGTCGGCGCGGCGGATGTCATCGGAGTAATGCGAGTTGCCGCCATCGACGAGCATATCGCCGGGCTCGAGCAGCGATCGCAACTGCCCGATCACCGCGTCCACCGCCTCCGCCGGCACCATGATCCACACTGCCCGCGGGGCCGCGAGCCGCGCGATCAGGTCCGATGGGGAGCTCGCCCCGATCGCGCCCACCGCCGAGGCGGCGCGCACCGCGCGCGCGGACTTGTCGTAGGCGACGCACTCGTGTCCGTCCTCGATCAGCCGGCGCACCATGTAGGCGCCCATGCGCCCGAGCCCAATCATGCCTATCCGCATAGTCCCCCCGCTCAGTGCTCGCTCACCGGCGCCCCCGCGCCGGACCGTCAGTTCGGAACCCGCTTGATCTGCGCGCCGAGCTGCGACAGCTTCTCCTCGATGGCCTCGTAGCCCCGATCGATGTGGTAGATGCGCTCGACCTCCGTGCGGCCCGCGGCGATCAGCCCGGCGAGCACCAGGCTCGCCGAGGCGCGCAGGTCCGTCGCCATGACCGGAGCGGCCGTCAGCCGCGTCACACCGTGGATGATCGCGGTGTTGCCCTCGAGGCGGATCTCCGCGCCCAGCCGGCGCATCTCCAGCATATGCATGAAGCGGTTCTCGAAGATCGTCTCGATGATGGTCCCCACGCCCTGGGCCACCGTGTTCAGCGCGGCGAACTGCGCCTGCATGTCCGTCGGAAACGCCGGGTACGGGGCAGTGCGCACGTCCACGGCGCGCGGTCTGCGGCCGCGCATGTCGACCTCGACCCAGTTCTCGCCGACGCCGACCTTGGCCCCGGCTTCCTGCAGCTTCACCAGGACGGCGTCGAGGTGATCCGGTCGGGTGTTCTTGATGCGCACGTGCCCGCCGGTGATGGCGCCCGCCACCAGGTAGGTACCGCTCTCGATGCGGTCGGGCAGCACCTCGTAGCGGGTGCCGCTCAAGCGCTTGACGCCCTCGACGATGATCTTGTCGCTTCCGGCGCCGCGGATCTTCGCGCCCATGCTGATCAGGAAGTTCGCCAGGTCGACCACCTCGGGTTCGCGCGCGGCGTTCTCGATGACGGTCTCGCCGTCGGCCAGCGTCGCCGCCATCATCAGGTTCTCGGTGCCGGTCACCGTGACGGTGTCAAGCACGAGCCGCGCGCCGCGCAGCCGCTCGGCCCGCGCGCGGATGTATCCGCCATCGATGGTGATGTCGGCGCCGAGGGCCTGAAGGCCGGCGACGTGGATGTTGACCGGCCGGGCACCGATGGCGCAGCCGCCGGGCAGGGACACATCGGCGCGCCCGTACCGGGCCACCAGCGGCCCAAGCACCAGGATGGAGGCGCGCATGGTCTTGACCAGATCGTAGGGCGCGGAATAGTCGCGCACCGTGGTCGGGTCGACCTCGATGCGCATGTGCTCATCGACCGTGACCGTCGCGCCCATGCCGCCGAGCAGCTCAACCGTCGTCGTGACGTCCTTCAGATGCGGGACGTTGCCGACCACCACGGGGCCGTCCGCGAGCAGCGCGCCGGCCAGGATCGGCAGCGTCGCGTTCTTGGCCCCGGAAATGCGGACCTCCCCCTCGAGCGGCACGCCGCCCTGGATCTGCAGCTTGTCCACGTCAGCTTCCGGCCTCGGCGGGGGTCAGCGCCTCGATGGACAGCGCATGAATCTCGCGGCCCATCCGCTCGCCGAGCGTACGGTAGATGAGCTGGTGCCGGGCGACGCTGCGCAGCCCGGCGAACTGCTCGGCGACGATGCGGGCCGCGAAATGGGTCTGGTCCTCGGACTCGACCCGGACGTCGGCTCCGGGCAGGCCGGCGCGGATCAGCCGCGCGACTTCCTCTGGGTTCATGGCCGCAGTTTAATCGACAGGGGCGGCTCGTGCTGCGCAAACCCCGCCGTCCCGGCCGCGCCGAAGGGACCGGAGGGGATGGGCGGAATTGCTACAATCGGCCCGATGAACTCTGCCGCCGACCCCACCGACGCCGCCGATCCCGGCCTGCTCTCGGCCGCGCGGCGCGCGCTGTCGATCGAAGCACGCGCGGTGCAGGCGCTGATCGAGCGGCTCGATGGACGCTTCGCGGCGGCCTGCCGCCTGTGCCTCCAGTGCCAGGGACGCGTCGTGGTCACGGGCATCGGCAAGTCCGGTCACGTGGCGCGCAAGGTCGCCGCGACGCTCGCCAGCACCGGCAGCCCGTCTTTCTTTCTGCATCCGGCGGAGGCCAGCCACGGCGATCTCGGCATGATCACGCGCACCGACCTGGTCCTCGCGCTGTCGAACTCCGGGGAGACCCCGGAGCTGCTGCTGCTGCTGCCGCACCTGGCGCGGCTCGCCGTACCCCTCATCGCCATGGTCGGCAAGCGCGACTCGACGCTCGGCCGCGCGGCCGCGGTGGTGCTCGATGTGAGCGTGCCGGAAGAGGCCTGCCCGCTGAATCTCGCGCCGACCGCGAGCACGACCGCGGCGCTGGCGATGGGCGATGCGCTCGCCGTGGCGGTGTTGGAGGCGCGCGGCTTCACCAAGCAGGATTTCGCCCGCTCGCACCCGGGCGGCGTGCTCGGCCGCCAGCTCCTGCTGCGCGTCGAGCAGCTGATGCGCAGCGGCGATGCCCTGCCCGAGGTGCGCCCCGAGACGCCCCTCGGCGAAGGCCTGCTCGAGATGTCGCGCAAAGGCCTCGGCATGACCGTCATCACGGACGCCGAGCACCACATCCGCGGGGTGTTCACCGACGGAGATCTGCGCCGCGCGCTCGATCGGCACATCGATATTCACCGCGCGACCATGCGCGAGGTGATGACTTCGCCGTGCAAGACCATCGGTCCGCGGGAACTGGCCGCCGAGGCGGTGCATCAAATGGAAGTGCACCGCATCACCGCCCTGCCGGTCGCCGATGCCGAGGGGCGCCTGATCGGGGCGCTGAACGTGCACGACCTGTTCCGCGCGGGGGTGGTATGAGCGGCGCGGCATGGCCTTCATGAGCGCCGATGCCGCGCGCGTGCGCATGCTGGTGCTCGATGTCGACGGCGTGCTGACCGATGGCCGTCTGTACTACGGTCCGCGGGGCGAGGCGCTGAAGGTCTTCCATGTGCGCGACGGGGCGGGACTGAAGCGGCTGGCCGCGGCCGGCGTGAAGGTCGCGGTGATCTCCGGGCGGCGCTCGCCCATGACACGGCTGCGCTGCCGTGAACTCGGGATACGCCACGTGCTGCAGGGGGTCGCCGACAAGGCGGCGGCCCTGCGCCGGCTGTGCGCGCGGCTGCGCGTCGATCCGGCCGAATGTGCTTGCATCGGCGACGATAGCCCCGATGTTCCGATGATGCGCCTCGCGGGGGTTGCCTTCGCAGTTGCCGATGCGCACCCCGAGGCGCGTCAGGCGGCGCACGTGCTCACGGCCCAGCCCGGCGGCTGCGGCGCGGTGCGTGAAGTGTGCGACCACCTGCTCGCGGCCCGGCGCGGAGCCGAAACGGTGTGATTTACCGGATTTTCGCCGTACTGACGGTGGTGGCGGTGCTCATCGGCTCGCTCTTGCTGGCGCGGCAGAATCGCGCTCCCGAGGCCGCGACCGTCCAGCGGGCGGACACGAGCGAGGGCTACTCGGCGCGCGACGCGCAGTTGATCGAGACCGGGGCGAACGGCCTGCCGCTCTACACCATCAATGCCGCCTCCATCCGCCAGCTGCCCCGCGAGGACCGTGTGCAGCTCACCCAGGTGGGCCTCGCCTTCCAGGACCCGAGCGGCGATCGCTGGTCGGCCACCGCCGACCGCGGCGCCATCGTGCACGGCACGCAGGAGGTTGAGCTCACGGGCAACGTGCAGGTCAGCGCGGCGCTGCAGGGATCGCACGCGCCGATCCAGATCCGCACCGACACCCTGACCTTCGACACTCACACCGACCTCGTGAGCACCGCCGATCCGGTGGCGCTGGAGTGGGCGGGACAGAAACTCGATGCCACGGGGCTCATCGTGAACTTGAAGGCCCATCGCCTGCAATTAGAATCCAAGGTCCATGCCATCGTTACGCCTTCGCACTAGGTTGCTGCTGCTCGCGCCGCTCTGCGGTGCCGGCATGGCATACGCCGCGCAATCGACGCCGGCGCATCCGAGGCCCCCGGCGCACCCGGCGGCGGTGCACCCGGCGCCCACGGCCAGGAGCCTCGCCCTCGGGCAGGGCTCGTATACCTTCGATGCCGCCTCCTCGGAGGTTGATTACAAATTGCACACCGGCTCGTTCAAGCAAATCACCATCGCGCAGGGCAAGATCACCGTGCAAGCCGACGGGGCCAATGCGACGGGACTCGGCCGGCCGAGCGGCCAGTGGACCCTCCAGGGCAACGTGCGCGTCCACGCTCCACCCCGTGGAAGCTTGACCTCGGACAAAGCCGTGGTGGACGTGGCCCACAACCGCATCGCGCGCGTGACCGTCACCGGCAATCCGGCGCAATTCACGCAGCAGAGCCCCACCACGGGCAGGATCACCCGCGGGCACGCCGACCGGATCGTGTATGACGTCGGGGCGGGCACCGTGCAGCTGTCCCAGAATGCCTATGTCGCCGTCGGACGCGATCAGTTCAGCAGTCCGACGGTGCTCTACAACATCAATACGGAACGGATCGAGGCGACCTCGCAGGGCACCGGCGAGCGCGTGCAGATCACCATCGCACCGCAGAGCGCCCCCGGCAAGGGCGCCGCGCCGCCGAAGGCGCCCGCCTCGCCTGCGCCCCCCGGACGGTCGTCCTGATGTCGCTGCAGGCCACCGGACTCGAAAAGCGCTACCGCTCCCGCAGTGTCGTGCGCGGCCTGAGTCTCGAGGTCGCCAGCGGCGAGGTGGTGGGACTGCTCGGCCCCAACGGCGCGGGCAAGACGACCGCCTTCTACATGATAGTCGGCCTGGTGCGCTGCGACGCCGGAAGCATCCGCCTCGGCGAGCGGGACATCACGCGTCTGCCGATGCACCGGCGCGCGCAGCTCGGCCTCGGCTACCTGCCGCAGGAGGCCTCGGTGTTCCGGCGCCTCTCGGTCGAGGACAACGTGCTCGCGATCCTCGAGACGCGCGCCGACCTGGAGCGCGCCGCGCGCGAGCAGCGCCTGGAGGAGCTGCTCGAGGAGCTGCGCATCGGGCACGTGCGGCGCACGCTCGGCCTGTCGCTCTCCGGAGGCGAGCGGCGGCGCGTGGAAATCGCCCGGGCGCTCGCGGCCGAACCGCGCTTCATGCTGCTCGATGAGCCCTTTGCCGGCGTCGATCCGCTCTCGGTGCTCGACATCCAGCGCATCATCCGCGAGCTGACCAGCCGGGGCATCGGCGTGCTCATCACCGATCACAATGTGCGCGAGACCCTGGGGGTCTGTTCGCGCGCCTATATCGTCAATCAGGGAACCGTGATCGCCGCCGGAAACGCCGAAGAAATCCTTGCCAATCCCCAGGTCCGTGAGGTGTACTTGGGCGAGTCGTTCCGTCTTTGAGGGGCCCGCCGGCGCATCGGCCGCTCGACCGGAAATCCGTCTCCCCCAGCGCACCGGGACAGCCGCCACCGCCCTTCATGCCGCCATGCTAAAACCCTCACTGCAGCTCAAGCTGGGTCAGCAATTGACCATGACCCCGCAGCTGCAGCAGGCGATCCGGCTTCTGCAGCTGCCCGCCCTGGAGCTCCAGGCGCACATCCGCGAGCTACTCGAAACCAATGTCATGCTCGAGCCCCTGGATGAGGGAGAGAGCGAGACCGCGGCAGCGAGCGAGTCCGCCGAGCCGACGGCGTCCGAGTCCCTCGATGAGGCGCAGAGCAGCGCGCAGGAGCAGCCGCAGGAGTCCGTCGAGGTGCTGGAGGAGGACTGGGGCGGGCAGAGCGCCGGCGGCGGCGAGTCCGCCTGGAGCGGCGATGAGGAGGACCGGCAGCAGGAATTCGCCGACGCCTCGGGACAGTCCCTGCAGGAATATCTGCTCTGGCAGCTCGAGGTCGCCAAGCTCGGGCCGCGCGAGCTCGCGATCGCACGCGCCATCGTCGATGCCATCAACGACGACGGCTACCTCACCGAGTCCCTGGACGAGATCGCCGACACGCTCAAGCCCGAAGTGCAGTGCGCAGCCGAGGACGTCGAGGCGGTGCTCGGCGGCGTGCAGGCCCTGGATCCGCCGGGCGTGGCCGCTCGCAGCATCGGCGAGTGCATCGAGCTGCAGCTGCGCCAGCTCGATCAAACGACCCCGGGGATGGCCGCGGCCATCGAAATCGCCCGGCATCACCTCGAGCAGCTCGCCGGACGGGAGCTCGCGGCGCTGAAGCGGGAGCTGCGCACGAACGAGGAAGAGCTCGCCGAAGCGCTCGCGCTCGTTCGGGCCTGCCACCCGCGGCCGGGTGCCACGGTCAGCACCGGCGCACCGCAGTACGTGGTGCCGGACGTGTTCGTGCGGCGCACCGACCACGGCTGGGCGGTCGAGATCAATTCGGCCACTCTGCCGCGAGTGCGCCTCAATCAAAGCTACGCCAGCCTCCTCGGTCGCAGCGCGAGCCACGCGAGCCTGCGCGCGCAGCTGCAGGAGGCGCGCTGGCTGCTGAAGAGCCTGGAGATCCGGCACGAGACCCTGATCAAGGTGGCCCGCTCGATCGTCGAGCGCCAGGTGTCCTTCCTCGAGCACGGCGAGGAGCACATGCGCCCGATGATCCTCAAGGACATCGCCGAGGCGGTCGGCATGCACGAGTCGACCATCTCGCGGGTGACCTCGGGCAAGTACATGCACACGCCGCGCGGGGTCTTCGAACTTCGCTACTTCTTCTCCAGTCAGATTGAGGGCGCGGACGGCTCGGGCACCTCCTCGACCGCCATCCGCGCCAAGATCAGGAAGCTGGTCAAGGAGGAGGATCCGCTCGCCCCGCTCAGCGACGGGCGCATCGCCGACCTGCTCTCGGCCGAGGGCATTCCGGTCGCGCGCCGCACCGTCGCCAAGTACCGCGAGGCGATGAGCATTCCCTCTTCCGGCGAGCGCAAGCGCTCCGGATCGGCGCCGCCGTGAATATCCGATCACCGATATCCGCTACATCATGCGATAGGAGATGGCTATGCAGCTCAATGTCACCGGCCACCACATCGAGGTCACCCCTGCCCTGCGCGGATATGTGCAGAAGAAACTCGAGCGCATCGAGCGACATTTCGAGCAGGTCATCGACGTGCACTGCGTGCTCAGCGTGGAAAAACTGAGACAGAAGGCCGAGGCAACCCTGCGTGTGAGCGGCAGCTCCATCCATGCCGATTCGACTGAGGAGGACATGTACGCGGCCATCGATCTGCTCACCGACAAGCTCGACCGGTGCATCAAGAAACACAAGGAGAAGCTCACCGATCACCATGCCATCGAGGGCCGCGCGCTGCGGGCCTGAACACCGCCGCGCGGCAATCCGGTGCGCATCATCGTCTTGAGCGGGCTGTCCGGCTCGGGCAAGAGCGTGGCGCTGCGCATGCTCGAGGATCTGGATTTCTATTGCATGGACAACCTCCCGGCGGCGCTGCTCAAGCCGTTCATCGCCCACGCGGTGCGCAGTCCCGAGCCGACCTATGGCCGTGCGGCGGTCGGGCTCGATGCGCGCAACAGCGCCGCCGAGATCGCCACCGTGCCGCAGCTCATCGACGAGCTGCGCCGCAGCGGCATCGAGTGCGAGACAATCTTCCTCACGGCGGCCGACGAGGTGCTGCTCAGGCGCTTCGCCGAGACCCGCCGCACGCATCCGATGGGGCGGCGCAGCCGCGACCTGCGCACGGCGATCAGCCTGGAGCGGGACCTGATGGAGCCGATCGCTCAGGCCGCGGACCTCGTCATCGACACCTCGCACATGGGCATGCACGCGCTGCGCGAGCTGATCGCCGAGCGGCTCGGCGAGCCGCGCACCGACCGCCTGTCGATCACGTTCGAGTCCTTCGCCTTCAAGGAGGGGATCCCTGGCGATGCGGATTTCGTGTTCGATGCGCGCTCGCTCCCCAATCCCTACTGGGAACCGGCGCTGCGATCGCTCACCGGCCGGGACCTCGAGGTGATCCGCTTCCTCGAGAGCCACTCGAATGTGTCGAAGCTGATCGACGACATCGTCGGGTTCGTGCGGGCGCGCATCCCGGAGTACCAAGCCAGCAATCGCGGCTACCTCACCGTGGCGGTCGGCTGCACCGGCGGGCAGCACCGCTCGGTGTACATTGTCGAGCGCCTCGCCGATCGCTTCGCGCCGGACCACCCGAAGGTCAGGGCCCGCCACACGGCACCGCGCGCGCGGGCGGCCGAGCCGGCGGGCGCGATCCGGTAGAGGAGTTCCGCAGCGCCGGGGGGCGGCTCAGGTGACCTGTGTGATGCCCGGGGAGGTCACGACCGAGGGGAGCGGCTCGCCGCTCATGAACGCCATCAACGCCGTACGGGCCTGCATCGCGTCGCGGTGGCCGAGCTCGATGAGCGCGCGGGTATAGGGCGCCTCGAAGGTCAGATAGCTCGTCAGCTGCTGGCCGGACACTTCCGGCCGCCCGCCGAACACGCGCAGCAGCGCACGCAGCCCCCTCGGCATGTCGGCGATGTGCCGCGCGGCGATCTCGTTCGGGTCGACGCTCGGGGCAATCATGAACGTCTCGATGTGGCGCACGGCGCGCGTCTGCGGCGCGGCGCGCACCAGCTGGTTGATGCGGTCGATGTGCTCCAGATCGCCGTAGATCTGGTCGGTGAACAGCGTATCGAGCATGAAGCCGAAGACCTCCCCGGGCGTCGGCATCCCCGCCCCCCGCTCGCCGTCGACCCCCGAGCCGCGCTGCGAGCTCACGCCGATGATGAGCAGCCGGTCCGCGCCGAGGTGAATAGCCGAGCTCAGCGGATTCAGCTGGCGCATCGAACCGTCGCCGAAGTACTCCCCACCGAGCTTCATTGGCGCGAACAGCAGCGGAATGGCCACGCTCGCCATGATGTGATCGAGCGTCAGATCGGCGCGCCGGCCGACGTGCTGGACGCGCGACCACTCCCCCAGCTGTGGCAGGCCGTCGAAGAACGCGACCGACTGGCCGCTTGCGTAGCTGGTCGCGCACAGCGCACAGGCGCGCAAGTGGCCGCGCAGGATGCTGCGGCGGATGCCGCCGCAGTCGACTTCGCGGCCGAGCAGCGCACGCAGCGGACTCGTATCGAGCACCGATTTCGGCGGCGAGAGCACCAGTCCGCCCGACATCAGCGAGAGAATCCAATGCGCTCCCGAGCGCACCATGTGCGGCGCGTCGACGTAGAACACCTGCTCGGTGCGGAAGTTCGACCAGACGCGCTCGAGCCCGGCCACGCCGTGCCGCCACACGTGCGCCTGCGCGGCGAGCACGCTCGCCGACACCGCGCCGGCCGAGGTGCCGATGATGATTTGGAACGGATTGCGCGCGCGCGGCAGCATCTGCGCGAGGGCCCGCAGCACGCCCACCTGGTAGGCCGAACGCGCGCCGCCTCCGGTCAGCACCAGCGCGACGATGGGTCGCCGCCGCGAAACGCCGGTGTCATCGCCTGGCGCATCGAGAGCTGTCCCGGTCATCACGAGCACCGCCCGGTCAGGCCACCTCCAGGATCTGCAGGGAGTTTGTGCCGCCCTGAACACCCGACTGCTCACCCTTGGTGAGAATCACCAGGTCCTTGCGCTCGACGAGTTTCAGCTCGAGCAGACGGGTGAACAACGTGTCGTACAGCTCTCCGGTCGACTTGGCGCGCGTCACGTCGAAGATCACCGGATACACGCCGCGGAACAGTGTGACCCGGCGCCGGGTCGATTCGTGGCGAGTGAAGGCGTAGATCGGGATGTCCGTGCGCATGCGCGACATCCACAGCGGAGTCGAGCCCGACTCGGTGAGCGCGACGATGGCGCGCACCTTCATGTGGTTGGCCGCGTACATCACCGCCATGGCGATCGCTTCCTCGCTGTCGCCGAACAGCCCTTCGTTGCGGTGCCGCTCGAAGCCCAGGCTCACCTGGTATTTTTCCGCGCCCTCGATCACCTGCCCCATCGCCTCCACGGCCCGCACCGGGTAGCGCCCGGCGGCCGTCTCCGCCGACAGCATCACCGCATCGGTGCCGTCCATCACCGCGTTCGCCACGTCGCTGACTTCGGCGCGCGTCGGAATCGGACTCTGGATCATCGATTCCATCATCTGCGTCGCGGTGATCACCACGCGGTTCTTAAGGCGCGTCTTGTGAATGATGGTCTTCTGCAGGCCCGTCAGCTCGGCGTAGCCCATCTCCACGCCGAGGTCCCCGCGCGCCACCATCACGACGTCGGACGCATCGATGATGGAATCCAGGTTGCTGATCGCCTCCTGGCGCTCCACCTTCGCGACGATGCGCGCATCGCGGCCGGCGCGGCGCGCCAGTGTGCGCGCCTGCTGGATATCGTCCGCGTCGCGCGCGAACGATACCGCAATATAATCGACGTTCGCCTCGACGCCGAAGCGGATATCCTCCTTGTCCTTGTCGGACAGCGCCGGCGCCGAGATGCCCCCGCCCTGGCGGTTGAGGCCCTTGCGATCGGACAGCTCCCCGCCCACGCGCACGCGGGTGTGGATCCGCGTAGCGTCGACCCGGTCGACATCGAGCACGATCTGCCCGTCGTTCAGCAGCAGCGTGTCGCCCGCCTTCACGTCCCGGGGAAGACTCTTGTAGGCGACGCCCACGGCCTCCAGGGTGCCCGCCTTCGGATCGAGCGCCGTGTCGAGCGTGAAGCGCTTGCCCTCCTCGAGCATCACCTTGCCGTCGCGGAAGCCCTCGATGCGGATCTTCGGCCCCGCCAGGTCGAGCAGCACGCCCACGCACCTGTTCGCGCGCTGCGCCGCCTCGCGCACCAGCGCCAGACGCCGCTTGCGGTCCTCCATGCTGCCGTGCGATGCGTTCAGCCGCACCACATCGAGACCGGCCCGCATCATGTCCGTCAGAATCTGCAGATCGTCGGTCGCCGGACCGACAGTCGCCACGATTTTGGTTCTTTTCAGCATAGGATTCAGCCGCGCGCGCGCTCCTCCAGCGCTGCCACCGCCGGCAGCTTCTTGCCTTCGACGAACTCAAGGAACGCCCCGCCACCGGTGGAGATGTAGGAGATGCCGTCCTCGACGCGGTATTTCTCGATCGCCGCAAGCGTATCGCCCCCGCCGGCGAGCGAAAACGCCTTGCTGCGCGCGATCGCCTGCGCGATGGCGCGGGTGCCCTCGCCGAACTGCTCGAACTCGAACACCCCGACCGGGCCGTTCCAGATGATCGTGCCGGCGCCCTGCAGCATTGCGCTCAGCCGGTCGGCCGTATCCGGCCCGATGTCCAGGATCATCTCATCGGCGCGCACCTCGTGGATCGAGCGCACATCGGCATGCGCGGTCGCGGCGAGCTCCTTGGCGACCACCACGTCGGTCGGCAGCGGAATCTCTGCGCCGCGTTCGCGCGCCTGCTCCATCAGGCGCAGCGCCACGTCGGTGAGCTCCGCCTCGTAGAGCGATTTGCCGACCTGCACGCCGGTGGCGGCGAGGAACGTGTTGGCGATGCCGCCGCCGACGATGAGCTTGTCGACTTTCGCGAGCAGCGTCTCGAGCACGGTCAGCTTGGTCGAGACCTTCGAGCCGGCGACGATGGCCACCAGCGGCCGCGCCGGGCGCTCGAGCGCCCGCTCGAGCGCCTCGAGCTCCCCGACCAGCAGCGGCCCCGCGCAGGCAACCTTGGCGAAGCGGGCCACGCCGTGGGTGCTGGCCTCGGCGCGATGAGCGGTACCAAACGCGTCCATGACGAACACGTCGCACAGCGCCGCCATCCTGCGGGCAAGCGCCTCATCGTCCTTCTTCTCGCCCTTGTTGAAGCGCGCGTTCTCGCAGAGCACGGCGGTGCCCGGCGCGCACTCCACCGCGTCCAGCCAGTCGCGCTTCACCGGCACTGGCGTGCCAAGCAGCTCAGAGAGGCGCGCGGCCACCGGCTTCAGCGACAGCGACTCGTCGTACTCGCCCTCCTTCGGTCGGCCCAGATGCGAGACGATGAACACCTGGGCATGCTGATCGAGCGCGTAACGGATGGTCGGCAGCGCGGCGCGGATGCGCGCATCGCTCGCCACCGCGCCGTCCTTGATCGGACAATTGAGATCCTCGCGGATCAGGACCCGCTTGCCGCGCAGGTCCGTGTCCGTCATGCGCAGGACCTTCATGACGCCATCGACCAGGCGCGCGTGACGTCGATCATCCGGTTGGAGAAGCCCCACTCGTTGTCGTACCAGGCGCACACCTTGACCAGCGTGCCGGCGATCACCTTGGTGAGCGTCGCGTCGAACACCGAGGAGTGCGCGTCGTGGTTGAAATCAATCGACACCAGCGGCGCGGTGTTGTAGCCGAGGATGCCCTTCATGGGGCCGGCCGCCGCCGCCGCGCGCAGGGCCTCGTTGACCTCCTCGACGCTGGTGGCGCGCTTGGCCGTGAAGGTCAGATCGACCATCGAGACGTTGATGGTCGGGACCCGCACCGCGAAACCATCGAGGCGCCCCTTCAGCTCCGGCAGCACCAGGCCCACGGCCGCCGCCGCGCCCGTCTTGGTCGGAATCTGCGACTGGGTGGCCGAGCGCGCCCGGCGCAGGTCCTTGTGGTAGACGTCGGTGAGCACCTGATCGTTGGTGTACGAGTGCACCGTGGTCATCAGACCCGCGGAGATGCCGACCGTGTCGTTCAGCACCTTGGCGAGCGGCGCCAGGCAGTTCGTCGTGCACGATGCATTGGAAATGACGGTGTGCTTGCTCGAGAGCACGTCGTCGTTGACCCCGTAGACGACGGTGGCGTCGACGTCTTCCCCGCCCGGCGCGGAGATGATCACCTTCTTGGCGCCGCCGGCGAGGTGCGCGGAGGCCTTGGCCTTGGTGGTGAACAGTCCCGTGCACTCGAGCACGAAGTCCACCCCGAGGCTGCCCCAGGGCAGCTTGGCCGGATCGCGCTCAGCGAGCACGCGGATGCGATGGCCGTTGACCACCAGAGAGTCCCCGTCGACCTTCACCTCGCCGGGGAAGCGGCCGTGGACCGTGTCGTATTGCGTCAGGTGTGCATTGGTCTTGGCATCGCCGAGATCGTTGAGCGCGACGATCTCCACTTCACCGGCGCGCTTGCCCTCGAACAGCGCGCGCAGCACGTTGCGGCCGATGCGGCCGTAGCCGTTGATTCCCACCTTGATTGCCATGAGCCGTATCCCCTTAACGTCTGATCATTGTGCCGTGTCAAGCAGCTCGCCGACTTCGCGCTGGATGCGCTCGGCGGTAAAACCGAAATGAGCGAACAGCTCCGCGCCCTTGCCCGAGGCGCCGAACTCATCGAGACCGATCACGCGCCCGTCGATGCCGACGTATCGCCACCAAGATAGCGTAGCGCCAGCCTCGACCGCCACCCGGCGGCGGACCGCGCGCGGCAGCACGCTCTCCCGGTACGCCGGGTCCTGCGCGTCGAACAGCTCGGTCGAGAGCATCGAAACGAGCCGCACGCGCCGCCCGGCGGCATTGAGGGCGCGGACCGCATCGGCGGCGATGCCGACCTCCGAACCGCTGGCGATCACCACGCACTCGGGAGCGCCCGCGCACTCGATCAGCACGTAGCCGCCGCGCGCCACGGCGGCCTGCTGCTCGGCGCTGCGCTCGTGCTGAGGCAGACCCTGGCGGGTGAGCACCAGCGCATCCGGCCCCTCGTGCTCGAGCGCGGCCTGCCAGGCGACCGCCGTCTCGAACGCGTCGCAGGGCCGCCAAACGCGCAGGTGCGGGACGGCCCGCAGGCTCGACAGATGCTCCACCGGCTGATGCGTCGGGCCGTCCTCGCCGAGGCCGATCGAGTCGTGCGTGTACACGAGGGTCACGCGCGTGCGCATCAGGGCCGCGAGGCGCACCGCATTGCGCGCGTAATCGGAGAACACCAGGAACGTCCCGCCGTAGGGCAGGAAGCCGCCGTGCGCGGCCAGGCCGTTCAGCGCCGCGGTCATGCCGAACTCGCGCACGCCGTAGTGCAGGTAATTGCCGCCGTTGGGGTCGCGGGGGACTATGGTGTGCGCCCCCTTGAACAGGGTGTTGTTCGAGGGCGTCAGGTCGGCCGAGCCGCCGATGAGCTCGGGTACCGCCGGCCCGAGGATGTCGAGCACCGCCTGGGAGGACTGGCGGGTCGCCTGCGGCTTTTTCTGCTCGAGCGCCACCGTACGGGTCTGCGCCAGCAGCTCGGCCCAGCGCTGCGGGCGCTGCCCGTCAATACGCCGCGCGAGCTCCGCGGCGAGGTCCGGGTGCGCCTTGCGGTAGCGCTCGAAGAGCTCGCGCCAGGCCTGCTCGGCCGCTGCGCCGCGGGCGCGGTGATCCCACTCGGCGCGCAGCGCATCGGGGATCACGAACGGCTCATAGGGCCAGCCGATGGCCTTGCGGGTCGCGGCCACCTCCTCCACGCCGAGCGCCTCGCCGTGCGCGTGCTGCGTACCCTGCTTGTGGGGCGCGCCCCAGCCGATGATGGTCTTGCAGCAGATCAGCGTCGGGCGCGCCGTCTCGGCGCGCGCGGCACGGATCGCCGCCACAACCGCCTCGCCGTTCATCCCGTCGACATCGCGCAGCACGTGCCAGCCGTAGGCCTCGAAGCGCTTCGGCGTGTCGTCGCGGAACCAACCCTTGACCTCGCCGTCGATGGAGATGCCGTTGTCATCGTAGAGCACGATGAGCTTGCCGAGACCGAGCGTCCCGGCGAACGAGCACGCCTCGTGCGAGACGCCCTCCATCAGGCACCCGTCGCCGCAGAACACATAGGTGAAGTGATCGATGACCGGCAGTCCCGGCCGGTTGAATTGCTCCCCGAGCAGCCGCTCGGCGAGCGCCATACCCACCGCGGTCGCAAGCCCCTGCCCGAGCGGCCCCGTGGTCGTCTCGATGCCGAGCGCCGGCTCGCGCTCGGGATGTCCCGGGGTGCGGCTGCCGAGCTGACGAAAGCGCTTCAGGTCCTCGATGCCGAGCGGATAGCCGGTCAGGTGCAGCAGCGAGTAGAGCAGCATGGAGCCGTGGCCGTTCGAGAGCACGAAGCGGTCGCGGTCGAACCAGTGCGGATTGGCTGGATTGTGCTTGAGAAAATCGCCCCACAGCGCCTGGGCGATGTCCGCCATGCCGAGCGGCATGCCCGGGTGGCCGGAATTGGCACGCTGCACGGCGTCCATGGACAGGGCGCGAATGGCGTTCGCAAGCTCTCGGCGTGTGCTCATCAGGATCCTTTCATGCGGCTTCGGACCCGCATCACGCCCGGCAGAGGAAACGCCGCCGCCGCGCGACATAAGGAAAATAAAGGGGGGGCATTGTCCCCCAGCGAGGCGCAATGCTCAATGACCACCCCACCTCGAGCGGCCGGGCGCATATGTCATGCGGTTTTCACAATATTGCCGCCGGGCATCACGCCCCGCTCACGCCTCACGCCGCGCGAGGCTCGTGGCGCGACCCAGTTCACTGCGGGTTAAGCGGACTTTGTTACGCTGCGCGCGATGAGCACTGTGCGCCTGATCCAATTCACGGACCTGCACCTGTTCGGCCCCGAAGGCGGATGCCTGCGCGGCGTGCCGACGCTGCCGGCACTGGCGGGCGCGCTCGCGCACGCACGGCTCGGTCCCTGGCCGCCCGATGCGCTGCTGGTCACCGGCGACATCGTCCAGGACGATCCCGGCGGCTATGCGCATTTTCGCCGGCTGTTCGGCGCGCTGCCGTTCCCCGTGCTGTGCCTGCCCGGCAATCACGATGACCCGGCACTCATGCGCCGAGTGCTCGCGGATGCGCCGTTCATCACCGGCGGCCACCTTGAGCTCGGCCGCTGGCGAGTCATTCTGCTCGACAGCGTAGTGCCCGGACGCGCCGGCGGAGCGTTGAGCGACACGAGCCTCGCGGCGCTCGATGCGGCGCTCGCTCAGGCGCGTGAGCGCCCGGCGCTCGTGTGCCTGCACCATCACCCGGTGCCGATGGACAGCCGCTGGCTCGATCAGGTAGGCCTCGACAACGCGCGGGCGTTCTTCGCCGTCATAGACCAACACCCGAACGTGCGCGGCATCGTCTGGGGCCACGTCCACCAGAACTTCGATGCGCTGCGAAAGGGCGTGCGGCTGCTCGCGACGCCCTCGACCTGCGCGCAGTTCCGGCCGCGCGCCGAGCGGTTCGAGCTCGACCCGCGTCCGGCCGCCTACCGCACCCTGGAGCTGCACGCCGACGGCACACTCACGACCGATCTGGTGTGGGTGAATGCGGCCGCGCCGCACGGCTCGATGAGCGCAGCCTAATCGACCGCGCGCCGCGCCCACGTGCGCGAGCGTGGTCCTGTTGCGTCGCCACGCGCCGCTTTCCGTCCGGGCTGCAAGACCGCTGCCCCTCCCGCTGAGTTCCGTCGCCCGCCGCTGACGCGGCGAGCCCATTGATCTTTGTCCCGCCGCTGGCTACTTTGCGCTGCCTGCGGAAGCAAAGACACATGAGGACGGAATGACCCGCCGATGCCTGCCCCGGGGGCTGATGCTCCTGACCCTACTGGCGCTGTCGCCGACCGTGTTCGCGCGGGGCGTGACTCCCTATCTGCCGCTGAATCTCGATCCGGCCATCCAGAACGCGGTCGAGCGGGTGCTGATCCTCGGTGATGAGCCGGTGCTGTCGCGGCCGATTCCCGCCGCGCTGGTGCTCGAAGCGCTGCCCAAGGCCTGCCGCGTCGACCGCCCGCTGTGCGAGCGCGTGCGTCACTATCTCAGGCGCTACATGCATTCCAACGGCGTCGAGTTCGCGAGCGTCTCGCTCGGGGTGACCGCCGGGAACTCGAACATCACGCTGCCCAACCAGCACGGCGAGAAGGCGCAGAGCGCGTATCAGTTCGCGGGCGCCGGCTACATCCAGCCCAACTCGCACATCCTGCTCAATCTCGGCGGCGAGGTGTATCAGGGCCGCGTCACGCCCACCGGCACCATGCTCAGCCTCGGGTTCGACTGGGCGCAGCTCGACATCGGCTACCGCGACCACTGGTGGTCGCCGCTCACCGACAGCTCGATGCTGATCAGCACCGAGGCGCCGACCATGCCCTCGATCACGCTGTCGAACTACCAGCCGCTGACGCGCCTCGGCCTCGAGTACGAGATATTCATCGCGCAGATGTCGCAGTCGAGCCGCATCCAGCTGCCCGACGGCGCCCTCACCCGCGGGCACCCCAAGATGGGCGGTGTGCGGGTGAGCATCCAGCCGGTGAGCGGCTGGGGGCTGTCGCTGCAGCGGCTGCTCATCTGGGGCGGCGGGGCGGCCGGCGGGGAGTCGGTGAGCAATGTCATGCAGGCGTTCTTCAACCCCAGCAAGGCGCAAAGCACCGGGTTCAACGCCGGCACGCACGTGGTCGGCAAGCAGGAAGCCTCCATCAGCAGCGAGTTCATCTTCCCCGGCCGCGTGCCGTTCGCGGTGTACGTCGAGTACGCCGGCAACGACACCGCCGACGGCAAGAACTATCTGCTTGGCGTGCCGGACATCTCCGCCGGCATCCAGTTCCCGCACATCGGCCCGTTCGATCTCACCTACGAGATCGATTCGTTTTCCCCAACCTGGTACGTTCACACCGCGACCGCGCTGCAGACCGGCTATCTCGACGGCATCACCAACTACGGCGCGAGCATCGGCAACTGGTTCGGCGACCAGCGCGTGCTCGCCACGCCCACCACCATCGCCGATCCGGTCGGCGGTCAGAGCAATATGCTGCGCATCGGCTGGACGCCGCCGTTCGGCGGCTACCTGCAGCTGCGGCTGCGCGCGCTGTCGAACTACGACCAGACGACCTACGCGACGTACCCGTACAAGAACGAGTACTTGGGCTCGCTCAGCTACTCCATGCCCTGGCACGGCTATGCCGTCGGCGCCGAGATCCAGGGCGGGCGCGACGTGTTCGGCCATCATTTCATCCGTATCGAGGGCACGCTGCGCGACGGCGAGGCGCTCTTCGACGGCGACTCCACGGGCGCGGGCGCCTTCGAGGGTGAGCGGCCCAAGGGGGACTGGCTGTTCGTGCAGACCGGCATCAACTACTACCGCATGCTGGTCAACCCGGTGAGCACGCTGCGCTTCTACACGCGCTGGGCAGGCAGCCCGGACCTAACGATCGGCGCCCTGCGGCGGGTCTCGACGCACCAGGACGTCGGCGTGGCGCTCGATGCGGATGCGATCAGCGGCCGGCTGCTGCTCGGGCTGCGCATGATCGATTACCGCTACCGCTTCGACTGGCCGATCGCCTTTCACGCGTTCGTGGGCGCGGCCCGCTACTCCCTCGCCACGCCCGCCTACGGGCTGTACCTCGGCGCGGGACTGCAGTGGCGCCATTTCCTGCCGAACTGGGATGTGGGCATCGATTTCCGCAACGTGGTCAAGGCGAACCGCCAGCGCGACCTGCCCACGGACCCGCAGGGCGGAGCCGGCCCCTATTCCTTCACCAGCACCTACAGTTACACGCTGTACGTGTCGCGGCGCTTCTGAGCGCGCCGCCGCCCTGGCGGCTCACTCGCGCAGCGGCAGCGGATCGTGCGGGTCCTTGCCGAGCAGCGCCTCGAAGTCCCGCGCGATCTGATCGAAGGAGAAATTCGCGCAGACCCACGCGCGGCCCGCGGCTCCCATGCGCGCGCGGCGCTCGCCGTCGTCGATCAGCTCAGTGATGGCCGCGGCAAGCGCAGCGCTGTCGCCGCCGGCGCTCACCAGGCCGGTCACGCCCGGCACCAGCGTCTCGCGCAGTCCTCCGGCATCGCTCACCACCACGGGCACGCCCGATGACTGCGCCTCGACCGACACGCGACCGAAGGTTTCCGCGCTGATCGAGGGCACGGCGATGAGATCGCAGGCCGGGTAGAACTGCGCCAGATCGAGCTGCCAGTCCAGAAACCGATGCCGCGCGGCAAACGGCGAGCGCCCCGCGCGCTCGCGCAGCGCGGCCGCGTCCGCGCCATCGCCCGCCCACAGCATCTGCGCCTGCGGCGCCTGCGCGAGTACCTGCTCGAGCGCCTCGAGCAGCGTGAAGATGCCCTTGTCGCGCACCATTCGTCCGGCGTATCCGATGACGACCTGGGACCCGGCGATGCCGAGGCGCTCGCGTGTCTGCGTCCGCCATTCGGCCGACGGCCGGAAGCGCTCGGTATCGATCGGGTTGTACAGCACCACTGCGCGCGCGACGTTCATCCCCTGGCGGCGATACTCCTCGCGGTGGAAGCGCGACACCAGGATGAACCGGTCGGCCCGGCGCGCCAGCATGCGCCGCGTCCGGCCGCTCTTGGGCACGACGGGCCAGTGGCGAAAGAAGGCGACCCGCGCGCCGAGCAGCTGGCGCAGCCCCATGAACACCCAGTGAAAGCGGCCGTCGCCCGTGACCAGCCAGTCGGGTCGCTCGCGCCGCGCGAGGCGGGCCGCGCTCAACACCAAGCGCAGCCCGCTCGCGAGGCCCGGCGGCACCGCCACGCACGGCACCTGCGCCTGGCGCAGGATGGCCTCCATCGAGCTGCCGCCGCGCACCACACAACGCACCGCATGACCGTGGCGCATGGTGGCGATCGCGAGTGCCGCGGCATGCTGCTCGGTCCCGTAGCCGCGCGTGGTCGAATCGGCAAAGAGCAGCTTCATGGGCGCGATAGCTCGCGAGGCGATCCGTGCGCGCCGCGGCGACGCCCCGCGCGTCTGCGCAGTGCATCGGGCTTGGAATCGTGGCCGCTCACGGTGCGTCTACGTCTCGCCCGCGATCGCCGCTGGCGTCGGTGCAGGCGGAGCGGGTAACGCGGCGCCGCGCACTGCGGCGCACCGGCGGCTCAAGGCGCGCCAGGCATCGAACACCGCCTCGACGGAGATCTGATCGGCGCGCGTGAACTGCGGCGGCCCGCCGACACCGATCACCGCCGAGCCCGCGGCGCTGCGCGGCAGCACGCGCGATTGGGGATTGGCGCCCATGATGACGACCACGGGCAGGCCGAGCGCGGCGGCCGCGTGGGCCATGCCCGTATCCATGGAAATCATGCTCTCGGCCGCGGCCATCAGGGTGAAACTCATGCGCAGGCGGAAAGCGGCGATTTCCAGGCCGTCGAGGCCGATCGCCCGATGCAGCTCGCGCAGATACGGCAGCTCGCTCGGGGCACCCTGCAGCACGATGACTGCGTGCGGATGACGCGCGCGAAAGGCATGCAACAGAGCCCGCCAGCGCGCGAGCGGCCAGGAGCGGTCATTGTCGCGTCGCCAGCGCTTGCGGCTGCGGGCGCTCATCGTGCGCCGCGTGCCGGGCTGGATCACCACCAGCGGGCGGCCCTTCCAGCCCCGCTGCCGCAACAGCTCATCGCATCGCGCTTGTTCCGCCCCGAGCGTGACCAACCGGGGCAAGCACAGCGTGCCCGGCGCCCGATAGTCTGCTGCGTCCAGGGCAGGCGGGGTGCGTGCCGCGAGCCGCAGCAACACGTCGACGTAGTGCTCGGTCTGACAGGGTTCCTCATCGAGCAGCACGCAGCGTTGCGGGTCAATGCCGCTGATCGCGAGCAGGCGCCTGATGCGCGCGACCTGGCGGGGCATTGCCTCGGGGATGTAAATCGGCGCCGGTGCGGTGCGGCGCAGCGTGCGCACGACCGCCGTCCATTCCAGCGTGCTCGCGAACGGCAGGTGCCGCGGCAGATTCCAGCACTGATCCACGTCGGGGTGTCCGCGGTACAGATCGCGGTTCCATGACCCTG
>JAJYLP010000065.1 GCA_021787615.1 Pseudomonadota bacterium
GCGCCGGTCCGTGAGGCATGCTCCTGGTAGAGAATCCGCCGTAGCACGATGAGCGCGACGACCAGGAGAAGTAGATTGCCGGGGATCCAGATGATGAGCCCGCCGAGGTGCTGATCGGTCAATGGGGATACTGACGCGAAGCGCCCGCAGATGCTGTAGACGGGATACCAGTAATGCCGCGAGAGGCTGAGGATCGCGCCCGAGAGCATCATCGGCAGCATCACGACAAACAACATGAGGAGACGGTAGCCGCCCCTGAGGCGCGCGATCGGATAGGGTCTGGGATCCAGGATGAGCCACCAGAACGGCAGATCCAGGAGCACCACGCTCCAGTTCATGAGCCTGTAGAGCCAGTTGCTCAGCATGACGTAGAAGTGAATGGACGGCCATATCCACACGATCAGGCTCGCGATGTACAGAGCGGTGGCCGTCCAGGGTTCGAAGATCATTCGCATCAGCGGGCCGAGTTGTGCCCTCAGCTGCGCTGTGCCATTGCCCCGCCACGCGGGTAATCCGCTTGCGAGTACGGCGCCGGGTGCCGAGCCGGCGAGCAGCGCGGGTCCGACGTCATGAAGCACGAAGTGCTGCAGCCTGTGAACGAAGAACATATGGCTGGCGTAGTAGTCCCAGCTCGTCTGCAGCGCGCAATAGATGAGAACGAGCCCGAGATAGAACGCGACGATGCGGCTGCGAGAGACCGCAGGCGCCATTTGCTGCAAGCCGCGACCGTAGAGGACGGCGGCGAGCACAATCGTCACCAGTACGGTGGGCGAGAACTCCCACGGGAGAAACAGCGAAAGTCCGGACGGGGGCAACGCGCCTCCTGTGGATCGAGCTCCCACGACGGCCAATACGGCCGAGCGCGAGTTTACTCGATCGGCCGGGTGAGCTGACAGGCGCACGGCGGCTGGCGGGCATCATCATCGACTGGAACATCGTGTGTGCGCGGTATCGGGTGCGCACAGATCCTGGCTCAACCCGGATTGCAAGGCTGGCCTGCATCGTCGCCCGGCAGACGGGCAGAGGCGATGGGCGAGGGAGAGAACGGTCGGGGCGCTCAGGGGGCACTCGCACGCCAATGCTCACCCGGTGCCGGCCGGCAAGCCCGTGACGCTACCTCGCCTTGCGGGTTCAATTCATCCGCTCATCACGCCAATCTCTCGGCCCCCTCAGCCGCACCGGGATGGTACGGCAAGAGCATCGCGGCGTTCCGTGAGGGGCGATGCGTGCACATTCACGCGTCTGATTGTGGACGGCGAGTCGCGATAGGGCCGCGTGACGAAGATCGTGGAGCCGCAGATCTGCGGGGAATGCCCGGTTCGATAGCGTGTGGCCTTCTTATGCTGCTCGACCTGTTGCTTCTGCGCCCGCGCTGCCGTGCGCCGGTACGCCAAGGTGATCGCATCCTGCTTCACGCCGAGCATCGTTCCATGGGTTTTCCGCCCGCTGCCATTGCGTGTCTGGATGGCGCGAGTGGCACGTGCAACGGCGTGGGCTTGCGCGCTCTGGTGCATTTCAGTTGGCAAATGTGCGAGGCGCGAGGACAGGCCGAGGCGCTCCGAGCGCATCCTGCCTTGTTCACCGCGGCGCAGTGCCGCTTGCCGCGCGAGTGAAAGACCAGGGCGGAGCAATCGGGCGGGGTGGCTCGCAGAATGCGCTCACGCGCGACCTGCGTGACATGGGGGGCTGCGCTGATCGGGGACTTCTGGCTCGCGCGCCAGTTGCATCGGGCTCGCCGGGCGCTCGCGAGTCGGCGAGCATGGCGTCACTGATGGATCGCTCTTCGGCAGCAGCGCGTTTGTGCGCTGAGATTTCACGCGAGTCGCGTTCCGGCGCCTCGCACAGCGTGGAGCGTTCGGCCTCGTCGCGACCGATCCATGCCCGGTGCACCATTTCGCTCTCGATCAGGAGTACCCAGCGAAGGTCCCGGCGTCCGCGCCCGTGAAATCGCGCAAGGGCGTATCCAGCCGCCTGCTGCGCCCGCACGGGCCGGATATCTGCAAACTATACTGCAAGGGCGTGCTGTGGCCCCCAAGCGACGTCGCCGCCTGCTGCGCCGGTGCGCCCATCGCCGTCGTGCGCCAGTGCAGCGGGCAGCAGCAGGCACCGATTAGGCGGCTGTGGCCGCATCGAGCCGCCTTGCCCTCGCGCGATCGCTCTCGGGCGTAAATGCCGCAGCTGTCCGCTCGTCCCGGCAAGGCGATATTTTGCACGGCGATTGCCCGGGGGTTCGAGACCCTCATCAGCCACCATGGCCGACCGGGGCGCTGCGTTGCAGACCGTGCGCTTTGCGCCCTGCAGGGACGGCGGCAGTCGGTCAGTGCGAGGCGCCCGCCTGCGGTGGGATCCGTCAAAAAATTGAGGTTTCTTCGGCAGGTCCCTTCAGCGTAATCTTGCCCCTTTGACTAAGACCGTTGGGGGGGCGTCAATGCCCGATGATCATTCGAATCTGGCTGCCGAACGGCAGGTGCGCCCGCCGAGCGGCGTTGATCTGCGGCGCACCGCCGCCAATCCCGATTACTGGTATCCGCTGGCCTGGTCCGATGAGCTCAAAGCCGGTCAGATTCTGGGGCGCCGGTTCGCCGGTGAGCCGATCGTGCTCTATCGGGGCACGAGCGGTCAGGTCTTTGCGCTCGAGGACCGCTGCGCCCATCGGCAGGTGCCGCTGCACCTCGGCGTCGTCGCCGGTGATGTCCTCAAGTGCCACTACCACGGCTGGGCGTACGACTGCGCCGGCAAGTGCGTGGACGTCCCCTACCTCGGCAAGGAGCGCAGGCCGAACGGGGTGCGAAGCTACCCGGTGCGAGAGATCGACGGGCTCATCTTCATCTTTCCGGGAAACCCCGACCTCGCCGCCGAGCGGCTGCCGTCCTCGCTCGGCGCCTCGCAGCGCCGCGACTACAAGACGCGGCGTCTGAACCGCGAGGTGGCCTGCCACTACACCTTCATGCACGAGAATCTCTTCGACATGAACCACCAGTTCATGCATCGCAAGCAGATGGGCTCGATTCGCGCGAGCTGCCTCGGGCGCGGGCACGGGGACCACTGGGCGCAGGTCGAGTACAGCTTCAGCCGCACGGAGGGAAAATCCTCCGTCGGCGAGCGCGTCATCGTCGACCTGATGCGCACGCGCGGCGAGGAGCGGCAGGACTTCCGCGACCACATGCGCATCCGCACCGATTATCCCACCCAGAGCCTGAAGGTCTGGGTGGGGCGCAACATTGACGAGACCCAGGATCCAGTGCTCGACGTGTGGCTCTGCTACACGCCGCTTGACGCCGAGCATCGCACCAACCGCACCTTCGGCTACCTGTCGGTGAAGAAGCCCCCGATTCCGGGTCTCATTCACCTGGTCTGGCCGTTCGTGGTCTGGTTCACCGAGAACATCTTCCGCGAGGACAAGGAGATCGTCGAATACGAGCAGCGCGCCCACGATGCGCAGGGCAGCGATTGGAACAACGAGGTGTTTCCGCCACTGCGGGACCTGCGCGACGTGCTGGCCCGCTGCGGCGTGCCGCTCTGAAGCGGCTCGCCGCGGTGTGCGCCGCGGGCGTAGGCGTCCTCGGCAATGCCGAGGAGCTGAGAGCTGGACGGGCATCGCTCGCGTACTTTGCGTGACCTGCAGGCGCCGCTGCGTCCCGACGGCGTTGCGACAAGCGCGTATCGACAGTGCTGCGCCGCGAGCGTATCAGCCCGTCAATGAATCACCTGCAGCAATTCAGGGTCGAGCCCGGCGCGCGCGTGAAGCTCTCGGCGCTCGATCCGGCGTTCAAGGGGCGGCACGAGGACCACGAGTCGGCTGCGGCGGAGATTGAACACTACAGCCAGCGTCTGCGCGCGCTGCAGGAGCTCCTCTACGCCGAGAGCCGGCGCTCCCTGCTGATCTGTCTGCAGGCGATGGACACGGGCGGCAAGGACGGGGTGATCAACCACGTGCTCGGCGCCATGAATCCGCAAGGCTGCCGGGTGGCGCACTTCCGCAAGCCCTCGGATGAGGAAGCGGCGCACGATTTCCTCTGGCGCGCGCACCGCGCGGCGCCGGCGCGCGGGGAGGTGGTGATCTTCAACCGGTCGCACTACGAGGACGTGCTCGTCGTGCGCGTGCATCAGCTGGTGGCCAAGTCGGTCTGGTCCGCCCGTTACGGCCGGATCAATGAGTTCGAGCGCGCGCTCGCCGACGGCGGGACGGTGATCCTGAAGTTCTACCTGCACATCTCGAGCGAAGAGCAGCTCGCGCGCTTCAAGGAAAGGCTCGACGATCCGACCAAGCACTGGAAGATCAGCGAGGCCGATTACGCCGAGCGCCGCTTCTGGCCCGAGTATCTGCGCGCCTACGAGGAGGCGCTGTCGCGCTGCAGCACCGAGCAGGCGCCGTGGTACGTGATTCCCGCCAATCACAAGTGGTACCGCAATCTCGCCGTGGCGCGCATCGTGGTCGAGCGGCTCGAGGCGATGGGCCTCACGTATCCCGAGCCCGGGGTCGATCTGGCGCGGATCCGCCGCGAATACCACGCGGCGGCCAAGAAATAACCCCTCGCACGCGCCAACCGGGCCGGAGCGCTCAGCGGCCGAGCGCCCCGGCCAGTCCCCCGGGGCGGCGCAGCACAATCCGTGCTCGAGCGCGCGGCCGCGCGATGACCGCTCGATCCAAACGCCGCAGCGGGGTAGGATGCGCCACGCGCGGGCGTGGCCGTCCGCAGGCGCGTGCGGTCGAGCGGTGACGGGGTTCACCCGGCCGATCCGTACGGGCTGAACCTGGAGGAACCTGCCGCATGCAACGTATCCTTGCTCCTCTGTTTGCCAGTGCCGCACTCACTCTGGCTCCGGTCGTCTACGCCGCGCACGCCCCCGCCAAGGCACACGGCGCAACCACGGTTCCCAAGGCCAGAACGTCGGTCACGCACGGCAGTGTGCTGATCGACGGCAAGCGCATCGACTACACGGCGACCGCCGGCACGATCATCCTGAAGAGCAAGCACGGCAAGCCCACCGCCAGCATGTTCTACGTCGCCTACACCAAGGACGGCGTGCGCAACCCGGGCAGGCGCCCGGTGACCTTCGCGTACAACGGCGGGCCGGGCTTCGCCTCGGCGCTCGTCGACATCGGCGGCTTCGGGCCGCGCCGCATCGACTGGCCCGCCCCCGGCGAGGCCCGCGCCGAGCAGCCGCCGTACCGGCTCGTGCCCAACACCTACAGCATCCTCAAGGCGACCGATCTCGTGTTCATCGACGCGGTGGGCACCGGCTACAGCCGCATCGTCGGGGTCGGCAAGCCGGCAATGTTCTACGGCATCAACGGCGACGCCCGCTCGTTCACACAGTTCATCGAGCGCTACGTGCAGAAGTACAACCGGTTCGAGTCGCCGAAGTTTCTGCTCGGGGAGAGCTACGGCACGACGCGCTCGGCGGTCCTGTCGCGCGATCTGGTCGGCCGCGGCATCTATCTCGACGGGGTGATCCTGTGCTCGACGGTGCTGGATTTCGCGACGTTGAACAACACGCCGGGCAACGATCTGCCCTATGAGCTGTACCTGCCGTCCTACGCGGCGGTGGCCTGGTATCACCACCGCCTCGAGCCGCAGCCGCAGAGCCTGCCGGCCTTCCTCCAGCGGGTCGAGCAGTTCGCCGCCGGCGCCTATGCGCACGCGCTGTTCGAAGGTGCGGCGCTGCCCTCGGGCGAGAAGGGCCGCATCGCCACGCAGCTCGCCCGCGACACGGGGCTGCCGGCCTCACTGTGGCTGAAGGCGGACCTGCGCATCCCGCTGTCGGTGTTCCAGCGCCGCCTGCTCGACGACGGCGCGAGCACGGGCCGCTTCGATGCGCGCTTCAGCACGCCGGAGCTGCAGCCCCTGGTCCCGGAGCAGGGCGACTCGGCCGCGGGGGCCGCCACCACGGCAATCTGGGGCGCCCTCAGCGCGACCTTCGATGAGTATCTCGATCACGGGCTCGATTACCACAGCAGCCGCCTGTACGTGCAGAGCAGCGGCAGCGTGTTCAGGGCCTGGGATTGGGGGCGCTACCAGCCGCCGCTGAGCGCGCTCGATGAGGGCGTGGGCAGCGGCCAGAGCCTCGCCCGGGTGCGCAACGTGGCGCCGGCGCTGGCGCGGGCCATGAGCAATGACCCGGCGATGCAGCTGATGCTCAATAACGGCTGGTTCGACATGGCCACGCCGTTCTTCGCGACCAACTACACCATCGCCCACATGGGCCTGCCGGCGGGGCTCGAGCGCAATATCCACGAGTACTACTACGCGGTCGGGCACATGCTCTACCTCAACCCCGCCGTGCTGCCGCAGCTGTCGAAGAACATCGACGCGTTCATCGCCGACGCCACCCGGCGCGGCTGAGCGAGGTCCGGCTCGGCTCGCCCGCGCCAGAGCGCGGTGCGAGCGGGACGGCCTGATCCGGCCGCCATCGGATCGCGCTGCACCTCAGGCGGCCTGCGGAATCTGCAGGCCGCGCGCAACGGCGGGGCGGGCGATGAAGCGCTCGAGCGCGCCCGTCACCGCAGGGAACTGCTTGATGCCGACGAGCTCGCCCGCCTCGTAGAAACCGATCAGGTTGCGCACCCACGGGAAGATGGCGATATCGGCAATGCTGTAGTCCTCACCCGCCACCCATGCGTGATGGGACAGCTGGCCCTCGAGCACGCCGAGGAGGCGCCGCGACTCGGCGACGTAGCGGTCACGGGGTCGCTTGTCCTCGAATTCCCGGCCGTCGAAGCGGTGGAAGAAGCCGAGCTGTCCGAACATCGGCCCGATGCCGCCCATCTGGAACATCAGCCATTGGATGACGTGGTAACGCCCGGCCGGCTCGGCGGGCAGAAACCGTCCGGTCTTCTCAGCGAGGTACAGCAGGATCGCGCCCGATTCGAACAGCGCGAGCGCTTTGCCGCCCGGCCCGTTCGGATCGATGATGGCGGGGATCTTGTTGTTGGGATTGAGCGAGCGGAACTCGCTCGAGAGCTGCTCCTGGCGCGCAAAGTCCACCCGGTGCGCCTCATAGGGCAGCCCGGTCTCCTCGAGCATGATCGAGACCTTCACGCCGTTCGGCGTGGGGAGCGAGTACAGCTGAAGCCGCTCGGGATGGCGGGCGGGCCATTTGCGGGTAACGGGAAAGTCGGCGAGGTCGATCATGGCAGCTCCCTGAGCGGTCGCGCGGTTGCGGGCGCCTCCCGCCGCTGCACAGCATGATCCCCCAGGCGCGGCCGCGGCAAGGCCAACGGCCCGCTCTGCACGCAGCCGCCCGATCCGCGAGGAGCGGCGGCACGAGGCGGTGCGTGCTGCGCCGCTCTAGCGCCGGCGGGGTGACTCGCGCTCCTCGCGCAGCGCCGCGGAGAAGATCTCGAGCGTTCGCCCGATGTGGCAGGACCAGTACGCCCCGTCATGTCCGCCGGGCAGCTCCTGGCGGATCCGGCGGCGAGGTGCGCGCGGCGGCCGATCTGCGCGCGGACAGGCGCTCACGAGGCCTCACTCCCGCAAGCGCTGCGCCGCTCGGCAAAAGGAGCCCGGGTCGGCTTGGCACGATGAGCCCGGTCGGGTGACGGGATAGCGCGCAGGATTCCGCGCCAGATGAGTCGTGACCCTGGGGCGCGTGCCGGATCATCGGCCCTCGGAACCGCCTACCGGAGGTCGTGGACCTCGTCGCCCAGGTGATCACCCTTCAAAGGGTTCACCACCTTGATGCCGGCGATCGCCTGGCCGTCGTTCAAATCCTCGCTCAGCAGTTCGGCGGCGTCGACTTCCTCTGCCGCGGCCACGATGAGCGCATCCCAGAAAGACATCCGGGCCAGCTCGGAGAGTTCTGCAGCACGTGTGACGGTTTCAACCGTCGTGGCGCGGCGTATCCACACGCCATATGTCTTGATGACTTCTCGCGCCGTCGAACGTGCGATAGGTGTAGCGAGCTGTTGCGTCGCGTTCACATAAAACTCCTGTAACACCTGGACGGAGAGCCGGCCCGTCCCTGAATCCCACAGCTCGCGCAGCTTCGCCACGGCCCGCTCACGCTTCACACCTGCGTCCAGGTCGTGCGTGTAGATCAGGACACTGCTGTCAACGAACGCGACGGCGCTCATGCAGCTCTTCGCGCCGCAGCGGCACTCCGCCGAGGGACAGAGCGTTCTGAAAGAGCGACAGCGCCCGCTTGTGCGCTCCCCGTCCCCAGATGCGCCTCCCCTGGAAGCGCCGCGTCGCAGTCGGCTGCTCCAGAACAGGTGATCATCCAGGTCCGCTTGCGTCACTACGGCGTCGGCCGAACGGCATTGCACGCTTTGTGTGAATGCACTTCGTCGCAGCAGCACGGCAACACCGCCTGCGACACGAACATTTCGGCTTGGTTCGCGTGGCGTTTCCAGTGGCCACTTCACTCTTAAGCGTCGGCTGGACGCGTCTCGGCAATCCCATCATTTCGCGCGCGCGAACGGATGTGTCGGTTCTACGTCGTGGGCTCCGCTTATCGTCGACCTGCGCAGAAGACTGCCGCAAGTGAGCGCCCGCGTCAGCGGACCAGATCCGGCAAGCATTGGCCCGCTTGGTGCATAAGATTGTGGCCTGCGGGGCTGCGGAGCTTGCAACTCCAGTCTGCGAGTCCTCGTGCGACGGTCTCGCAACGCTCACCTTGGGTGAGCGTTGCGCAATGGGCAAGTTATTGGTTTGAAACGAAAAGACGGCTTCAACTCTGGAATGATTGAGTTGCAACACAACAATCCCGCCAAAGAATGGGCCGTCGGGATGCAGCATGGCGAGGCTGAGGTCCGTTGGAGAGCCCGCGCTGCCGGGGATTTGTTTCGAGGACCCGCAGCTGGCCTCCTTCGCCGCGCCCGTGCTGGTCCAACCCGTGTTCGCGCGCCCGGGGCTGAAGAGCCGGCTGCGCGGGTGCTTCGGTCACCTGGAGGTCAGCCTCATCTTCGGGCACGCCTCGCGCCTGACGCTCTTGCTCGTGCATCGGCTGATCGGGTATCGGCGGCCTTCCGTGCTTTCTCGCGACCGACGGCGCGGCGGTGCTGCGGGCGAACGGCGGCATGCCGCACCCGGTGAAGCCGTGGGCGCAGGAGTGGACCGAGCCGCACAGCGGCCGCGTGCACGAGAACATCCGCGAGGCGTTCATCCAGGCGGACATCCACACGAGGGTGTTTCACCATGAGCTGACGGGCAACAGTGGCCTGCGGCTGTCGCATACCTCGCAGTGCAGCCCGGGGCTGCAGCCGGTGGGCAACGGCCAGGGCGTGCCGATCACGCACGGCCTCGGTGTCGTCAGCAAGGATTTCATCCGGGTCGATCCCGGCCAGGCCGACACGAACCATCTGCCGTCGGTGAACCGCAATTCCCCTCGGACCGACCCTGTTCAGAGCCGCTTCGCGGCCGCGCTATCCCACCGGCGCGCAGATCTTCGCGCTGCGCCGCGCGGGGCGGCTGGCCCCGCCGCAGCGCATACCGGTCCGCCACGGCCGATTCAGCCTGGACGTCCCGCCGCAGGGCCTCGTGGTCGTGCGGCTGCGCTCAGGCGGCGCGAGGCCGCGGCGTGCGCGGTCAGGCCCAGCCGCCGTCGACGATCATCTCCTGAGCGGTCAGCATCGCGCTGTCATCGGCTGCCAGAAACAGCGCGAAGTGGGCGATGTGCTCCGGCAGGATGCGGCCTTTCACGTACTGCGTGGCCTGGATGATCTTCTCCTGCGCGGGCGACACCCACAATTGCAGCTGCCGCTCGGTCATGACGCAGCCGGGACTGAGCGTGTTGACGCGGATGCCGAGCGCTCCCAGTTCGCGGGCCAGGCTGCGCGTGAGGCCGTGCATGGCCGCCTTGGCGGTCGCATAGGCGGTGAGATTGGCCGCGCCGATCCGCCAGCAGATCGAGCCCAGATTGATGATGGAGCCGCCGCCGAGATCGCGCATGTGCGCCATGACGGCCTGGGAAGCGAAGAAGGCGGGCCTGAGGTTGAGCGACATGCGCTCGTCCCACTGCTGCGGGGTGAGCTGCTCGAGGCGGTGCCGCTCGTCGCTCGCGGCGTTGTTGATCAGAATCCCGACCGGGCCCAGCCGCTCGCGGACCGCGGCGATGCTCGCGGCGAGCATCGCCGTGTCGCGCACGTCGCACGGCAGAAAGAGCGGCGAGACGCCGCTCTGGCCGTGCACCTCATCGACCAGCCGCCGGCTGGCCTCCTCGGCGATGTCAACGAAGGCGACCTTCGCCTGCTGCCGGGCGAACGCCCGTGTCATCGCCGCGCCGATGCCGGACCCGCCGCCGGTGATGAACACGACACGGTCCGCGAGACTCGGATAGACCGCTGAGCTCAATCGCATCGGGCACTCTCCTCGGAACCGACACTCGGGCGCTGCGGCATGCCGCTGAAGCGGCGCGATGCCCCGGGTGTTTCTCCGGCCTCGCGCAGGCGGCGAATCCGCCTCGTCTGCAACTGCAGCGCCGGGACAGCTTACCGGCGCGGCGCGGGCCGCAGCACATGCATACGTATGCGATGAGTCGAGCGCACTGCGTGGCGCGCGGTGGGCCCGGCCGCGTGGCCGTGCCGGCCGAGGCCGGCTCGGCGCGAGGCGCGCGTGGCAATGCTCGAGTGGCGCACCACGCGACGGGTGGGCCGCGTGATGCTCTGCGCGGGCTTGCCTTCGATCGGGCTGATCAGGGTCTCGACCCGCGGCATGCCGGCGCGGCGCGCGGGTTGCGCCGCACGGGTGCGCAGTTCATCATGCCGGCTCGTGCGCAGCCGCCTGGCGGCAGGGGAATCGGTGATGTCGCGAACAGTCCGCGTCTGCGTCTGCGTATTGTCTTTCTCGCTGACGCCCGCGCTCGCGGCAACCCAGGCACTGCGCCCGCCGGCCGCCGGCGCTGCGCAGACCGCCCGGACGCTCGCGTACATCGAGCGGACCTGGGCCACGCTCACCCGCTCGGCGACGGCCTGCTCCTCCTACCCGAGCCGGCCGCATCAGGCGCGCCCCGTGCTGTATCTGCCGAAGGATCTGCCGACTCCCGCGGCCGTGCACAATCTCCAGGCGCACTGCCAGGTCAGCGTGCGCCGTCTGCCCGAGCGCATCGTCAGGCTCGGCAGTCTGCAGCCCGCGACGCTGCCCCGCCCGGGATTGCTGTATCTGCCGCATCCGTACGTCGTGCCCGGCGGGTTCTTCAACGAGATGTTCGGTTGGGACAGCTATTTCATCGAGCTCGGCCTGCTCGCCGATCATCACGCTGCGCTGGCGCTCGGCATGGTTGAGAATTTCCTGTTCGAGGTCAGGCACTACGGGGCGGTGCTCAACGCCAACGGCACCTTCTCGCTGACGCGCTCGCAGCCGCCGTTTCTCGGCGAGATGATCCGCACGATCCTTAAGGATCCGGCGGCCTTTGCGGGCCGGCAGGCCGCCACGGCGTGGCTGCGGCGCGCCTACCCGCTTGCGGTCAAGGACTACTCGACCTGGGAGCGGCGCGAGCATCTGGCCGGCCATACCGGGCTGTCGCGCTACTTCGATTACGGCGGCCACGATCCGGCCATCGAGATGCGCACCGCAGCGTACTACCGCAGCGTCATCCGCTTCCTGGTTGCGCATCCGGGAGAGAACCGCGGTTATCTCATCCGCTCGGCGCGTCATCCCTCGAGCGCCGCAGCGGCACGGCTCGCTCAGGCGAGCTGCGACATCCGCGCCTCACGCGTGTGCGCCGAGGCCTGGTACGGCGGCTACCGGCTCACGGGCAAGTTCTACCGCGGCGACCGGGCGATGCGCGAGTCGGGTTTCGACACGACCTTCCGCTTCGGTGCCTTCGGCGGCTCGACGATCGATTACGCGCCAGTGGGGCTCAACAGCCTGCTGTACCGCTACGCTCTCGACCTGAGCGCATTCGCGCGGCGGCTCGGGGAGCGTGCGGCCGCGCGCCGCTGGGCAGCCGCGGCCGCCCAGCGCAGGCGCGCCATCAATACTTACCTGTGGAACGCCCGGCTGGGTCAGTACACGGACTACGATTTCGTGACCGGCAAGCGCTCGTACTACGCGTTCATCACCACGTTCTACCCGCTGTGGGCCGGGCTCGCCTCGCACGCGCAGGCGCGCGCGGTGCGCGACAACCTGCCGCTGTTTAAGCGCAAGGGCGGCCTCGCCACCAGCGATTATGCGAGCGGGGCGCAGTGGGATGCGCCGTTCGGCTGGGCGCCGACCAACTGGCTGGCCGTGGCGGGGCTCGAGGCCTACGGCTACCACACCGCCGCGCGCCGCATTGCCGGCAAGTTCATCGCCACGGTGAACCGCGGGTTCGCGCACGACGGCACCATCCGCGAGAAATACAATATGGACACCGGCAGCGCCCACGTCAGGATCACCGCCGGCTACACGCAGAACGAGATCGGTTTCGGCTGGACCAACGGGGTGTACGTGAAGTTGGCGCAGCTGCTCGCGGCACACACGGGCGCGCGCTGAGGCGCGCTGCGCCGCTCAGTGCAGGAAGCCGAAGCCGACCCCGCCGAGCAGCAGGATGCCGAGCGCGAGGCGGTACCAGACGAAGATCCAGGTGGTGCGCTTCTCCAGGTAGTGCAGCAGCCAGTAGATGGCGAGGAACGCCGTCACGCTCGCCACCGCGAGGCCGACGAGCAGCGTCTCCCAGCCGGAGGAGCTCAGGCCCGCCTTGAGCAGCTCGTACATCTCCAGGCCCCCGGCGAGCACGATCGCCGGCAGTCCGAGCAGGAACGAGAAGCGCGCGGCGGTCTCGCGCTCCATGCCGCAATAAAGCGCCGCGGTGAGCGTCGCTCCCGAGCGCGACACGCCCGGCACCAGCGCGAAGGCCTGCGCGAGGCCGACCCAGATCCCATCGCGCAGGGTCAGCTCACCGAATTTTCGCGTGTGGCGCGCATAGCGCTCGGCGATCGCGAGCAGCAGCGACATGACGATGCAGGCGATGCCGATCACCGTGAGGCTGCGCATGGGGGAGTGGCAGGCGTTCAGCACGAAGCGCAGCAGCAGCCCGCAGATGCCGATCGGGATGGTCCCGATGATGATCCCGAGCAGCATGCGCGAGTCCGATGCGCTCAGGTCGCGCCTGCGGACCGAGTCGACCCCCGAGGCGAGCAGGCGCACGATGTCGCGCCAGAAGTAGGCGAGCACCGCGAGCAGGCTCGCCAGCTGCATCGCCGCGGAGAACGCCGAGCCCGGGTCCTGCCAGCCGAGCAGCGCCGGGATGACCCGCAGGTGCGCGGTGCTGCTGATCGGCAACAGCTCGGTGATGCCCTGCACCACCCCGAGGATGGCGATCTGCCCCCAGGCGAAGTGCGCGAAGCTGATGTCGATCGCATGCAGGTTCGTGCAGGCGCCGGCGGCGTGCGGGGCGGGGCTGGCCATGGGTCTGTTCGTCCGATCGTGGCTGCGAAACGGCAAAGACTGTCAGATGCGGCCCGTGCGGTCAAAGGGCACGACGGACCGAGGGCGCCGGGGGCAGCAGCGGGCGGCGGAATGCGGTATCGTGCCGTTTTTTTGGGGAGCGCTTCATGGCTCTGACCGACTCGTCTTGTCGTCCGGGCGCGCTGTCGCGCGCCACTGCGGGCCTGTGCGCGCTGCTCGCCGCCGCGCCCTTTACGCTTGCGCGCGCTGCGCTGCAGCAGACGGCGCCGCCTGCGCCGTCCGCCTCGAGCAGCGGCCCGGTGCCGCCGAGCGCCTACGCCCAGATGCGCTGGCGCCTCATCGGGCCGTTCCGCGGCGGCTGGGCGACCATGGCGGCGGGGGTCCCGCGCGAACCCAACACGTTCTACATCGGCACCGCGGGCGGCGGGGTGTGGAAGACCATCGACGCGGGCCGCACCTGGCATTCGGTCGGCCCGAATCTGCCGCCGGCGATCGGCGCCATCGCGGTGGCGCCCTCGGCGCCCGACACCCTTTACGTCGGCACCGGCCAGGTCGCGCCGCGCTATGACGTGGGCGCGGGAAACGGTGTGTTCAAATCGACCGACGGCGGGCGGACCTGGCACTCGGTGGGCCTCGCCGCGACGCGCTACATCGGGCGCATCTGGATCGATCCGAACAACGCCAACGTGGTGCTCGTGGCCGCGATGGGCCACCTCTACGGGCCGAACGCCGAGCGCGGCATTTACCGCACCACCGACGGCGGGAAGACCTGGCAGCACGTCCTCTACATCAACGACGACACCGGAGTGGTGGACCTCGCGGCCGACCCGACCAACCCCAATTTGCTGTACGCGGCCGCCTGGCAGATGCGCGACTGGCCCTGGCTCGATTACTTCGAGCCGCACGGCGGCCCCGGCAGCGGCCTCTACCGCTCCACCGACGGCGGCAAGACCTGGACGCGCCTCGCCGGCGGAGGCTGGCCGAGCGGGCCGATCGGGCGCATCGGACTCGCCGTGACGCACACCGCCCAGGGCACCCGCATCTACGCCACGGTCGAATCGCACACCGAGGGCGGCATCTGGCGCTCGGATGACGGCGGGAGGAGCTGGCAGCGCGTCAACGATGAGGGCGGCGTATTCGGCAACTGGTACTTCTCGCGCCTCACGGTCGATCCGGCCAACCCGAATGTGCTGTACTCGGCGGGCCAGTCGATCCGCCGCTCGAGCGACGGCGGGCGGACCTGGCACATCTTCAAGGGCGCCCCCGGCGGCGATGACTACCACTTCGTGTGGATCAACCCGCTGCACCCGAATCACATGATCACCGCCTCCGACCAGGGCGCGGTGGTGTCGGTCGACGGCGGGCGCAGCTGGAGCAGCTGGTACAACCAGCCCACCGGCCAGTTCTACCACGTGGCCGCCGACAACCGCTTCCCGTACTGGATTTACAGCGGCCAGCAGGACAGCGGCTCGGTGGGCGCGGCGAGCTTCAGCAACTACGGGTCGCTCACCTGGCGCGACTGGCATCCGGTCGGGGGCGATGAGCGCGACTACATGGTGCCCGACCCGGCCGATCCGCACCTGGTCTTCGGCAGCGGGCTCGGCGGGCGGGTGTCGCGCTGGAACGAGCGCACCGGCCAGGTGGCCAATGTCTCCCCGTATCCCATTGTCAGTTACGGCGCAGCGCCGTTCACCGTCAAGTATCGCTACGGCTGGGTGACCCCGCTCGTGTTCACGCCGACCAAGCCCTACGCGCTGCTGCTCGGCGCGCAGGTGCTGTTCCGCTCGGCGGATTTCGGCCAGACCTGGAAGGTGATCTCCCCGGATCTCACCGGAGCACTCGCCGGCACGCAGGGCTGCACGGCCGCGGCGAGCGGCGAGCTGGCCCGCGCCTGCGGTTTCGGGGTGATCAGCGCAATCGCCCCCTCGCCGATGCAAAGGCATGCCGGGGAAATCTGGGTTGGCACCGACAGCGGGCTCGTGCAGCTCACCCGCGATGACGGGGCGCACTGGAGCAACGTCACGCCCCCCGGGATGGGGCCCTGGGAGAAGGTGAGCTCGATTTCACCCTCGGCGCTCGATCCGGGCACAGCCTACGTGGCCGTCGATAATCAGCGTCAGGATGACTTCCATCCCTACCTGTTCCGCACCCACGACTACGGGGCGAGCTGGACCGAGATCGACGCCGGGCTGCCGGCCGATGAGCCGGTCTCGGCCGTGAGTGCCGATCCGGTGCGCGCCGGGCTGCTCTACGCCGGCACCACCGAGGGGGTGTTCGTGTCGTTCGATGACGGCGCGCACTGGCAGTCGCTGAAGCTCAATCTGCCGAATGCCTGGGTGAAGGACCTGCTGGTGCACGATAACGATCTGATCGCCGCCACGCAGGGGCGGGCGATCTGGGTGCTCGATGATGTGACGCCGCTGCGCCAGCTCTCGGCTGCCGTGCTCGACTCGCCGGCGCATCTGTTCGCGCCGGAGCCGGCCTGGCGCGTGCACCCGAACAACAATCGCGATACGCCGCTGCCTGCGGGCACGCCCCAGGGGCAGAACCCGCCGGCCGGCGCGATCATCGACTACTGGCTCGGGCCGAACATCAGCGGGCCGGTGAGGCTCTCGATCTACGACTTCAAGGGCAAGCGGGTCCGCACGTTCGCCTCGGACGCCCCGCCGCAGCCCGTGCATGCGTTCCGCTACTTCGCCAAGGCGTGGCTCAAACCGCCGCAGCAGCTCTCGGCCGCCCCGGGGATGCACCGCTTCGTGTGGAACCTGCGCTATGCGCGCCCGCCGGCCATCGGCTACGGCTACAGCATGCAGGCGGTGTACGGCTTGAACACCCCGACGTCGGTCGACGGGCCGTTCGTGCTGCCCGGCATCTACAGCGTGGTGCTGAGCGCCGGCGGGCGGCAGTACCGCGCCGCTCTGGTGGTGCGCCTCGATCCGCGCGAGCATCTCAGCACGGCCGACCTGCGCTCGCTGCTGTCCTACAGCCAGGCGATCGGCAGCGGTCTGGGTCGCGTCAAAGCGCTCTACGACGCCGAGCACCCGGTGCACCAGGCGCTCGTGACGCTGCAGGCGCGCATCGCGGCGGGCAAGGCGCCAGCGCGCCTGGCCGGCTCCGTCAAGCGTCTGGCGGCCGCGGCCTCCGGCCAGGGTCCGCAGGGCATGCTGACGCTGAACCGGCGCCTCAGTGCGCTCGAGGCGGATGCGGAGTCGGCGGACATGGCCCCCACGGCAGCCCAGGAACACGTGCTGCAGGCCTCGCTCGGGCGGCTCGACACGGCGATGGAGCACTGGCGCGGGACGGTGGCGCAGATCGAGCGGCTGAACGGCGCGCTGCGCCATGCGGGGATCGCGGCGATCCGTGTGCCCCCGGTCGGGATGCACTAGCCTCGGCGAAGCGCCGGGGCGCCGCCGGTGGCGGCGCCCCGGAGGCGGGCCGGCGGCTCAATAGGCGAAGTACGGCCCGGTGCCGGCGCTGGTGAGCGCACCGTAGAAGGCGACGTACACATTGCGCCCGAAGAAAAACGGCAGCCCGAAATCGAACGAGCAGTTGCTCGCGCCGTTGGGGCAGAAGGCCGACTGGTTGCCGGCGTTTACGCCGATGTCGTTGAACGCCGAGTTCGACGGGTACTGGTTGAATACGGTCTTGGCGTTGGCAATCGAGATCGACACGGTGGACTGCACGCCGTTCTGGCCGAGATTGGTCGCCGACAGTTGCAGCGTGCTCGCCGGACAGAACCAGTTGCCCTGGCTGAGGCAGCTGTCCGGGATGCTGCTGTCGTTGAAATAGTAGGCGTTCGAGCCGGTGTCGAGAAACGAGTAGGGAAGCGACTGGCCGTTGAAGTTCGTGCGGATGTAGCCGTAATTGTCGGCCGTGAGCACGGTCGGCGCGCTCATCGAGTTGTTGCCCTCCGTGCCGATGCCGAACACCAGCGAGCCGGTCACGGTGCTGGCGGTGCCCGAGGCGCCGAGCGGGGGCATCTCGACGATGACCCCGTTGTTGTCGGTCTGGAAGTCGGTCACCGGATCGGTCACCTGGTCGGCAAGGGCGAGCGTGGTGGGCTGGCAGGTGCTCGTCGGGCAGGCGTAGTAGTAGCCGTTGCTGACTGTCTGGGCGCAGTTCGTCCCGCAATCCTGGGCGAACGGTCCGACGCCGAGTATGCCGTTGGCCCCGAAGGTGGCCACCGTATCCTCCTGCGTGCCGGTGCCCGAGCAGGCGCTCGGAACCCTCGAGTAGTTCGGGTCGCCGATCACCTGGACGGGCACTGCGTGCGCCGACTCGCTGCTGACTTGCACGTCGGCGGTCTTGATCGGCCCCCAGCTGTAGCCATCGACGAACTGGGTGCATTCGACGACGGGGCTGCCGTTGACCGTCTCCTGCGCGAGCGCGAGGGAGAACGTATTGCCCGACGTGTCCTTGGCGTCCGCCAGGATCCGCAGTCCGTACGAGCCGCTGTCGACCTCGATGTGATCGAAGGTCTGACACTGCGTGGTCCCGGACACGCACAGCGTCACCGTGATGTAGGGGATGTCGACGGAGCACTGGCTACTCGATGTGCTGCAGCTCGGACCGCCATCGACGGTCATGGTGACCACGTTCGGCCCCGAGGCGACGATGGTTTGCCCGCCCCCGCCCCCGCCGGGGCTCGAAGCGCTCGAGCCGCCGCCTCCGCCGCAGCCGGCGATGGCGAGCACAGCCAGGACCAGACCGACGAGCTGGGTCTTGCGCACGGAGAACCTCGTTGCGGATCAGTGCAGGTTGGAGAGCGACACATCCGCCGGCACGAGCGACGGAACGTACGCGACGCCGAAGAAAAAGCGCATGTGTCCGCCGGCGTGCACGATGAGCTGCGGGGTGCGCAGCTGCACATGATTGTGGCCGAGGCTCGCGCGCTCGCGCGTCTCGGCGGCCTTCAGCATCGTGAAATAGCTGCTGCCCATGATCTGGGCGAGATCCGGTATGACCGGTCCGCGCCAGCTCACCGCGAACACGACGCCGGCAGGGGAGAGGAATTCCTTGACCACGGTGCCTTCAGGGGTGGTGATCTCATCGACCTGGTAGCCCGGCGCGAGGCGGCGGCGGAGCTGGCCCTTCAGGTGCATCAGATCGGCCTGGACCGAGGCGGCGCGCCCGCCGAGACCGGCCCGGGCGGGAGTGACGGCGAGCGTCGAGCACAACAGACCGGCGCACACGAGCGCGGCGGCTGTGGCGGCAGAAAGGGACTTCATGGTCAAGACTATAGCGGAAGGTTTCATGAATACTTAAACGAATTGAGGCCCTTGGCGGCCGACCCAGAGGTGCCGGGGGCGGTCCGCCGCCGCACCCGCGCCCCCCGGGCGCACGGATGGACATTGTCCGGCGCGTCCGATACGATGCGCGCCCCTTCCGGAGGAGCGGTAGTTCAGCTGGTTAGAATACCGGCCTGTCACGCCGGGGGTCGCGGGTTCGAGTCCCGTCCGCTCCGCCACAAATCAATGACTTAGGCGGCCCCGATCGCGGGGCTGCCCGATATCCGCCCCAAGCGTCCGCCATTTTGGGCATGGCGTCCGCGGCGGCAGGGGTGCGGCCCCAGCCTCTGCAGGCGGCCAGAGACGCGCCGTATCAGGTCAGGGTTGCGGACGGGTTTCCACAGCGGTCGACGGCGGCTCGACCACAGTCCGCATCATGCGCGGACTGTGCGCCGAGCGCGCGCAACTTGCCGGCGATGCCCGCCGGCTGCACCCAAGGCGCTCCTATTCGCCGATGAGCGGGCTCGGCCGAGTCGGCGGGAGAGCGGCCGCTAGTAGCCGTACTGTGAAAGTGCCTTCACCGCGACGACGCTCCCGTCGACAAAGCGGACGGTCATCAGGAACTTCCTGGGTCCCCGGTTATAGGTCCAGGTCTCAACGGGAACCGCCGCGCCGACCGTGTGCGACCGACTGACCTCGCGGCCGCCGACCCGATCGGTGGTTGTATTCACCTTGATGCTGTGCTGTATCGCGGCGGGGCGGCCGCAATATGCCCTCACGGCCGCCATCGAGTCCCCGACGATAACGAGCTTCTTGCCGCAACGCATGGTGTCTCCCCACGCATGAGCGGGGGCAATGAGACAGAGGCCGGCGAGGAGAAAAACCGTCGCTATTCGATATTGCATGATGACAGGTCCCGCATAAGGGTCGGGCGAGTGCCACCGTGCATCCTCGCCCGAGACGCACTCAGGCGTTGGTGGGCATGACACTGCGCGTCGAGCACCGCACACACCATGCTCGCGCGGTGTGTGCAGCATGCACTGATTGTAACACCAGCCCGCCTGGCTATGCGACAGCCTCGCAATCAGGCTCGGGCCAGGACCGATTGCCGTTGACTTGCGGCCCATTGCGGGTCGGTGAATGCGGATCGCTTCACGCAACAGCCGCTCGCTGCTACGGAATGTCGAGGCGGGTGAATTGGTTGGGCGAGGTCCACAGGGTTACTGTTGCGGGCCTGCAGGACAGGTCGGCCAGCGAGACTCTGACGACCTTCGTATAGCGTTTCCTCGCCGCATCATTGCCCTGCTCATCGACAATGCCCAAATTGATGATCTTGCGCCCCGGTCCCTGGATCTGATCGTGAAGCGTGTGGCAGCGGCCCCAATGAACGGCGAAGTGATGATTGGGATGGGTCCCGTCATAGATCATGGTCACGACGATTTGATCGCGTTTGGCATCGTAATGCACCGACCCGAAGGCATCTGCCAGCACGGCAGTCGTGGCGGTCATCATCATGACCGCAAATATCAACAGTGAACCGGTCATCCGTTTCCGTCGATACGTGCTCGCCGGCATGATCGCACCTGCACTGTGACCGAGATCGATGCGCCGCTCTGCGTTCCCGCCTGGCGGCCTGAACGCCCATTGCAATTCTGGCGCATCGCGCAGGCGCCTGCAAATGACCGCGTGCCGTGCGCCCGAAGCCGTGTTCGCCTGGGGAAGACGGATAACATCCGCAGCCTGCCGGCGGCACGGCACCACCCTCCCGTCTGTAACGGGAAAATCGCGATGCGGATGGTGTTGAGTCACTCTCCGGTCACCGCGTTTTGGAAGGCTGAGAGCCCATCCGAAAGAGGCGGGTCTTTCGCGCTCTCCATGTCTGCTGCGGCAGCGGCGCCAGTGCAACTCACGCGGTGGCTGATGCGGCGCGAGCCGTCTCCAGGTTGGCCTGCATCCGCCCGGGCCTTACCTCAGGAGCGAGACCGCGGCCGCAACGGCTGCGGATCGGTGTTCCGCAGCCGGGCGCGGTCGATTGCCGCAGATCA
Source organism: Pseudomonadota bacterium (assembly GCA_021787615.1). Lineage (GTDB taxonomy): Bacteria > Pseudomonadota > Gammaproteobacteria > Steroidobacterales > Steroidobacteraceae > 13-2-20CM-66-19. The sequence continues at coordinate 20,605 of JAJYLP010000065.1, forward strand.
AGCTGCAGTCGACCATACGGGTCGCATCCGCAGAAAACACGGCGGTCGCTGTGCCCCGTGCCACCTTGCAGCGACGGATTGCGGGCTTCGCGAATGCCGACACAACGCGAGCCGCGTCGATTGAGACGATCAGTGCGGGCCGCCTGCCTCGTTGCCTCGATCGAGCCCGAGTCGATGAGGCGCGGGTTCTCGCACCGAAGGCGCCGAGTTCGATGCACGGCTGCGCTTGCGACATGACCGACGAAACCATTCGCTGGCGCATTCGCAGAGCGCAATCGGCGCGCTCTGGAATCCTCATGCGCTCTTCAGGCGCCGCTCTCGGC
>JAJYLP010000066.1 GCA_021787615.1 Pseudomonadota bacterium
CGGCCGCCTGGTCGCCCAGCTCATGCGGCAAGAGCCGTACCGATCCGCCCCGTGGGTGTTCTGGATCATGGACAACGGCTCCTCGCACCGCGGTCAAGCTTGCATCAAGCGTCTGCAGCGCCGTTCGTAGGAGTCCTGGTGCGTCGTGTCGGGGCCGTGATGCGGTGTCTGACCGTACGCTGCGGCTCCAAGCGGAGTTCGTTGGCGAATAGGATCCCCGCACCAATAGGCCGATGATTCGTGCTGCCTTCCTATGCAGGTGCTGTGCATTCTAGGGTGTCGTTGATATTCGTGAGCCGTCGGCTCCGTTGAGATCCCAGCGGGAGATGGTCCGGCAGCTGTATCGTCAGGTTGGCGTGGCCTTGGAGGTGAGACGTCCTCGTACCTATGTCGGGCCGTTCGATGTTTGTCTTGCGAAGGACGTGAAGCGGATGAACAGATCGACATCGTCTTGCACCCGAAAGTGTTGCGATCGTGGTACCATGAGCCCTAGTTCCCGTCGGGATCATTGAGAGGCGTCCGATGCAAGAGCCCCGTCGTTACCTGGTCAACGTCAGATGGCTGGCCGTCGTAGGGGCGCTGCTGCTCCTAAGCGGCTGCGGAATCAACAACATACCTGCCGACAAGCAACGGGTCAACGCGACCTGGAGCCAGGTGCTCAATGAGTACCAGCGGCGGACGGATCTGATCCCGAATCTGGTGGCGACGGTCAAGGGCTACGCCGCGCACGAGGCGTCCGTGCTTGAGGCGGTCACCGACGCCCGCGCCAAGGTCACTCAGACCCGAATTCCTTCGGACATTTTGACGAACCCGAAGGAATTTCACGCTTTCGAGCGCAACCAGGCGACTTTGGGCGGCGCGCTCTCGCGTCTCATGGTCGTCACCGAGAACTACCCCAACCTCAAAGCCGACCAGAACTTCCTGGTGCTACAGGCGCAGCTGGAAGGCACCGAGAACCGCATTGCGGTCGCGCGCCGCGATTACATTCTGGCGGTGCAGCAGTACGACACCGAGCTCACCACTATCCCGGGCCGCTGGTACCACTCGCTCTTCTACAGCAACTACAAGCCGGTGCAGAACTTCACGATCTCGCAGCAGGCTCAGCAGGTTCCCAAGGTCAAGTTCTGATATGGGGCGTTTTTACGACCTGGCCTTGAGGCACCCGACAGGTCAAGAACCCACGGGGACTCGGCGCACGTCAGGTGTGATTTCCGCAAAGACTGTTCTGCAAAGCGCTCGGGCATGCTGGCTGCTCGCGGTGATGCTCATTATCGCCGTCCCCGCGTACGCGGCACAAAACCCTCTCAATGCCGGCAGGCCGCCGTTTCCGACGCTGACTGGGCCGGTAGTTGATGATGCTCACTTGCTTCCTCAGGGGGTGTTCGAGCGGCTCTCAAAAAAGCTCGCGGCCTATGCGCGCACGACCGGAACTCAGCTCGTGGTGGTCACGCTCCCAACTCTGAACGGCTTTCCCATCGATCTCTACGGGTATCAGCTCGGGCGGCACTGGGGCATCGGCCAGAAGGGCAAGAACAATGGTGTTCTGCTGCTCGTGGATGTCGGCGAGAAGCAGGTGCGCATCGACGTCGGTTATGGCCTCGAGGGAACCCTTACCGACGCGCAGAGCTTCCTCATCATCCACGATGTGATCGCGCCGCGCTTCAAGCGAGGTCAATACGCGAGCGGCATTGAAGCGGGGGCGGAGGCCATCCTGGCGGTACTCGGTAATCGGCACCTTGCCATCGAGAAACAGCGTGTCCAGGAGCGTAATGGAACGGGCGCGTTGATGCTGCTGATCCTTCTCTTTGCGCTCTCGCCGCTGCTGGGGGCAATATTTGGCCGCGGCGGGCGCGGCGGTCCGGGTAGCTCCGGACGCGGCGGTGGTTGGCTCGGCTGGCTCGCTCTCGGCATGTTGAGCGGAGGCGGCTTCGGCGGAGGCGGCTTCGGCGGAGGCGGCTTCGGCGGATTCTCCGGGGGTGGTGGATCTTTTGGGGGCGGTGGCGCCTCCGGGAGCTGGTGAGACATGGTCCGCTTCTCGGAGCAAGACAAAGCTCGAATCACCGCCGCGATTCACAGCGCGGAAAGGAGCACGAGCGGCGAGTTCGTCGCGGTGGTGGCCCACGCCAGCGATCACTACGTGTTCGTACCGCTAGTGTGGTCGGCCATGGCTGCGCTGCTGTTACCAGGGGTCTTCCTGGTCCTCGATGTGTCGGTCCGATGGATTCATCTTTACCAGATACAGCTGCTCACGTTCATCGTGTTGGCTGCGCTGCTGCTGTTCGTGCCGGGGTTGCACGTCAGGCTGGTTCCAGCGCGTGTAAAGCGCGCGCGCGCAAGCCGTCTTGCGAAGGCGCAGTTCTATCTGCAGGGCGTGCACGTCACGCAGCATCACTCCGGCGTGCTGTTTTTCGTTTCACTTGCCGAGCGCTACGTCGAGATCGTGGCGGACAAGGGAATCCATGAGAAGCTCGGCGAGGCGCATTGGAAGGGGATCATCGATCTGTTTGTGGACGAGGTGAGCCACGGACGCGTGGTCGATGGCTTCGTCGCTGCCATTGGCGCGTGTGGCAAGGCCATGGCCGAGCATTTTCCGCCGGATCCTGGCTCATCTGATGAGCTTTCCGACGGCCTGATCGAACTGTAGCTCGGTTTCTCAGGCGAAGGGATGCACTGACGAGAGGCTCGATGCTGACGGGGGAGTCGATGGCCTCGAACGTCAGATAGGCGACGGAAGTTTTCTTTCCAATGACGGCGAGTCTCGACGAAATCGTGACGTGGGAAACTTCGGATCACGCTGGGATCTCAGTGATCTGGCACATCCGTCCCATGGGCCGGATTCTGACTGTCAATCGGCTCGAAGGCGATCGTTACGGACGACTGACCATCGTGGAGCTGAAAGCGCAAAAGTGGCTCGGCGCGGCATTCGATGTGACGCTCGCTTGAGACCACCTGTGTGAAGTTTATGCGCTCTCCGATCTCGCACGCCGTCACAGGGCTCCGCTTGATTTTGGCGCAAAAAGTCCTGGTAGGATTTCTCGGTAATTCTAGAGGCAGCAGCGAGATTTCCTAGCAGAGTCAATCGGTTGCTGTTCGGCTTTTCCGGTGGGCTATGGTGACGCCCCGTGGCTGATTCACTGAGGACTCTCGGTGACACCAATGACCCTCGTGTTGACTCACGTATTTTTTTGCCGATTGCCTCATTAGCGTCGAGCCGATCGATTTCATGGCCGGTCGGGAAGGTCGCGCCGGCGCCGTCCTGGCCGGCGGGATCGATGAATTCCATCCTTACCTTGGCAGCTGGAAAGGCCACGCCGTCGAGCCGGAACGTGCCGCTCTCGAGGACTTTGCCACCGCGCATGGGCACCCGGGCGATGATTCGCTTGCCAAATCCGCTCCGGTGCGTTGCCGTCGGCCGGAGCGGCGAACAACCCTGCGCTGATCGCGAACGGGCCAACCGCAGCGGTCAGGTTGCCGCAGTTGCCGGACCAGTCGACCACCGGCGCATCGATCGCCACCTGGCCGAAGAGATAATCGAGGTCGCAGCCGGGTCGTGACGATCTCGAGACGATGACGACCTTGCTTGTGCTTGAGGTGCCGCCGCCCATACCGTCGGTGTGCTTGCAGAAGGGATCGGGACTGCCGATGGTGCGCAGCAGGATTCGGTCGCGTGCCACCTCGTCGGCGGGCAGGTCGCTCGCCAGGAAAAAGACGCCTTTGCTGGTTCCGTCGCGCATGAAGACGGCCGGAATGCGCAGCTCGGCCGTCATGACTGCGTCGGCTGCAGGCGATCGTGTCCCACCGGAGCATCGGGCACGCCCGCGAGTGTGTTAAGCGCCGAACCGGCTCGAAACCATGCGAGCTGCCGTTCGGTGTAGGAGTGCGTCAAGCGGAGGATCTCCTCGGTTCCGTCCGAGTGAACCAGTCGGCACTTCACCGGGTTTCCGGCGGCGAGGTCCCGCAACCCGAGGAGGCTCAGCCGGTCGCCGGCGCGGATCCGCTCGTAGTCGGCGGGATCCGTGAAGGTCAGGGCGAGGAGGCCCTGCTTCTTGAGGTTCGATTCATGAATGCGTGCAAAGGTGCGCGCGATGACCGCCGCGCCGCCGAGGAGGCGGGGGGAGAGGGCGGCGTGCTCGCGGCTGCTGCCTTCGCCGTAATTGGCATCGCCGACGATCACCCAGCGAAGCCCGCGCGCGCGGTAGTCACGGGCGACGGCGGCGACCGGCTGTCCCGATGTGCCGGTGATGACGTTGCCGGTCTTGCCGATTTCGCCGGTGGCCGCGTTGGTGGCGCCCATGAGCAGGTTCTCGCTGAAGCGTTCAAGGTGTCCACGGTAGCTCAGCCAGATGCCGGTGGGGGAGATGTGGTCGGTCGTCGTCTTGCCGCGGGTCTTGATCAGGACCGGCATGTCAAGGAAATCGTTGCCATCCCAGGCAGCCCAGGGCTTGATGAGCTGCAGGCGCTCGCTGGCGGGGTCGACGGCGAGGTCAATGGATCGACCGTCGGCCGGCGGCGGGAGGTAGTGTTCCCGCCTGCTCTCGAAGGCGCGGGCGGGCACTTCTGGAGCCGGCTTCGGCGACCGCAGTCGGAATAAGGCGCCGTCGGGGGCGGTGAGCGAATCGCGGGCGGGATCGAAATCCAGTCTGCCGGCGATCGCAAGAGCGGTCACGATTTCCGGACTGGCGAGAAAGTTCATCGTGGAGCGCCAGCCGTCGTTGCGGCCGGCGAAGTTGCGGTTATACGAGGTGACGATAACGTTGGGCGTTTCCGCACAAATGTCAGCCCTGCGCCACTGTCCGACGCAGGGCCCGCAGGCGTTGGCGAGTACTTGGGCACCCGCATCGCGTAGGGATTGCAGCTGGCCATCGCGCTCGATGGTCGAGCGGACCTGCGCTGAACCCGGCGTGACCAGGTAGGGAACGGCGGCTGTCATGCCGCGGGCGCGCGCCTGCTCGGCCACGTCGGCCGCGCGGCTCATGTCTTCGTACGAGGAGTTGGTGCAGCTGCCGATCATGGCCACAGAGATATTGCGTGGGAGTCCTGAGGCAGGATCGGCGATCTCAGCAGCGAGTTGCGAGAGGGGACGCACACGATCGGGCGAGGAGGGGCCGGCGATGTGCGGCTCCAAGGACGCGAGATTCACCCGTAGTACGCGATCGTAGTGCGCGTCGGGCTCGGCCTCGACTTCGGGGTCGGGTTCGAGGAGATGTCGGTAGCGTTCGATGAAGGGGACGAGATCGGCGCGATGCGTCGCTCGCAGGTAGGTTGCCATGTGATCGTCGGCTGGGAACATCGAGGTCGTCGCGCCGATCTCTGCGCCCATGTTGGCGATGGTCGCCTTGCCGGTCGCGCTGAGGGTGCGCGCGCCAGGGCCGATGTATTCGACGATCGCGTTCGTGGCGCCGGAGACCGTCAACATGGCGGCGACTGTCAGGATGATGTCCTTGGGAGCCGTCCAGCCGTCGAGTTGACCGGTGAGATAGACGGCAATGCGCTTGGGGTAGAGCAGTTCCCAAGGCAGGCCCGCTATGGCCTCCACGGCGTCCGCACCGCCTACGCCCACTGCACAGGCCCCGAGACCGCCCGCATTCGGCGTGTGGGAGTCGGTGCCGATGATCAGCTTCCCCGGAAACGCGTAGTTCTCCAGCACGACCTGATGCATGATGCCGGCACCCGGGCCCCAGAAGCCGGCGTGGTACTTGGCCGCGGCGCGACGCAGGAACTCGTAGACCTCCGCATTCTCCTCGAGCGACTGAGCGAGGTCCTCGCGCGCGGCGTGACGCGCCTGGATCAGGTGGTCGCAATGGATACTCACCGGTACGGCGACACGCTCGCGCCGGCTCTGCATGAACTGCAGGATCGCGGTCTGGCCGAGCAGGTCCTGAAAGACGACCCGGTCGGGACGCAGCAACAGGTAGCTCTTGCCCGGGGCGAGGTCCTGCCGCTCGGGATCGTCGAGATGCCCGAGCAGCACTTTTTCCGCTAACGTGAGCGGCCGGCTTAGGCGGTGACGTACGATCTCGAGTCGCCGCTCCATCGCGCGGTAGATTCCGGCGGCCATCTCGGGGGTCGACTCGATGCTTGTCATGGGGGGGCGCCTCGGTTCAATTGCGGGGCGAAGTTTGCTCCCGGGCAGGGGCGGACGCATAATGCATTTATTCCTATGATTGATGTAGTGAATGCATCAATGAAGATCGATACTCTCGGAGTCCAGGCATTCATTGCCATCGCGACGCAGCGCAACTTCCGCCGCGCCGCCGCAGGGCTGCACATCACGCAGACGGCGCTTTCCCGGCGCCTGCAGACCCTGGAGGCGTACCTCGGCGTGAAGCTCCTCGAGCGCACCACGCGCTCCGTCGAGCTCACGCGCACCGGCGCCGATTTCCTGCCGCGCGCTCAACGGTTGCTCACAGAGCTTGAGACCGCGCTCACCGACATCCGCGAGACGGGCAAGGCGATGCGCGGCTCCGTCACGATTGCCTGCGTTCCCTCCATTGGCGCGCGCTATCTGCCGCATGTCCTCCGGGAGTATTCCGCGGCGTATCCCGAGAACCGGATCACGATTCACGACCATTCCTCCTTCGGCGTGGCAGAAGCGGTGCTGCGGCGGGAAGCGGAGTTCGGCATCAATGTAATCGGCTCGCATGATGCCGGCCTCGCAAGCGTCCCGCTCGTGCGCGACCGCTTCGTTCTCATTTGCCGCGACGATCATCCCCTCGCCGGGCGTAGGAAGGTGTCATGGACGCAGCTCGAGCCGCACCTCCTGATCTTTCCCGGAAACCTAAGCGCCAACCAGATCGCGTTGGAGCCGACCCTGACCGCCGGGCGGCTGCGGCTGCGCACCTATTACGAGGTGCAGCACAGTTCCACGGCCCTGGGGCTGGTGGCGGAGGGGGTGGGGGTCGCCGTCGTTCCGAGTCTGGCCGTTCAACGGGAGGCCTATCCCAGGCTCCGCGTCCTGCCGCTGGTCGACCCCGCGGTCGCGAGGTCGCTCGTGCTCATCGCGCCGCGGAACGCACAGCTCTCGCCCGCAGCGGGAGCGCTCTACGACATGTTGATCCGTCACGCCGGCGTCAAGGGGTAGGGCGGTGAGATACCGGCGGGGTCGGGAGTCGGTCGCTCGCGCCTCACGAATGGGGCATCCGTTACGACCCGTACGTATCCGCCAGGATGAAGCGCGTATCGTCGATCAGCGGGGATGTGAGCGTGCAGATCGACGCGGCGCGCGCAAGAGCTCTGCAGCGCTCGCTTGCAGCACGGACAGCACGGGAGCACGTGTTGGCGAGTTCTCGGTGTTGGCGGGGACGTAAATCCGCGTGATTCTGGGGGTGAGAGGCGGGTTCCTGGGGATTCCACCGTTTTTGCGGCCAATTTTCCCGGTAGGATTCCCCGTGTTTTGTAGGGGTGTCTTCCGATTTCCCAAAGCCCATCAGTGCCTTGCTGTTCGCATTTCCGAGTCGGCTATGGTGGCGGGAAATGCAAGATTGGCATGTGATGTTGCTGGGCCGGCGGCGGCTGCCGCGCGATCTGAGCGCGTTTGCGCGCGAGGCGTTCTTCACCTTCGTGCGTGGCGAGCGGCGAGCGATCGAGGAACGCCGCCAACCGGTTCTGAAGCTGGGACTGGCTCTGCAGATGGGCTTCCTTCGTATGACGAGCCGGCCGCTCGAGGCGGTCGGAGCCGTCCCGCCAGCGTTGTGGCAGCACTTGGGGGTGCAGCTGCAGGTCACCGCCCCTGATCTGGCGTCGCTGCAGGTGATGTACCGCCGGCTCTCGACGCTCTACGAGCACCAGGAGCTCGCCCGTGAGGTGCTCGGCTTTCGGGAGGTGTCCGAGGCGCAGCGCCATGCGCTTCTGCGCGCGCTGCGCGATGAGCTGGGACAGACGGGGGATCGTGAGCGGCTGCGCACCTTTGCGCGACGCTGGCTGGACGAGCATCGACTGATCGTGCCCCGCGAGCGCGAGCTGCGGCGCATGGTGCTGCAGGCGCTGCGCCGGCACGAGTCGGAGCTGGCCGAGGCGATCCGTCGCGAGATCGAGCCCCTGCGGCTCGCCGAGTGGTCGGCGACGTTGAACCGCCCGCGCGAGTCAGGCACGACCACGCAGACATGGTTGTGGACCGTGCCGGCGAAGCATCCGACGCAGCAAATCGAGGAGGTCCTCGCGCGCGTCGAGTGTCTCTACGGGCCCGGCGTCGATCGACAGCTGCGCGACGTGCCGGAAAGGAATCGTTCGGTTTCCCGAACACACCGATGGCTGACGGAACGGACGAGGGGGCACCAACAGAACGTCCAACGCCCTCAGCACAACTCGTCGCCTTGCCTAATTGATCGGGTGCACGCTATTGCGTTGAACTTGGTCGCATTTGGACGCGCAACCCAGCATTCCCGTGGCGCTCTTCCATGCCCTCGCGCTGCTGTACGCGATCTTTTCCGGTGGCCCGTATACTCCGGTCGGAGGCCGAAACAGCCAGGAGACGCCGCTGACGACCGCATGCCCGATATGGCGCAGAACCGCGTAGAAACTGAACGTGTGGGGTGCTCGCGGCGCAGATGTCGATGCCGCCGCACGCATTGAGGGCATCGTGATCGTCTGATGCGACTCCGTGCGGCTCGGTTGCGGGGTGCTGGCGCATCCCCCTAGTACGACCGTCAAGGCCGCGGCGGCAATCATTGCACGACCGAGTTCCCTGACACGCATCACTGCTGCCCTCTGCATTACGTCCTGAAGGACGCCGCGCCGCGACAACCTCGCCATGGAACCTATGGATACCGGCTGCAAGCATGACCGAGAGCGAGGCTTGCGGTTCGTCCTAGATTTACCACGAACAGTGATACTACGCGTCCGACTGCTCGCTCACAAGCGAGTGCTGGAAGCGCCGGGACGGACTCGCCCTGGTGAAGTGCACAGGGTCCGGAGCGAGCTGCCGTCAGTGCAACTCGCAGCGTCTTCGCGGCCGTGTGCGGCGCCGGTGACTGATCCTGGCGCAGAGCGCCTGCAACCCGGAATTCTCCGGTCTCGGCAGCGGTGATGCGCGCAGTTCGCCGGTCGGGGGGCAATCTCGGGCGTCCGATGCGCTCAGGTGCTTCCCGTCGGGGAATTCGTCCGTGCCCGGGTTCGCATCCAATTCCGCCGCATCCTGCGGCGCTCATGGCGATGACGCTCGGATCGATAGACCCGCGATTCTGCAATCACATCATGCGTACGTGAATTAATGACACGAGGTGTGCATTGCGTGCTGATGTCCGATACGTTAGCATGCTAAGCATTAATTCTCTGCCCGACATAGGGCAGACGCTGGCCGTGAGAGAGAAGGTCGCAATCTCTCGGGTCGCCCCTATACGGCAGTTTCATCAGATGTGCTAAGGATGCGCCCCAATTACCGTTACCCAAGAGTGGTTTGCGCGCGTGGCCGGATGCAGCGCTGCACTGGAGCACGCATGACCAGAGGCACTGCTGCGATATGGGCAGCAGCCTGTGCCGGCGTGCTGAGCCTGTCGGGCTGTTCCTTTGCGCCCCGGTACTCTCTGCCGGCGGTGCACACGCAGTCGTATACGCGCGCCCCGTCGCCACATACCACCGTGAGCACCGTCGGGCCTGCCGGTCAGGCCCAGCAGTTCGATTACGGCGCCTCGCCCGCGGCCCAATGGTGGCGGCAGTTTCGTTCCGCAAAGCTCGATGCCCTGATCCGCCAGGCTCTGGCCAACAATCCCGGGCTGGTGCAGGAACAAGCGAATTTGCGCGCGGCGCGGGCCGCGATGGCGGCTGCGGCCGGCATTTTCTATCCGCAGGTGAACGGTGATCTGAACGCCTCACGGCAGAGAACATCCTCGGCCAGTTCCGGCGGATCCTTTCCCGGGCGAATTTACTCGCTGTACTCTGGCGGGCTCGCGGTCAGCTACTACCCGGATTTTTTTGGCGTCAACCGGCTGATCTACAAAGGCGAGCACGCGCAGGTCGAATACCGCCGCTACGAGCTCGATGCGACTCGCCTGACGCTGATTGGAAACGTCGCCTCGGCCGCGATCAGCGCAGCTTCCGTGCGCGCGAAGATTGTGGCGACGCGCTCCATCATTGCGCGTGAAAAGACGCTGTTGAAGCTCACCGAAACACAATACCGATACGGTGCCGTACCGTACCTGAGCGTCCTCACGCAGCGCGGTGATGTAGCCTCGAGCGAAGCCACATTACCGGCGCTGGAACAGCAGTGGGCGGTCTATCGACATGAACTTGCGATACTGGTGGGCCAAATGCCCGCACAGTGGCGCGATCGTTCGCCGCGCATGAGCGAAGTGCGATTGCCAGTACGGATTCCGGTCAGTCTGCCGTCTGCGCTGCTGCGTCAGCGCCCTGATATCAGCGCCGCTGCGGCGCAACTGCGTTATGCGGACGTCGAGATCGGCGTGGCGAAGGCACAGATGTACCCAGCAGTGATGCTGACCGCACAGTTCGGTCAGGAGAGCAGCGCGCCTGGGGCTTTCGTGCACGCTGCGAGCAACATCTGGAGCGTCGCCGGCGCTCTGGTCATGCCCATATTTGCCGGCGGCACTCTTGAGGCGCAGAAGCGTGAGGCGATAGCCTCCTACGACGCAACATTTGCGGCGTACCGGCAGACGGTATTGGGAGCCTTCCAGCAGGTCGCCAACGCCCTGCGGGCGCTCGAGCATGACGCTCAAACTCTGCGCGCCGAGCAGCATGCGCTTGCCGCCAGCCACGCGGCCCTGCAGGTTGCCGAGACGAGTTATCGGGACGGCGCGGTCGATTACCTCTCGCTGTTGACCGCAGAGGTGCAATACAGCAACGCGCGGTTGAACTACATCCAGGCGCAATCGCAACGGTATTTGGACACCGTGAGTCTGTTCGTCGCGCTCGGTGGGAGCTGGTCGGCGCAGCAGCCGACCGTCGCCAGAGGAACATCCAGAATGGCTGTGGAGAATTGATCGATGGCGAACCCTGAGCGACGCATCGTATGGCGCACGGTACTCCTCGTCGCGGTGGCGATTGCGCTGATTGGCGGCATCAAGCTCTGGCGCGAGCATGCCGCGCGCGCAGCCCAGGCGCACCGGGGGCCGTACGAGGTGAGCGTCTCGGCGGCGACCGTGGTTCAAGTATCTTGGGCCTCGGAAATTCACACGATCGCGAGCCTCGTGGCCACCTCCGGCGTGCATCTCACGCCGCAGCTCTCCGGGCAGGTCACGGGCATCTATTTCCACTCCGGCGAGCACGTGAGAAAGGGCCAGCGGCTCCTCCAGCTCGATGACTCGAATCAAGTCGCGGCGCTCGCGCAAGATCGCGCCAATGAGGCGCTCGCCCGCATCAATTTCCAAAGGGCTCAGCACCTGTACGCGGCGCGCGCAACCAGCCTGGCCGCACTGGATACCGCTCGGGCGGATGAACAAAGTGCCAAGGCAGCCGTCGCCAACGTGCGCGCAACGCTCGCGAAGCTGGCCGTCAGCGCGCCGTTTTCGGGGTGGCTGGGCGTACGCCAGATCAGCCTCGGTGAGTATCTCTCGCCGGGCACCGAAATCGCCGCGCTCAATGTGTGGAATCCCCTGCGGGCCGAGTTCACTGTGCCGCAGAGCCAGAGCGGTTTGATCCATTCTGGCCAGACGCTCGACATCACGGTCGACGCCTTTCCCGGCAAGCGGTTTCAAGGGCGGATCACGGCAATAAATTCTGAGATCAACCCCAATACTCGCAACGTCACCGTGGAGGCCGTCGTTCAAAATCCCCGGATGCAGCTGCGACCGGGTATGTTCGGCGAGGCACGCATTCTGGTCGGAGCGGTGCGCAAGCGCTTGGCCGTACCGACGGTGGCGGTCACCTACAGCACCTTCGGTGATTACGTGTACCTCATCAAGAACCACAAGATGGGCGCCCATGAGGTACAGGTCGCCGTTGCCACGCCGATCAGGGCAGGGCACTCGCGCGGCACGCTCACCGAGGTCCTCACCGGGCTGCACCCTGGCGACCGTGTGGTGACTGCCGGGCAGATCAAGCTGCGCAATGGGACACCAGTCGTGATTCATCGCCGCAGCGCGCACTGAACCCAAGGACAGCGCGATGCGTTTTACGGACATTTTTGTACGCCGGCCGGTGCTCGCCTCCGCCCTGAGCCTGGTGATCCTGCTGCTCGGGCTGCGCGCCTGGACCGAAATGGCGGTGCGCCAGTATCCGAAGGTCACCAGCACGCTCGTGACCGTGACCACCGCCTATCCCGGTGCGAGTTCCTCCACCGTACTCGGGTTTGTGACCGCGCGTCTCGAGCAGGCGATCGCCTCCGCTCCGGGCATCGACTACATGACGGCGACGAGTTCCCAGGGCACCTCGACGATCACCGTGTACATGCGCCTCAATTACAACCCGAATGCCGCGGTCGCGCAGATCATGTCCAAGGTGCAGCAGGTACAGAACCAGTTGCCGACCGGCACTCAGGCGCCGGTGATCAATGAGACCGTCGGTAATCAGACCGCGCTGATGTACTTGGCGTTCTACAGCAAAACGCTGAGCCAGCAGCAGGTGAATGACTACGTCTTGCGCGTCGTGCAGCCGGCGATCCAGGGAGTCAAGGGCGTCGGTCAGGCGCAGATCGTGCCGGCCGGAACCGGCCCGAGTGGCGACAGCTTTGCGTTGCGCGTATGGCTGAATCCGAACCGCATGGCTGCTTTGGGCGTGACTCCGGACGAGGTGTCCGCCGCGCTTGCGACCAATAATTACATCAGCGCCGTAGGCCGCACACGCTCAACCAATATCGCACGGCCCATCCGCGCAGACACGATCCTCCACAATGCAGGCGAGTTCCGCAATCTCGTGGTAGCGCACTCCGGCAATACACTGGTTCGCCTCGGTGATGTGGCCAGGGTCGAGCTCGGCGGTCAAAATTACAATCAGGCCGTCTATTACAACGGTAAGCCGGCTGTTTTCATTGGTGTCTTTGCGACGCCGAATGCCAATAGCCTGTCGGTGGCGCACGGCGTGCACCAGGCTTTTGCACAGTTGCAACGCTCACTGCCACCCGGCATAGAGGCGGCGATCCCGTACGACGGGAGTGTATTCATCCAGAAGTCCATCCACGAGGTCATGACCACCATTGCGATTACGCTCGCCGTGGTCGTGATCGTGATCTTCCTGTTTCTCGGCTCGCTGCGCTCGCTGCTCATTCCGGCCGTGGCCATCCCGTTGGCGATCGTGGGCGGTGGTATCTTCATGATCGCCGCGGGTTACACGATCAATCTGATCACGCTGCTTGCGGTAGTACTCGCGATTGGGCTGGTCGTGGACGATGCCATCATCATCGTGGAGAACATCCACCGGCACATGGAAGAGGGGATGAGCGGATTTGACGCCGCCATTCTCGGAGCACGAGAACTCGGCGGCCCGATCATCGTGATGTCGACCACGCTCGCGGCTGTGTTCGCGCCAATCGCGCTGACGGGGGGGCTGACCGGCAGCCTCTTCTCTGAGTTCGCTTTCACACTCGTGTTCACGGTTGCAGTCTCGGCAGTGGTCGCTCTGACGCTCTCACCGATGCTTTCTGCGAAGGTGCTCCGGCCGTCGGCGTCACACGGCTTTGCGCATGCGCTTGATGTTGGATATGAGCATCTGCGACGCGCATATGACCGTTCGCTGGAGGCAGTACTCAGTTACCGCACCGCCACACTGGTCGTGTCAGCGGCGGTGCTTGTAGCGATCCCGGTGCTATTTTTCGGCACGCCGAGTGAATTGGCGCCCACCGAAGATCAGGGACTCATCCTCGTCTCGGCCACCGGACCCGCAACGGCGACCTTGCATTATTTGAACCACTATTCGCGCCAGATTGCGCACATTTTCAGGAGCTTTCCGGAGACCAAGCAGGTCTTCCAGATCAACGGCATATCTCTCAGCGGCGCGACGGATAATGCCCTGATCGGCGGAATGAAGCTCAAGTCCTGGAGCCAGCGTTCCAAGACACAGATGGCGCTGATGCCTGCGGTGCAGCAGCAACTCAACCATCTCACCGGCGTACAGGCTGCAGCCTTCGCGAAGCCGACATTGCCGGGCTCTGCTGGCGGCTTCCCGGTTCAGTTCGTCATCACCTCGAGCAGCGATTTCGGCAAGATAGATCAAGTCGCCAACGCTCTCATTGGCAAGGCGATGCAAAGCGGACGATTTGCGTTCCTCACCAAGGACTTACGCTACGACTCCCCCGGAGTCGTATTGCACGTCAACCGCAATCTCGCCGGGGACCTCGGCATCAACATGGCCACGATTGCAGACAATCTGGAGCCTCTGCTCGGCGGAAATTACGTCAATCGATTTGATATGTCGGGTCACAGCTACAAGGTCATCCCGCAGGTATCGGACCGATTTCGTGCCAACCCGTCCATGCTGCGGGACTACTACATCCACAGCGGCACGGGGGCGCTGATTCCGCTGTCGACATTGATAAGTGTGCATACGGAAGTGCAACCGGAGTTCTTGCCGCAGTTCCAGCAGCTGAATTCCGCGACGATCGAAGGCGTCATGGCCCCCGGCGTGACCCTCGGGCAGGCACTGACGTATCTGCGCACTGAGGCGAAGAAGATCCTCCCGCCCGGTTTCGGCATCAATTATGCCAGCGAATCACGCCAATACATTCAGCAGGGCCACGCGCTCATCATCAGTTTCGCGCTCTCTGTGCTGCTCGTCTATCTGTTGCTCGCGGCCCAGTTCGAGAGCTTTCGCGACCCCCTGATCGTGCTGGTGACGCTTCCGATGGCGCTCACCGGAGCTCTCGTGTTCCTCTATCTCGGCACAGCCACGATCAACATCTACACCGAAGTTGGAATGATCACTCTCATTGGGTTGATTACGAAGCAGGGCATCCTGATCGTGCAGTTCGCCAACGTGATCCAGGAAACCGAGGGCCTCGATCGTCGCGCCGCGGTCGAGAAGGCCTCGAGCATCCGACTCCGCCCAATTCTCATGACGACCGGCGCCATGGTCTTCGGCGCGCTGCCGCTCGTTTTTGCGAATGGCCCCGGCGCGGTCAGCCGGTTTGATGTGGGGCTGGTGATCTCCGCAGGGCTCGCCATAGGTGCGATGTTCTCGCTGTATGTGGTACCCGTCGTTTACACGTACCTGGCGCGGGACCGGCGCAACAGTGTCCCTGTGAGTGCCGAACCGTGAGGCTTTTCACCATCCGGCCCCGTTCACGGATGCCAATACGCTGCACTGAGGCGGTTCGTGGGAGCCTACGTGAGAGCGTAGAGCCCTGCACACGGCGGAGCAGGGCGTCCCTCGAGCTTGGGGCTACGAGCGGTGCCTAAGTCTTCTCAGGACCCCGGAGTCGGCACGCTCATCGGCGAAACGGGGCGTGCTTGGCGTTGTCGACTCGATCAGCGTCTCAAGCCGCTCGGCTTGAGTCAGGCAAAATGGATTACGCTGCTGAAGCTCTCGAAGGTCGAAGACGGCATGACCCAAACGGAGCTGGCTGCGCGCGTCGGCGTGGAAGCTCCCACGCTCGCCAGACTGCTTGATCGTATGTCGGCCGATGGTTGGATTGAGCGGCGTGAATCAGATGCCGACCGACGCAGTAAGACCGTCCATTTGCGTGGCAAGTCGTGTGCGTTTCTCGAGCAAATCAATGCCGTAGCGATGCAGCTGAGCGCCGAGCTACTCGAAGGCGTGCCACCAGACGAACTCCGATCGTGCATGGAAGTTTTGCGGCGGATCAAAGAGAAGGCGATCCGTCTGGACACGCCGGCCGCCGCGATCGAGGTCTCGGCCGGCTGCGAACCGGTCCGCACCAAGCGCGTCACTGTCGGCAAGCAGGTCAAAAAGACGACGAAGTCGTGACCGACGGGGGGCTGCCCACTATGGTCCCGTCTGAATGTCCGGTCTGAGGCACCATGGGCGCTCTACAGCGCAGTGGCCGAAACAACCCCTTGTCGCCCGATTCTTGGCGGTTCGCGCAGTACCCATCGCTTCGGGAGTGCGCGTGCGACGGATACTGTGCCCGACCAGGGCGCCCGTTCGGTTCACCGAAATAATCGGTTACATTTCAAACGACTCCTGGTCGCTCTTCGGTAGTACCAGTTGAGGCCCGTGCAAGCGCCGGGCAGGCGGTCAACCTGACTGCACCGCTGGCGTTTCCAGACAGGAGGACCGGGTACATTGAGCGCCCGGAAGACTGTCGCCACAGACAGAGTCTCGTATGAAAGCATTTCGAACCAGTCTAATCGCAACGTCACTGTCTGCCGCCATGGCGGTCATCGCCATCGCGCCTGCACATGTGGACACCGCTTGGCAGACTCATCACCCTCGGCGTGAGCAGGTCAACAATCGCCTCGCACGGCAGAACCAACGCATTCACCAGCAGGTGCGCGAAGGGGAACTGACTCGAGCGCAGGCGGCCCGGCTGCATCAGGCAGACTGGCGTACGCGGAGGGCCGAAAGACGCACGGCGCGCCGCAACGGAGGATTCATCACCCACCGTCAGCAGGCGCGCTTGAATCGACGGGAAACCAGGATTAGCCGACGCATCGGCAAATAGTCGATAGGCAGTCCGCCGGCTGCTGATGCGTTTGACCAGCGGCCGGCGCGATCGGCGCGAGGGCGCGGTTCCCTCAGATCTCTTTGTTTATGACTTTTAGCGACCGGGCTGTGCGAGCGCTCGAGTAGGCCGATCGAATCCGTGATTCGTTCACGAAATTGGCGTCTGCAGCACTTCGAGAGCAGGCGGGGTATCGCAGCGCGTTTCGCTCGAAATTCGATCGACACCAAGTCTAGATAAGCCCGGCCGTGATATTAATCGCGAAACCAATGATCGCTACATTGAACGCGAATGAGATGATTTCGTGAATGATCACGACGCGGCGGACTTCGCTTTGCGTGGTGGACACATCCGCAGTTTGATTTGCCGCAGAGATCGTGATCGCAAAGTACGCAAAATCCCAGAACGTGGGCATTTCGGTCTTAGGGAATAGAAGCGGCCTATTTTCCGGCGCAGCACTGTAAAAGAGATCCGCATAATGCGTCGTGAACATGGTCGGCACCAGCAGCCATGAAGCGATGAGCGTCACAGCGGCAAGCGCCACTCGCCAGATACGGATACTGTGCGGAACCTGATGCAGGGTCGCAAGAGGCTCCACGATGGCGAGCAGGCTCAGAAGGGCGGCAATGATCACGATCACCAGGATGACAGGCCCAGATGGGTCCTCTTCCATGTAACGCGATTGGATCTGCTCAGCAGTGAGACGGCTCATCCCCAGATAGATGGCGAGCAGAAAGAACGTCACAGACCCGTCCCAACTGACTAGTAGGCGGCTGACGAATGTCCAGTGTGTCGGAAGGCAGAAGAATCCGACAGTTCCGACGGAGAGCGCGCCCCAGAATCGCAAATGTTGTCGTATAAATTTGATCGGCGGATCTCCACACCTGAGATGTGCCCATTAAGATACAGGGAGCGCGCGTACCTATCAATCGCGCTAGCGGATGGCCGGATCCATTTTTTGTACTCCTCCCTGTACTGCGTGGGCTCCCCGGGGATGAACCGGATCGAGAATGCCGTGTAGTCTCAGGGGATCGCCTACACCCGAAGCCCTCGCACCAGTGGCGGCAACGCGGTGAGTGAGGTCTTAGGTGACCCCGACCGGGCCACTGCCTCGATGCGGACGCAACAACACGACTGACTGAGCACTCGCAGTGTCCCACTGTGTAGACAATTGCCGCGAGGCGACGGCGGGCGACCTCGATCCGCCTGATGCAAAACGCGTTCGACACCACACTTGGCGAGAGCGTGCCGTCGAACCGTGCATTCGGCAGTCGGTGGCCTGCGTCCGGCATGTCATGCGCGGATCCGCCAGGTTCTCGGCCGCGCATGTCGGATGCTTTGCTGCCGTCTCAACTGCCGCAATGATTTGTGAGGTCCTGGCGCTGGATTGCAGCTAGAAAGACGCCACGGCTTGCGAAGACTGCGAACAGACGGGTTGCGCCGTCATGGCTTGTACCCTTGACCGCAAAAACTTCCGAAAGTCGCAGCGCCCATAGTCGGCTGCGGTCAACCGAAGGGGCGCTGCCCAACCGTTGACGCGGTGCGCGACGTCGGGATTGAGGCCCGCCGCCGCGCAATTGGCAAGTGGAACGTCGTCTTCGAGGTGGCGATTATATACCTGAGAAACCCAATGCCCATGGCTACCCCAGACCCGCATGACAGGCCGGAATCCGGGGCGCGCCGCTACTTCGTGCGCTTCTTCGGCTTCTTCTTCGGTGCCTTACCGTGCGGCTTCGGTGGCGTGCTCAGCATCCTGCGCAGCACGTCGTCGGGCGTTACCGGCGGCATATCAGCCTGCTTTCGGGTCATGCTCTTGGGGCTTGTGCTCAAAGGGTAATTCGGGGTTTACGTCCTGGGTCCATTGGGTCGGCGTGTAAATCCTCAACGGTGGCAACCCGCCGACGCTAATTTTTCCATCTTGGGCAAGTAGGCTTCCGCCAGCCGTGTCGTCATAGGTAACAAGGGCCGATGCCTTATGCCGAATGGCTGTCGCCGCGATAATCGCGTCGTTTGGTGTCAAGGCGCCCTTGGTTATGCGGCCCACTTCAGCAGCGATCTTGCACGTCCCAAAATCGGCCGCGCGCTTCACGAGGAAACTGTGTTCCAACCACTTGTCGATAAGCGCGTTCTGTTCTACCTGATTGAGTCCCTGACTTGCCAAGTGCCTCAGGTAATAACATTCGGCAATCGAGATCGTCGAGAGCACGATGCGCATCTCGTTTATATTCGCCTCATTTATCATCGGCGCTATAAAGCTCCACTTGTCTGGAGTCTTCTGAATCGCATCAATCAGTATGCATGTATCCCATGCGATGACCTGATTAGGCATGGCGTCCCCTTATCTCGGCTACCACTTCCTGGGAGCTTCGACCACCAGTGATATCTATACCTGCAGCATGCAGCTCTTCTATCGAAGGCAAATCAGCATCGCCAGGGAGAGGCGTCCAGTCATCGACCGTGACGGACAACGGAAGATCGTCGCGGCGCCGATATGTTATTAGGCCGCTCGCTCTAATTCTTTCTTTTAGGTGATCCTTGATCTGGACCAGATCATCCGGATCAAACCGACAGGGTATTTTTCTGTCTGTCAGGGGATCATATATGCAGAATTCATAAGGAGGTTTATGGACAGTGATCTGCCCGAGTTCGCCTTCCAACTCCCCGAATTCAGCGTAATTCTCCGGAAGTCTGAATTTGTCCACGTTCGCAGCAATATGCTGAGAAACTGGAACAACATTCTTTGCGTCGTCTGAGGAATAGACGACCCGCGCGACTGACCCGTTCAACGGACGCACTATGTACGTGGCGCGATCCAGCATCGTGTCGGAAAACCCCTCCGGGCGCCTCTTGCCTTCCTCTAGCTCGCGCATTGAGCGCAAAAAGGGCTCTACGACTCGCGTGCTTGGAGTGCTTGGCGCGCCGCCTATCGGGCGGTCCTCAACGCCTGCCATCCTGAGCTTTGCGGGGCTGGACTTTGAAAGATGGGTGATAACCCATCTCAACCGAGGGGCACCCTTGCTCTCAAGAGCCTCAATATCGAGAAGGAGAGCCACCGTATTTTTCACAATCGCCATAAAAGCCGAGACCTCTATGTCTTCGGCTCTGCCGGCTATCGTGACTGTTAATGCGTTCTCACTCATCGCGCGTCCCCAACCGACGAGCCACGGCGCCCAGTGTACTCCATTATTGAAGCGAATCCGCTACCGGCTTATAAGTCAAGCGCTTGCCTTCGATGCTCTTGAGCGCGATTGAAGTGCGCTGCACGTCATTGACGCCGAGCTTCGCGCGGGTATTCATGCGGAAGTCGAACTCTGCGAGATAGCGATTGAGATGCGTCAGGCTCATGTGCTGGTACGTGCCGACCAGACCGCGCTTGAAGATCGAGAAGAAGCCTTCCAGCGTGTTGGTGTGGACATCGCCGCGCGCCCATTCGTGCTTCGAGTGGT
Source organism: Pseudomonadota bacterium (assembly GCA_021787615.1). Lineage (GTDB taxonomy): Bacteria > Pseudomonadota > Gammaproteobacteria > Steroidobacterales > Steroidobacteraceae > 13-2-20CM-66-19. The sequence continues at coordinate 19,954 of JAJYLP010000066.1, forward strand.
CCACTGATTCGTGGTTCATGAACTGGAACTTGTAGAGCGTTGAGCCGTCCGTCACGAGACGGCTTTCCTCGCGGGCATGTTTGAACAGCGCCTCGCGGACGTTCTTGTCGTCCAGGTGCATGGAACGGATGTTGCCGCCGCGTTCGATCAGGGAGAAGACCTGTGGCGCCGGCTTGGCATTTAGCGGCAGACCCTTCGGCTTGCGGGTCTTCGGAGACTTCGCGAGATAGGTTTCATCCGCCTCAACCGTCTTACCGGGACCGCCAAGCGGGCCGGCATCGACGGACGGCTTCATGGCCTCGCGAATGCGATGCGTCATGAACCACGCCGTCTTGTACGTCACGCCGAGCGTGCGGTGGATCTGATGCGAGCTGATGCCTTTCTTGGACGAGCACAGCAGGTGCGTCGCCAGCAGCCACTTGGTCAGCGGGATCTTGGACGACTCGAAAACGGTGCCCACGGTCACGGAGAACTGCTCGCGGCAGTCCTTGCACTTCAGGAGTCCGGGGCGAGCCTTCTTGCCCTTGGCGCCCCCAGTGCCCTCCAGGCGGTAGTGATCGCCGACAGACCCGCAGTGCGGGCAGACCGGGCCATCAGGCCAGCGGATCGCCTCAAGGTGCTTGCGGGCTTCGTTTTCGTCGTGGAAGTGCGGTGCGTCGAACATGGCGGATTTCCTTCTTCTTGGCCGCCATTCTCGCCCCGAATGATGGGTTTGTCAAGTATATAATCGCCTTCGAGGTGCGCATAATGTATATTATGGTAAATACATGCTTGGGGCGCGTCGCGCGAAAACGTGGGCTGTCGGTGTGAGGGCTGTTTAATCGTGTCACCCGCCAATTCATAGGTGTCACCGAGAACATGCGGCTATTCAATGAGTTCGCGCTCCGGTGACACTGGTCCCGGCGCGGGTCGCGGTCAGTCTGGCGCCA
>JAJYLP010000067.1 GCA_021787615.1 Pseudomonadota bacterium
CGATGCAGGTCTGTCCGGCGTTGAGGCACTTCGCCCAAGCGATGGTGTCGACGGCGCGCCTCACATCGGCGCTGGCATCGATGATCGCCGGGGACTTGCCGCCGAGCTCGAGCGTGATGCTCGCCAAGTGCTTCGCGGCGGCGGCCATCACGATCTGCCCGACGGCCGGTGAGCCGGTGAAGAAAATGTGATCGAACGGGAGCTCGAGCAGGGCGCCGCCCACCGAGGCGTCGCCTTCGAAGAGCGCCACCTCGCTCTGGTCGAAGGCATCGCGAACGATGCTCGCGAGCACCCCTGAGCTGTGCGGTGCGAGCTCGGATGTCTTGATGATCGCGGTATTGCCGCACGCCAGCGCCGGGATCAGCGGCCCCAACGTGAGCACGATGGGATAATTCCACGGAGACTTGATGAGCGTGCGCCCGCGCGGCTCGCGCTGGACCCAGGCGCGGGTGCCGAGCGTCGGGACGGTCGGATGCACGCGACGCGGGCGAAGCCAGCGGGCGAGGTGGCGGCGGTAGTGCGCGAGGTCCCCGAGCAGCGGCAGCAGCTCGGCGAGCTCGGTCTCGGCCGCCGGGCGGGCGAGATCGGCGCGAACGGCCGCGATGATCGCCTCGCGGCGGCGCAGAATCGCCGCGCGCAGCCGCTCGAGTTTCGCGAGGCGCTGCGCCACCGTCGTCTCGCGCAGCCGCAGCGCGACCGGCCGCTGCGCATCGAACACTCGGCGAATCCGTGCGGCCAGCTCGGCATCGAGCGTGGCCGGCTGGGCGGACACGATGGACTCATTCATGACTCGCCCCGGGGTTCCCCGCGCAGAGGATGGATGATACCGAAATGCGCACCGTGCTACCGCTCGCGCCGCGGCGCGCTCGCGGCGGCTTCGCTCGCCGCGGCGATGAAGTTGCGTACGGCGCTCGAGGGCTCCTCCTCGCGATAGGCGACCCCGAGCAGCGCCTCGAGCGGCTCGCCCTCGAGCGGCAGGTACACCACCAGCTGCGGCTGCAGCGAACGCATGCTCGCCGGCACGATGGAGACCCCGAGCGAGGCGGCCACCAGATTGATGGTCGAGGACAGCTGCGGGGCGTATTGCCCGACGCGCGGCGTGAAGCCCGCCGCCTCGCAGCCGCTCACCACCTCGTCGGTCAGTCCCGGGCGCACCGCGCGCGGATACAAGATGAAGGTCTCGCGGGCCAGCTCGCCGAGGGCAAGGCGTTTGCGCCGCGCCAGGGGATGGCCGAGCGGCAGCGCCGCCACGAGCGGCTCGCGCTCGAGCAGGTCAAATGCCAGACCCCGCCCCTGGCGCAGCGGCGGGCGGACGAAGCCGACATCGATCCGCCCTTCGCGCAGCGCCGCAGCCGTTTCGGTCGAGGGATGCTCCTCGAGGGAGACCTCGACACCGGGGTATGCGGCGCGAAAGACCCGCAGCGTCGAGGTCACCAGCGGATTGAACGAGGCGGACTCGGTGAAGCCCACCCGCACGCGCCCCGAGGCGCCGCTCGCGGCCGCCCGCGCCATCTGCGCCGCGCGGCGCACCTCCTCGAGAATGCGCCCGGCCTCCAGGGCGAAGAGCCGCCCGGCATCGGTGAGGCGGATGCGATAGCCCGATCGGTCGATGAGCGCCACGCCGAGCTCGGCCTCGAGCGCCTTGAGCTGCTGCGTCAACGGCGGCTGCGACATGTTCAGCCGCCGCGCCGCGCGCGTGACATTGAGCTCCTCGGCGACGGCCAGGAAGTAGCGCAGGTGGCGAAGCTCCATGATGATATTTCTTACATATCGAGTTGCCATTTTCAATATATTTTCGTCTGATCTGCGGCGGGGCTACAGTTCGCTCATGAACGACAGCCACGAGACGGCTCCCGCGCCGAAACCGAAGAAATCCGTCGCGCTCTCGGGCGTTGCGGCGGGCAACACCGCGCTGTGCACGGTCGGACGCAGCGGCAATGATCTGCATTACCGCGGCTACGACATCCTCGAGATCGCCGAGGCATGTGAGTACGAGGAGATCGCCTACCTGCTGATTCACGGCAAGCTGCCGAACCGCACGGAGCTCGCGGCCTACCAGGCCAAGCTGCGCGAGCTGCGCAGCCTGCCGGCGGCGGTGCGCGCCGTGCTCGAGAGCCTGCCCGCCGCGGCCCACCCCATGGACGTGCTGCGCACCGGCGTCTCGACGCTCGGCTGCGCGCTGCCGGAAAAGGACGACCATGGCGCTGCGGGCGCCCGCGACATCGCCGATCGGCTGATCGCCTCGCTCGGCTCGATGCTCGCCTACTGGTATCACGCCAGCCACGGCGGGCACCGGCTCAGCGTCGAGACCGAGGATGAGTCCATCGGCGGGCACTTCCTGCACCTGCTGCACCGCCGGCCGCCGCCGCCGTCGTGGGTGCGCGCCATGCACACCTCGCTCATTCTTTACGCCGAGCACGAGTTCAACGCCTCGACCTTCACCGCACGGGTGATCGCCGGCACCGGATCGGACCTGTACTCGTGCATCGCGGGGGCGATCGGGGCGCTGCGCGGACCGAAGCACGGCGGGGCGAACGAGGTGGCGTGCGAGATCCAGCAGCGCTATGACGATCCCGACAGCGCCGAGGCCGACATCCGCGCGCGGCTCGCGAACAAGGAAGTGATCATCGGCTTCGGCCATCCGGTCTACACCGTGGCCGATCCGCGCCACGAGGTGATCAAGCGCCTCGCGCGAGCGCTCGCCGAGGAGACCGGCGACCTCAAGATGTGGGCGATCGCCGATCGGATCGAGTCGGTGATGATGCGCGAGAAGCGCATGTTCCCCAACCTCGACTGGTTCTCGGCGGTCTCCTATCACCTGATGGACGTGCCCACCGCCATGTTCACACCGCTCTTCGTCATCGCGCGCACCGCCGGCTGGGCCGCGCACGTGCTCGAGCAGCGCGCCGACGGCAAGATTATCCGTCCGACCGCCAATTACACCGGCCCCGAAGCACGGCGCTTCCTGCCCATCGAGCAGCGCCCCTGAGCGTTGCAGGACTGATCCGAACCATGTCCACTCGCCACGACTCCACCCGGCCCGCGCCCGACCGGGTCCTCACCGACATCGCCGACTACGTGCTCGGCGGCGAGCCCGGCGGCGAGCTCGCCTACCAGACCGCGCATTACTGCCTGCTCGATACGCTCGGCTGCGGGCTCGAGGCGCTCGAGTACCCGGCCTGCACGAAGCTGCTCGGCCCGATCGTGCCGGGCACCTGGGTGCCGCACGGCGCGCGCGTGCCGGGCACGCAGTTCCAGCTCGACCCGGTGCAGGCGGCGTTCAACATCGGTGCGATGATCCGCTGGCTGGATTTCAACGACACCTGGCTCGCCGCCGAATGGGGCCATCCGTCGGACAACCTCGGCGGCATCCTCGCCACGGCCGACTGGCTCTCGCGCCAGGCGCTCGCGGGCGGCCGCGCGCCGCTCACCATGCGCGAGGTCCTCAGCGCGATGATCCGCGCGCACGAGATCCAGGGCGTCATTGCGCTCGAGAACAGCTTCAACCGCGTCGGGCTCGACCACGTGGTGCTGGTGAAGGTGGCCTCGACCGCCGTGATCGGCCGGCTGCTCGGCCTCACGCGCGAGGAAATCATCAACGCTGTCTCGCTCGCCTGGATCGATGGGCAGAGCCTGCGCACCTATCGGCACGCGCCCAACACCGGCTCGCGCAAGAGTTGGGCCGCGGGCGATGCCACCAGCCGCGCGGTGCGCCTCGCGCTGATGGCACGGACCGGGGAGATGGGCTACCCGACGGCCCTCACCGCCAAGAACTGGGGGTTCTACGACACGCTGTTCAAGGGGCAGGCGTTTAAGTTCCAGCGCGACTACGGCTCGTACGTGATGGAGAACGTGCTGTTCAAGATCTCCTATCCGGCCGAGTTCCACGCGCAGACGGCGGTGGAGGCGGCGATGCAGATCCACCGCAAGCTCGCCGAGCTCGGAGTGGGGGCCGAGGCGATCGAGCAGGTCGCCGTGCGCACGCACGAGGCGTGCGTGCGCATCATCGACAAGAGCGGCCCGCTCGCCAACCCCGCCGACCGCGACCACTGCATCCAGTACATGATGGCCGTGCCGCTGCTCTTCGGCCGCCTCACGGCGGCGGATTACGAGGACGGCGTGGCGTCCGATCCGCGCATCGATGCGCTGCGCGCGCGCATTCGCTGCGTGGAGGACCCGCAGTTCACCCGCGACTACCACGATCCGCAGAAGCGCTCGATCGCGAACGCCGTGACCGTGCGCCTGAAGGACGGCCGGGAGCTGCCGGAAGTGCTGCTCGAGTACCCGATCGGGCACAAGCGCCGCCGCGCCGAGGGGATTCCGCTGCTGATCGAGAAATTCCGCCGCAATCTCGCGCGGCGCTTTCCCGAGAAGCAGCAGCGTGCGATCGCGGAGCTCTCGCTCGATCAGGCGCGCCTCGAGCGCACGCCCGTAAACGAGTACCTCGACCTGTTCGTCATCTGAGGGTCAAGCCGTTGAGCACTTATCTGATTGGCGCCGACGTGCCTGCCGTGCCTGCCGGCGAGCGCTTCGCGGCGCTGGTGCGGCGCGGGCCGATCCTGCGCATTCCGGGCGCCTACAACGGCCTCGCGGCCCTGCAGGCCCGGCGCGCCGGCTTCGAGGCGCTGTATTTGTCCGGGGCGGCGATGAGCGCCTCGATGGGGCTGCCCGACCTCGGCATCCTCACCGTGGAGGACGTGTGCGTGTTCATCCGCCAAGTGAGCCGCGCCGCGGGGCTGCCCGTGCTCGTCGACGGCGACACCGGCTACGGCGAGGCGCTGAACGTGATGCACATGGTGCGCGCGTTCGAGGACGCGGGCGCCGCGGCGGTGCACATCGAGGATCAGGTGCTGCCCAAGAAATGCGGGCACCTGAACGACAAGAAGCTCATCCCGGCGCAGGACATGGCGGCGAAAATCGCGGCCGCGGTCCGCGCGCGCCGTCACCTGTACGTCATTGCGCGCACGGACGCGGCGGCCAGCGAGGGACTCGACGGGGCCGTGGCGCGGGCGCAGTGCTACCTGGATGCCGGCGCCGACGCGATCTTCCCCGAGGCGCTGACCAGCGCTGAGATGTTCCGCGAGTTCGCCCATCGCCTCGATGCGCCGCTGCTCGCCAACATGACGGAATTCGGCCGCACCCCCTACTTCACGGCCGAGGAATTCCAGGCACTGGGGTTTCGGATGGTGATCTGGCCGGTGAGCGCACTGCGCATGGCCGCCAAGGCGCATGAGCGGCTCTACGCCACGATCGGGCGCGAGGGCGGCCCGAAAGGTCTCATCGGCGAGATGCAGACTCGCGAGGAGCTCTACGAGACGATCGCCTACGCCGATTACGAGGCGCTCGACGCCTCGATCGTCAAGAGCGTCGTCCCGCAGTCGCAGTGAGGCTCTGCCCGCGCCTGCGCGCGGGGGCGGGGGCGGCTCAGCCGCGGCGCGAAGTGATGGAATCGACCGAGAAGCCGATCAGCAGCACGGCGGTGAGGATCAACTGGGAAACGGCGAGGGTCATGATGTTTTTCCTTTGGGTCGACCAACACGCGCAAGTGTAGGGTTCGGCAGGGCCCGCGACATGTCCATCGCGGGGGTGCCCGGCGTAACCTCAGCGAGAGCAGCGCGGGTATTCCTTTCGGGAGAGTTCAGGCTGCGCCGCGTGACGCACGTCACAGCCGCGCGATAGAATGCCGCCACTTGTGCGCAGAACCCCTGCAGCGCAGCCTTCCTTGTGCATTCCGGGAGCTCCCTTGATGGCCATCGGCACAGATTCAGTCGTCACCATCCACTACACCCTCACGGACGACGCCGGCGTGGTCATCGACCAGTCCGAGCCCGCAGAGCCGCTTGCGTACCTGCACGGCCACGGCAACCTCATTGCCGGACTGGAGAAGGAACTGACGGGCAAGAACGCCGGTGATGCTCTGACGGTGACGGTACGGCCGGCCGAGGGCTACGGTGAGTACGACAACGACCTGGTGCAGAGCGTCCCGCGCCGGGCGCTGCGCGGGATCAAGGACATCAAGACCGGGATGCGTCTGCACGCACAGACCGCCGCAGGCACGCGCGCGGTCACCGTGACCAAAGTCATCGGCGACATGGTGACCCTGGACGGCAACCATCCGCTGGCGGGCAAGAGCCTGCATTTCGACGTACGTATCGACGCGGTTCGTGCGGCCACCGAAGAGGAGCTCTCTCACGGCCACGTGCACGGTCCGCACGGGCATCACGACCACTGACGGACCGGCGGGCCGGGCGTGACCGCGATCGGCGCGGCCGGTCCGCGGCTTTCGCGCGCAGGCGGCCGCCATGAGCCGGCTGCTCGGGCGACTCGCTGACGGCATCGCCCGGTCCCTCACCGGAGCCTCGGCCCCGCGCGCCGCTCCCGCCCGCCGAGCTCAGAACCAGCCGTAGTTGAAACTGATGCTGATGCGCTCGCCGGTCGGATTGGCCGGCACCTCGTGGCGCAGCCAGCTCTCAAAGAGCACCACGCTGCCGGCGGTGGCGGCAATCTCCACCCAGGGCCGGTTGGCCCGGCTCGCCCCCGGCCGCCGCGGCGGGGCAGCCATCATGCGCTCGAGGCGCGGATCCTCGAGCTTCAGCGCCGCGCAGCCGCGCGGCGTCTTCAGGTAGAACGTCCCGCTGATCGTGGCGAGCGGGTGCAGGTGCAGCCCGTGCGCCGTGCCGCGCGGCATGATGTTGACCCAGCAGTCGGTCATGGCGAGCGCCCGACCGGTCAGATCGAGCTCGAGCGCGCGCGCGAAGGCGGCGACGTGCGGATCGATGGCCCGCTCGAGCGCGGCGAACGTCGGCGAGAGCCGGTGCATGCGGCACACCGAGCCGTATGAGGTGTACCCGCGGGGATAGTTCTTCGCGGACCAGCGCCTTCCGGCTGCATCGTCGCGGCGCAGCTGGCGGCACTCGCGCAGCAGGAGCGGTCCGAGACGGCCCGCCCCTGCCACACCCCGAGAGTAGATTAGAGTCGCGAACAGCCGCTCAACGGTCATCCGGCGAGTATATCGGCACCTCGCTCACGCGGTGGCGAACTGCTGCGCCTCCGTGCTCCCGGCGAGCGCTGCGAGCGAGGAGGTGCCGCCGGTGATCGCCTGCGTCAGCTCATCGAAGTAGCCGGCGCCGACTTCCCGCTGATGCCGCGTGGCGCTGTAGCCGTACGGCTCGGCAGCGAACTCCGCCTGCTGCAGCTCGACATAAGCGGTCATCTGCCGTTGCCGGTAGTCGCGCGCCAGCTCGAACATCGAGAAGTTCAGCGCGTGGAAACCGGCGAGCGTGATGAACTGGAAGCGATAGCCCATCGCGCCGAGCTCACGCTGGAAGCGCTCGATGGTCGCATCGTCGAGCTTGCGCCGCCAGTTGAACGACGGCGAGCAGTTGTAGGCGAGCAGCTTGCCTGGATAGCGCCGATGCACGGCCTCGGCGAAGCGGCGCGCCTCCTCGAGATCGGGCTTGGCGGTCTCGCACCACAGCAGATCGGCGTAGGGCGCGTAGGCGCAGGCGCGCGCAATCGCCTGCTCGAGTCCCGCGCGTACGTGAAAGAAGCCCTCCGCGGTGCGCCCCCGCGCGGCATCGATGAAGGACCGATCGCGCTCATCGACGTCCGCCGTGAGCAGACTCGAGGCCTCGGCGTCGGTGCGCGCAATGAGCACGGTCGGGACGTTGCAGACGTCGGCCGCAAGGCGCGCGGCCAGCAGCTTGTTGATCGCCTCCTGCGTCGGCACCAGCACCTTGCCGCCCATGTGGCCGCACTTTTTCGCCGAGGAGAGCTGGTCCTCGAAATGCGCGCCGGCCGCGCCCGCCTCGATCAGCTGCTTCATCAGCTCGAAGGCGTTCAGCACGCCGCCGAATCCGGCCTCGGCGTCGGCGACGATGGGCTTGAGCCAATCGACGCTGTCGTCTCCCTCGGCGTGATGGATCTGATCGGCCCGCCGCAGCGTGGAGTTGATCCGGCGCACCACCGCCGGCACCGAGTCGGCCGGATACAGCGACTGGTCGGGGTACATCTGGCCGGCGAGGTTCGCATCGGCCGCCACCTGCCAGCCGGAGAGGTAAATGGCCTCGAGGCCGGCCTTCACCTGTTGCATGGCCTGATTGCCGGTGAGGGCCCCGAGGGCGTTGACGAAGGGGCGCTCGTTGAGCGTGCGCCAGAGCTTCTCGGCGGTCAGGCGCGCCAGGGAGTGCTCGACGGCGATCGTGCCGCGCAGCCGCACGACGTCCTCGGCCCGGTAGGGGCGCTCGATGCCGCGCCAGCGGGGAGAGTCTTGCCACATCCGGCGCAGATCGTCCGCGCTCGGCAACAGTTCGGTCGGTTTCATGATTGGGGGTCTCCGCAGCTCAGTCGAGCAGTTCATAGGCGGGCAGGGTCAGAAACTCATCGAAGCCGTCCTGCTTGATCATCCTCTCCATGAGCCGCGCCGCGCTCGGAAACACACCCCCGAGCAGCCGTTCGGATCCGACCTCCTGATGGATCCGCTCGAGCTCCTCGGCGAAGAGGCGGTCGATGCGCTCGGGCGTCACCTGCGCGCCGTCTGCGGTGTGGGCGCCGTGATGCAGCCATTGCCACAGCTGCGCGCGGCAGATCTCGGCGGTGGCCGCATCCTCCATGAGGTTGTAAAGCGGCACGCAGCCGCTGCCGCGCAGCCAGGCCTCCAGGTACTGCACGCCCACCCGGATGTTGTGGCGGATCCCTTCCTCGGTGATGGTGCCGCCGGGCACGCGCAGCAGATCCTCGCGCCGCACGGCGACCTCGGCCCGCTGCACGTGCAGCTGGTTCGGCCCGCTCATGACGGCGTCGAAGGCCGCGCGCGCCACCGGCGCAAGTCCCGGATGCGCGATCCAGGTGCCGTCGTGGCCGGCGTGCGCCTCGCGCAGTTTGTCGGCGCGCACCCGCTCCATCGCCAGCGCATTGGCCTGCGGGTCGCGCACCGGGATCTGCGCGGCCATGCCGCCCATCGCGTGGGCGCCGCGCTTGTGGCAGGTCTGGATCAGCAGATCGACGTAGGACTTGAGGAAGTGCCGCTCCATGGTCACCTGCGAGCGGTCCGGCAGCACGCACTCGCTGCGGTTGCGCAGCTTCTTCACGAAGCTGAAGATGTAATCCCAGCGGCCGCAGTTAAGACCCGTGATGTAGGGGCGCAGCTCGAAGAGGATCTCGTCCATCTCGAACGCCGCCGGCAGAGTCTCGATGAGCACCGTCACCCGGATGGTGCCGCGTTTGATCCCCAGCGCATCCTCGGCGGCCGCGAACACCTCGCTCCACAGGCGCGCCTCGAGGTGGCTCTCGAGCTTCGGAAGGTACAAGTACGGGCCGCTGCCCGAGCGCGCGAGCTCCTCGTGATTGCGCGCCAGATACAGCGCGAAGTCGACGAGCGCGCCGGCAACCGGCTCGCCGTCGATGCGCACGTGCTTCTCCGGCAGGTGCCAGCCGCGCGGCCGCACGATCAATGTCGCGCGACGCTGCCCGAGACGGTAGATCTTGCCGCTCGAGGGATCGGTATGGCTGATCGTGCCGTCGATGGCATCCGCGAGGTTGATCTGTCCCTGCACCAGGTTGCGCCACGTCGGACTGCAGGAGTCCTCGAAGTCGGCCATGAACGCGCACACCGGCGCGTTCAGCGCGTTGATGATCATCTTGCGGTCCACGGGACCTGTGATCTCGACCCGCCGGTCAATGAGGTCAGCGGGCGCGCTCGCGACGCGCCAGCTCCCGCGGCGCACCTCGGCCGTCTGCGGCAGGAAGTCCGGCAGCATCCCGGAGTCGAATTCCCGCTGGCGCCGCGCGCGCGCCGCGAGCAGCTCGAGCCGCCGCGGGTTGAACCGCCGGTGCAGCCGCGCGAGCAGATCCAGGGCGCTCGCCGTCAGCACCTCCCCGGAGCGCGGGATGCCGGTCGATGCAACGGCGAGCGTGGGCGTGGCCATGGGGGCGGCCGCCGGCGCGGTCGATGGGCTCAGGGTGGCAGTGTTCGCGTTCATGGGGCCGAGCATAAGCCCGACGACATGAATAATTTGACTAAGGAAACTTCACATTGTTAATTTCACACAGCGGGCCGTTCCCGCCACGCCAAGGTGCTCTCATGCCGCCACTGCTGCGCAAAGGACATTTTCTCGGTGCAAAGCTGCGCGAGCTGCGCAAGCGCAACGGCCTGACGCTCGAGGAGCTCTCCTCGCGCTGCATCCAGCGCGATGCCGAGCGGGCCCCCTCGGTGTCGTACCTCAGCATGATCGAGAGCGGCAAGCGCGTGCCCTCGAGCGAGCTGCTGGAACTGCTCGCGCAGGTGTTCCAACGCGATCCGAGCTGGTTTCTGGACGAGACCGGCGGGGCCGAGCTCGGGGTGGTATCCGCGCCCGCCGGCGGCGCGGCCAAAGTGCCCCTGGAGCCGGCCTTCCTTTTCGCCAAGGAGGTGCTGCAGGCGGCCATCCCCGAGCTGCTGCAGCAGACCGGCACGAGCGGGCGGCAGTTCGCGCACCTGCTGATCCGCTCGCACCAGGAGCTCTCGCGCAACGATTTTCCGGACCTGGAGCGCGCCGCCGAGGAAGTGGGCGAGCGGCGCTTTCCGCTCGGGGTCGAGGATCTGCTGCGCCTCACCCGGCGGCACGGCCTGGAAATCCGCTGGTTCGAGCGCAAGCCCGTGCTGGCGCGCGACAAGGACCGCGAAGTGCGCAGCATGGTGCGCTCGTTCTTCGAGCCGCCGCGCTTCATCTACGCCAATCGCGCGCTGCAGTCAGACCCTGCGCGTTTGAAGTTTGATCTGGCGGCGCACATCGCCCACAAGGTGCTGCACGGCGGCGATGGCCTGAAATCCCCGCACGCCACGGGCGGTGAGATGGGTGGCAGCCCCGAGGGCGCCTCGGCCGCCGGCATGAACGCCGAGGACGTCCTGCACGCGTGGCGCGACTTCGAGTGCAGCTTCTTCGCCGGCGCGCTGCTCGCCCCACGGGTGCCGTTCCGGCGCTTCCTGGCGCGCGAGCGCTATCGGGTCGAGTCCGGCGCGCGGCTCGAGCTCACCCCGGCGGTCATCATGCGGCGCATGACCAAGGTGTCCCCGTACCCCTACTGGCATTTCTTCGATGCGTATCCGCCGGGATACCTGCGCGCGGTGTACCGCGGCAACGGCATTCCGCTGCCCTGGGGCAACCTCGCCCAGGTGAGCGATCCGTGCCCCAACTGGGCGGTGTTCCGCATGCTCGGCGGCGACCGCGACACCGGCTCGCAGATCTCGGTGCTGCGCGACGGGGAGCGCTCGCTGCTTTACTGCTGCCACTCGCGCCGGGTGCGCGACATGGCGGGCAATCCGCACGTGCTGTCGGTCGGGGTGGATCTCGCCCCGGCGCTCGATGCCAACGGCGCATCGAGCGGCGCGCTCGCGGCGTCGATTCTCGCGGAATGCGTGCGCGAGGGCGGCGAGGCGCACCCGCCAAAGGCGGCGAAATCCGCGCTGCAGGCGGTCGCCAATGTGCTGAACATCGCCTGGATCGATACCGCGCTCGAGCGGCCAGCGCGCATCATCTGTCCGCGCAGCTCGCGCTGCCCGCGGCCCGAGCGCTGCGCAGGCGCCAAGGCGCGCCCCTCGCGGGCGCGGGAGATCGACGAGGTGCGCTCCGAGATCCTCGGGACCGCGCGCTGATCAGCGCCCCTCGCGCATGAAGATCATCGCCGGGTGCTCGATGCGCTCCTTCATCGCCTGGATCGTTGCGGCCGCGTCGTAACCGTCGACGAAGCGGTGATCGAACGACGAGGACAGATTCATCATGCGCCGTATCGCCACCGCTCCCTCGAGCACCACCGGTCGCTCGACCGCGCGGTTGACCCCGATGATGGCCACCTCGGGAGCGTTGATGATCGGCGTGCTGGCGATGCCGCCGAGTTTGCCGAGACTGGTCAGCGTGATGGTCGAGCCGGAGAGCTCCTCGCGGGTGGCCTTGTTCTGCCGTGCCGCCTCCGTCACCCGGTACATCTCCGCGGCGATCTCCCGCAGCGAGCGCCGCTCGGCGTTGCGCACCACCGGCACCTTCAGGCCGTCGGGCGTCTGGGTCGCCACACCCACGTGCACCGCCCGGTGGCGGATGATGACGCCGCGCTCGGCGTCATAGTGGGCGTTGCACTGCGGGAAGTCCTCGAGCACCCGCACCAGCGCCAGAACCAGAAACGGCAGGTAGGTCAGCGCCGGCTCTGCGGAGGCGAGCCGGCTGTTCAGATGCCGGCGCAGCGCCTCGAGCTCGGTCACATCGACCTCCTCGACGTAGGAGAAGTGCGGAATGTTGCGCTTGCTCTCGCTCATGCGCTGGGCGATCAGCCGGCGCAAGCCGATGACCTTGATCTCCTCGCGCTCCGGGGCCTGCCGCGCCGCCGCGCGCGCGGCGGACGGGGCCGGCCCGCCGTGCTCATCGCGCAGGTACGCCTCCAGGTCCGCGCGCAGGATGCGCCCCTGGGGGCCGCTGCCCGGGACCTGCTTGAGGTCGATTCCCGCCTCGTGTGCGCGGCGGCGGTTGGCCGGCGAGGTCATCAGCCGTCCGCGCGCTGCTGCGGCGGCGGCGCCAGCCGCCGGCACCGCCGCGGCCGCACCGTTGCCCCGCGCGGCGGCTGCCGCGGCGGGCGGCTGCGCGAGTGCAGCCGGCTTCGCCGCTTCACTGGCTGCGGCAGCGCCGGTCTCGAGCACGATCAACTCGGCGCCGACGGCGACCATTTCGCCCGGCTCGCCGGTGGTGGACAGCACCCGTCCGCTCACGGGCGAAGGCACCTCGACCGCCGCCTTCTCGGTCATGACCTCGACCAGCACCTGCTCTTCCTCGACCACATCGCCCGGCTTGACGTGCCAGCCGACGATCTCGGCCGAGACGGTGCCCTCGCCGAGGTCCGGAAGCTTGAAAACGTAGCGGCTCATCGCGCCTCCATCACCCCGCGCAGCGCCGCGGCGATGCGCGCAGGACCGGGAAAATAATCCCACTCGAACGCATGCGGGTAGGGCGTATCCCAGCCGGTCACGCGCGCAATCGGCGCCTCGAGGTGCCAGAAGCACTCCTCCTGCACGCTCGCCGAGAGCTCCGCGCCGAAACCGCTGAAGCGGGTCGCCTCGTGGACGATGACGCAGCGGCCCGTCCGGCATACCGAGGTGCACAGCGTATCCACATCGAGCGGCACCATGGTGCGCACGTCGATGATCTCCGCATCGATGCCGGTGAGCTGCACGGCCGCCTCCGCGACGTGCACCATCGTGCCATAGGTGAGCAGCGTCACATCCTGCCCGGCGCGCACGATTTCCGCCTTGCCGATGGGTATGGCGTAGTGGCCTTCGGGAACCTCGCCCTTCGGATGCGTGCTCCAGGGCACCGCCGGCTTGTGCGGGTCGCCGTCGAATGGGCCGTTGTAGATGCGCTTCGGCTCGAAGAACACCACCGGGTCCTCGTCCTCGATGGAGCTGATCAGCAGGCCCTTGGCATCGTACGGATTGGAGGGCATCACGACCTTCAATCCGCAGACGTGCGTGAACACCCCTTCCGGGCTCTGCGAGTGCGTCTGGCCGCCGCGGATGCCGCCGCCGCACGGGGTGCGGATGGTGACGGGCGCGGAGAAATCACCGGCGGTGCGGTAGCGCAGCCGCGCGAGCTCGCTGACGATCTGATCGAATGCCGGATAGATGTAGTCGGCGAACTGGATCTCGGCCACCGGGCGCAGTCCGTTGACGCCCATGCCAATTGCCGCCGCGACGATGCCGCCCTCGGCGATCGGCGTGTCGAGCACCCGGTGCTCGCCGTACTTGCGCTGCAGGCCGTCGGTGCAGCGGAACACGCCGCCGAAGTAGCCGACATCCTCGCCGAACACCACCACGCGAGGATCGCGCCCGAGCATGACATCGAGCGCGGAGTTGATCGCCTGCACCATGTTCATCTGCGCCATCGCTCAGCCCTCCGCGGCCGCGGCATGCTGCTCGGCGAGCAGGCGGCGCAGCGCCTCGCGCTGGCGCTTCAGGTGCGCCGGCATGTCGTGGAACACGTCCTCGAACATGCTCACCGGGTCGAGCGTCGGCCCCTCGCTGAGGGTGCCGTAGGTGACCGCTTCCTTCCAACAGGCGGTCACGTGCGCCTCGAGTTCCTTCTCGAGCGCCGCGTGGCGCTCTTCGGACCACTCCCCCAGGCCGATCAGATGCTCCTTCAGCCGCGTGATCGGGTCGCCGAGCGGCCAGGACTGCCATTCCTCCTTCGGCCGGTAGCGCGAGGGATCGTCACTGGTCGAGTGCGCCGCAGCGCGATAGGTCACGTGCTCGATCAGAGTGGGTCCACCGCGCGCGCGCGCGCGCTCGGCGGCCCAGCGGGTCACTGCATGCACGGCGAGAAAATCGTTGCCGTCGACCCGCACGCCGGGAATCCCGTAGCCGGGCCCCCGCTGGGCGAAGGTACGGCGCTCCCCGCCGGCGAAGCCCTGGAAGCTCGAGATCGCCCACTGGTTGTTGACGACGTTCAGGATCACCGGCGCCTGGTACACCGCGGCGAAAGTCAGGGCGTGATGGAAATCCGCCTCGGCGCTCGCGCCCTCGCCAATCCAGCTCGATGCAATCCGGTCCTCGCCCTTGATGGCCGCGGCCATCGCCCAGCCGACCGCCTGCGGGAACTGCGTCGCCAAGTTGCCCGAGATCGAGAAGATGTTGCCTTCCGCCCAGTGGTACATGATCGGCATCTGGCGCCCGCGGCACATGTCGCGCGTGTTCGAGAGGCACTGGCACATCAGATCGACGAGGCTCTTGCCCCGCACGATGAACAGGCCCTGCGTGCGGTACGAGGGAAAGAGCATGTCGCCCGGCTGCAGCGCCATCGCCTGGGCGACCGCCACGGCCTCCTCGCCGGTGGATTTCATGTAGAACGAGATGCGCCCCTGGCGCTGCATGCGCTGCATGCGCTCATCGAAGCGGCGCGTGAGCAGCATGTGCCGCAGCGCCACCTGCAGCTCCTCGGGCTCCAGATGCGGATTCCACGGCCCGACCGCCTGGCCGTGCTCATCGAGCACGCGCACCATGCCGGTGCCGAGCTGCTCGATCTCGAGCGCGCTCGCGAGCGTGTCCGGACGCGGCTCGCGCCCCGCCGGCGGAATCTCCAGGTAGCTGAAGTCCGGCTTTTCCCCCGGGCGGGCCGGGGGGTGGGGAACGTGCAGGCGCGACTGCGTCATGGGTTCTGGGCCTCGTCAGCGCCGGCAACCGGCTGATTGCAAATTTTACCGCCCAAAAAGCGGAATGTACGTCCCAATTCGTTCGCGAATAGGGCAATAATCGCAATAATCATCGCATCCCCATCCGCACCCCGATTGGCGGGGACCGGCCGGCGGGCCATAATCCCGCCGTGAAATCCTACCCCACCGCCCGCGGCGTCGTACTGCGCAAGACGCCCTCCGCGCCGCAGCGCCCGCCGGCGAGCCCCCCTGTGCCTCCAGGCACCCCCCCGCGCGCGCGCGTGGCGCGCGAGGTCGCCGGGCGCGGCGGCAAGGCGGTCACGGTCATCCTCGGCCTGGCGCTCGCGGCCGAGCCGCTCGAGGCGCTCGCCCGCGAGCTGAAGAGACTCTGCGGCGCCGGCGGCGCGGTGCGCGAGGGGCGCATCGAGATCCAGGGCGAGCACCGCGACCGGCTGGTCGAGGCGCTGCGCCAGCGCGGCTATGAGGCCAAGCGCTCCGGCGGTTAGGGCCTCACGACCGCGAGCACCACGATCGCGATCAGCAACACCCCCGGCACTTCGTTGAACACGCGGAACCAGCGCTGCGAGCGGCGATTGCGCCCCGCGATCAGCGAGCGCATCAGCGCGTAACACCACAGGTGATAGGCGATGAGCGCGGCGACCAGCACGAGCTTCACGCGCAGCCAGGTGAACTCGAGGAACGCCGGCGCGGCGATCACCATGGACAGCCCGAAGGCCACCGTGAGCGCCCCGCCGAGACTCATCAGCGCGAACAGCCGCCGTTCCATGACCGCAAATCGCGCGCGCCCCGGCGCATCCGTGGTCTCACAGTGATAGACGAACAGGCGCGGCAGGTAAAACAGACCCGCGAACCACGTCACCACGAACACGATATGGAATGCCTTGAGCCAGAGCATGCAGTATCGTACCCGCCTTCGGCACGCTTGACCAAAAAGCGGGCGACACGATCGAGGAGAAGGATCATGAGCGAATCTGGCGCAGGAGAAGCCCCGGGCGCCCCGGGTTTATCGCCCACTTGGTGCAGCAGCGCCAAAGACATCGTCGGCTGCTCGCTCGGGGAGTCGCGGCTGTGGTTCACCCTCGGCGGCGGGATCGTCAACGAGGTCTACTATCCGCGCGTCGACATCCCGCAGATCCGCGATCTGGGCTTCATCGTCGCCGACGGCCGCGGGTTCTGGGTCGAGGTCAAGCGCCTCGGCAATCCCACCGTCACGCTCGCCGGTCCCGGAATCCCCGCGGTGCGCGTGGTGCACCGTCATGAGCGCTTCGAGCTGCGCCTGCGCATCGTGCCGGCCGCCGAGCGCGACGTGCTGCTGGTGGAAGTCGAGCTCACCGGCGATGAGCAGCTGCGCCCCTACGCGCTGCTCGCGCCGCACCTCGGCGGCACCGGACATGACAACACGGCGAGCGTGGCCCGCCATCGCGGCCACCGGCTGCTGCTCGCCGAGCAGGGCCCGTTCGCGCTCGCACTCGGCGCGGTCGACGCCGATCAGCGCGACGCCTGGGGGCGCGCGAGCTGCGGTTGCGTCGGCACGTCTGACGGCTGGCAGGACTTCAAGTGCAACGGGGCGATGCGCTGGGAATACGACCGCGCCGGACCGGGCAATGTCGCGCAGATCGGCGAGCTGCCGCGCAAGGCGGTGCTCGGACTCGGCATCAGCAGCGGCACCGAATCGGCGGCGACGCTGGCGCTATCGGCGCTGTTCGAGCCCTTCGAGCGCAGCTGGCAGCGGCAGATCCACGACTGGACGGCCTGGCAGAAGGAATGTGCTGCGCGCGCCGCGCACGCCTCGCTCGCCGCCTCGCTGCCGCCGCAGTGTCGCGCGCAGTTCAGTCTCTCGACCATGGTGCTGCGTGCCCACAAGGACAAGACGTTTCCCGGCGCGATGGTGGCGAGCCTGAGCGTGCCGTGGGGCAACACCCGCGATGAGCGCGCCGGCTATCACCTCGTCTGGCCGCGCGATATGTGCGAGTGCGCCGGGGCGCTGCTCGCCGTCGGCGCCACGCGCGAGGCGCTCGACACAGTGCGTTACCTGCGCGCCACGCAGCTCGCCGACGGCCACTGGAGCCAGAACCAGTGGCTCGGCGGCTCGCCCTACTGGACCGCGGTGCAGCTCGATGAGACCGCCTTCCCGGTGCTGCTCGCCTGCGCGCTGCACGAGCGCGACGCGCTCGATGGGGTGCGCGTGACGGACATGATCCAGCGGGCGCTCTCGTTCATCGTACGCAACGGGCCGGCATCCGACCAGGACCGCTGGGAGGAGGACGCCGGCATCAACACCTTCACCCTCTCGGCGTGCATCGCCGCGCTGGTGTGCGGCGCCTCGCACTTGGCGCCCGCGGCGCGCGATCTGGCGCTCGCGATCGCCGATTACTGGAACGCGAGCCTCGAGAGCTGGACGGCCGTGTGCAACACGCCGCTCGCGCGCGAGCACGGCATCCCCGGGTATTACGTGCGCGTTGCACCGGCCGAGGCGCTGCACGACCGCGGCGCGCTGCAGGACCGGCTGCCGATCCGCAATCAGGTGATTGACCCGGGTCTGGCGGCCGACGCTCAGGTCGGGGTCGATTTCCTGCAGCTGGTGCGCTTCGGCCTGCGCGCCCCGCAGGACCCGTTGATCGCGGGCACCGTCAAGCTGGTCGATGCGCTGCTGAAGGTCGAAACGCCGAACGGCCCGAGCTGGCACCGCTACAGCGATGACGGCTACGGCGAGCACGATGACGGTTCGGCGTACGACGGCACCGGCCGGGGACGGGCCTGGCCGCTGCTCACCGGCGAGCGCGGACACTTCGAGCTCGTCGCCGGACGCGACCCGCTGCCGCTGCTCGAGACCATGGTGCGCATGGCCTCCCCCGGCGGCATGCTGCCCGAGCAGGTCTGGGACGCCGAGCCCATCGCCGAGCGGTTCCTCGAGCTCGGCCGGCCCACCGGCGGGGCGATGCCGCTGGTATGGGCCCACGCCGAGTTCATCAAACTCGCCGCTTCGCGCTCGATCGGCCGGCCCTTCGACCGGCCCGAGCCGGTGTGGCGCCGCTACGGCGGCAAGCGCCCGGCGCTGACGCACGTGATCTGGTGCCCGCACGCTCCGGCGGGAACGCTCCCGGAGGGGACTGCGCTCACGCTTGCGCTCACCGAGCCGGGGGTATTGCGCTGGGGCTTTGACGGCTGGCAGAACATCGAGGAGCGGGCCACCGAGCCCAATCCGCTCGGGCTGCATGTGGTCGAGCTCGACACCCGCGCACTTGCGGCGGGGCGCTCGATCGATCTGACTTACCGTCGCCAGTCCGACGGTCAGTGGGCCGGAGAGGACTACCGCATCACGGTGCGGCCGGCGGCCTGAGCGCAGTCCCGGCTGCTCCCCCGGAACAGGCTCGGCCGAATCGTGCCGCCCCGGCGTCCCTGGCGCGGCCGTGAGCGGGCCCGCGGCAGCGGCGCGGCCTGTCGTCGATCGGAGTCAACCGCCGGAACCTCCGGCCGTTATACAGGTCAATACATCGTGGAGGTGGTAACGATGGGCGCAATGTCTTTTGGCCGGGTCATCAAGGGGTCGTTGACCCTCGCGGCAGGCACCGCGTGTCTGGTGCTGGCCGCGTGCGCCACGGCGCCCGTGATCCACACGCGCATGGCCCTGGGAGCCAATCTGGTGGGCGCCCATACCTTTGCGTTCGTCCGCCATCCCGGCACCGATCATGGCCGGTACAAATCGCTGACCACGCAGCGCCTCGAGCGCGATGTCACGCAGCAGATGGAGGCGCGCGGCTACAGTCTGGTCGCTGCCGACGCCCAGCCGGATCTGCTGGTGAACTTCCGCCTCAGAACCCGCGACCGCATCGAGGGCGGCATGGGACCGGTCTTCGGCGGCTACTGGGGCGGGTTTGGTCCGTACGGCTGGGGCTGGGGCGGCTGGGGCTGGCCCATGGGCTGGGGCGGGAGCGGCTACTACGGCGATGTGCGTACGGTCACCTCTGCGGCGCTGACCATTTCGGTCATCGAGCGTTCGAGCCGCGCGGTGATCTGGAGCGGGACCGCCTCCCAGGATGTCTCGCAGCACGAGCTCTATCACCCCGACCGGTCCCTCGACCAGGCGGTGAGCCAGATCTTCTCGCACTATCCGGTGGCTGCGGGCGCGCGCTGAGCCCACGAATCGGCGGGCGGACCGCAAGGCGGTCCGCCTGCGTTAGCCACTCCAGTTGGAAACCCGCTCGCGCCAGTCCTGGCGCAGCGGCGGCTCGTCCGTGCCGCCGGGCTCGGTGCCGAGGTAGAGGAACGCCACGAGCGCATCGGCCGGTTCAAGCCCGAGGGCCCGCTTGACCTGCTCGTCGTACGCGGCGCCGCCGGTCTTCCACATGCCGTTGAAACCAAGCGCGCGCGCCGCGAGCAGTATGTTCTCGCTCGCCGCGCCCGCGCACAGCATCTGCTCGACCATCGGCACCGTGGAGTGCGGATCCTTCACCGCCGCGACCGCGATGATCATCGGGGCGCGAAACGCCTTGAGCCGCTCGCGCTCGAGCGCCTCGGGACTCGAGGCGGGCCGCGCGCGACGCAAATGTGCGGCGAGCAGATCCCCGAAGCGCGCGCGCGCCGCGGCGCGGATGATGATGAAGCGCCACGGCCGCAGCCGGCCGTGATCGGGCGCCCGCGCCGCGCTCTCGAGCAACAGCTCGAGCGCTCCATCGTCGGGTCCTGGCTCGGCAAGCGTCTTCGCCGAACGGCGCCGTAACAACAGATCGATGGCATCCATCAGGTAATCTTGGCACAAGTGGCAGCCAAACCGTGTACAGTCCGCGATCATGGACCCGCGTGACCTTGAGGCGCTGAGGAGCGCCATTCGGTGCATTCCCGACTATCCGAAGCCCGGCATCATGTTCCGGGACATCACGACGCTGCTCGGCGATGCGACGATGTTCCAGCTCGCCGTGGCGGAGCTGGCGCGGCCCTGGAGCGAGGGAGACATCGGCCGGGTGGCCGGCATCGAGGCCCGCGGTTTCATTCTCGGGGGGGCGGTGGCGCACCGCGTCGGAGCGGGCTTCGTGCCGATCCGCAAGAAGGGCAAGCTGCCGCACCAGACGGTGCGCGTGGCCTACTCCCTCGAGTACGGCCTCGATGAGATGGAGATGCACCGCGATGCGCTCGCGCCGGGCGAGCGCGTGCTGCTCATCGATGACCTGATCGCCACGGGCGGCACGGCCGAGGCGGCCGTCAAACTGCTGCGCTCCCTCGGCGCCGAGATCCTGGCTGCCTGTTTCGTCATCGACCTGCCCGAGCTCGGCGGGGCCCGCCGCCTGGAGGACCTCGGGGTGACGGTTCGCAGCCTTGTCGCTTTTCAGGGACACTGACGGCGCCGCAACATTACGTTCTGGTCATCAACGGTTCGCGCCCGGATCTTCCTGCAATAATCCGGCCCGTTCCGGCGCCGAGCGCTCGGGGCAATTCTAAAACCGCTCAAATTCTCTTTGGAGATGTC
Source organism: Pseudomonadota bacterium (assembly GCA_021787615.1). Lineage (GTDB taxonomy): Bacteria > Pseudomonadota > Gammaproteobacteria > Steroidobacterales > Steroidobacteraceae > 13-2-20CM-66-19. Next base: position 20,651 of record JAJYLP010000067.1, read on the forward strand.
GATGTTCAAGAAGCTCGTCCCTGTACTCGGTGCGTTGG
>JAJYLP010000154.1 GCA_021787615.1 Pseudomonadota bacterium
CTGTGGTGGGAGATGGCGCGCGGGGACTTCGTGTTCTATGTGTCAGGTCCATGGAACATCGGAGAGTTCCGCCGCTTCCTCCCGCCTCGGGATGAGGACCTGTGGATGACTGCGCCCATGCCCGGTCCCGATGGGCCGGGCGTCTCGATCATCGGTGGATCCGATTTCGTGATCTTCCGGGCTTCGCGTCGCGCGCAGCTGGCACACGAGTTCATCCGCTACATGCTGGCCGACAAGCAACAGGTCCGGCTGTACGAGCTCACGGGCGATTTGCCGGCGCGGCGTGGCGTCTGGCAGCTGCCGCCGCTCGCGAACGACGTCAAGCTGCGGGCGTTCCGTTTGCAGCTCGAGCGGGTACGCCCGTTCGAGCCGATTCCCGAGTGGGACGAGATCATGGACGGAATGCGCCGCATGGCCGCGCGTGTGGCCGCCGGGGATGCGTCCGTGCGAGCCGCGACGGCGGGCTTCGACCGCACCGTCGACGATTGGCTCGCGAAGCGCCGCGAACTGCTGGCGCGCTCAGCGCCCCCGACAGCAACGTCCCCGAGACACAGCGACCGTCCGACGGAGGCGCGATGACGCATCAGCGTTTGTCGGGTGCGCTCTTCGTGCTGCCTGCACTCGTGCTGCTCACGGTGTTCGTCTTCATTCCGCTGATCGGCGTCTTCGGGTTGAGCCTGACCGACTTCGATGTGTATTCCGTTGCCAACCCGGCCAATCTGCATCTGATCGGCGCCGCCAACTACTGGCACTTGCTTCGCGACCGGCAGGCGTGGCAGGCATTAGAGACCACACTTGTGGTCGTGGTGGTGGGGGTGCCCGCGACGCTGCTGCTGTCGCTCATCTCGGCGCTGATGATCGAATCGATCGCCGAGCGATGGCGTGGCTTGTTCCGCACCGCGCTGTTCGTCCCCGTAGTGTGCTCGACGGTCGCGATAGCGATCAGCTGGCGCTATCTGCTCAATACGCGTTTCGGTCTTGTCAATCACGTGCTCGGGCTGCTCGGCCTGAGGGCTCCCGACTGGCTCGGCAGCCCGCACCTGGCGATCCTCGCAATTACGATCGTGGTCGTGTGGAAAGGGTTCGGTTACGGCATGATCATCGTGTCCGCGGCGCGCAAGGAGATACCCGACGAGCTGTACGATGCCGCCCGCATCGAGGGGGCGGGAGTGCACCACCGGCTGCTGCGGATTACGGTGCCGATGCTCGCCCCGACTCTAGGCTTGCTGGCGCTGCTCGATGTCAGCGGTTACTGGCAGTTGTTTGCCGAGCCCTACGTACTGACGCAGGGCGGGCCTTTGGGAAGCACGACGAGTCTGCTGTTGCTGATGTATGAGCGCGGCTTCCGCTGGTGGCGTTGGGGGGCGGCGAGCGCAATCGCAATGGCGCTCACGGCAGTGATGTGGCTGTTCGCGTGGGTGCAACGGCATACTCGCGCTGGTTGGCGGAGTGAATGACGTGAGCCTACAGAATCGCACATTGCGCGCCGGCACCTATGTTGGCCTCGTCGCGCTCGCCGGCGCCACTCTCTTCCCTTTGCTTTGGGTGACCTCCATCGCGCTAATGCGTGCGCCGGAAGCCGCCGCCGGCACACCGTCGCTCTGGCCGCACCATCCGACGCTTGTCAACGTGATCAATATCATCAGTCGACAGCACCTCGGCAGGTATTTCTTCAACTCCATGGTGGTCGCCACCACCACTATGGCGCTCTCTATGCTGGTCGCTGGTTCGGCCGGCTATGCGCTGGCGCGCGTTGAGTTCCGTGGCCGGCGCTTGGTGTCCTGGCTTGTGATGCTCGGCGTGCTGATTCCCAATCAGGCTTTGGTGCTGCCGCTGTTCGAGATGTTCCGAACGGTGCACCTCATCAATCGCTATGCGGCACTGGTGCTGCCGGCCGCTGCGAACCCCGTGGGAATCGTGCTGGTGCAGGCTTACATGCGCGGCATCCCGGCGGAGATCCTTGACGCAGCGCGCATCGATGGCGCGAGCGAGTGGCGAATCTACCGCTCGATCGTGATGCCGCTGATGGCGCCCATGCTCGCCGCGGTGGGCGTGCTGATCTTCGTGGTGAGCTGGAATGACTTCATGTGGCCGATGATCGCCATGCAGCAGGAGAGCATGCAGACCCTGCCCGTGGCTCTGGCCGCGATTGATCGCGAGCACTACCAGGATATCGGGTTGATGGCCGCGGGCGCGACCATGACCATGCTGCCGATGGTGCTGGTGTTCTTGGCGTCACAACGCTATTACCTGCGCTCGGTGATCGCCGGAAGCCTCACGGACTGACCGGATGGCCGCCCTCGAGATCGAGCATGTCGAGAAAACGCAGCGCAGCGGCCAGGTCGTGTTGCGCGACGTGTCCTTTACGGCGCGCGATGGCGAGTTGCTGGCGGTGGTCGGGCCGTCGGGATGCGGAAAATCCACGCTGCTGCGCCTCGTGGCCGGCCTCGATTCGGTCACTGCGGGCGTGATCCGCATTGGCGGACGCATTGTCAACGAGCTGCCGGCGCAGCAGCGCGATGTCGCGATGGTGTTCCAGAACCACGCGCTGTACCCGCACATGACGGTCTATGAGAACCTGGCGTTCGGACTGCGCGTGCGGGGCACGCCCCGCGCGCAGATCGACCCGCGCGTCAGGCAGGCCGCCGCGCAGCTCGGACTCGAGGCGATGCTCAAGCGCTATCCGCGCGAGCTTTCCGGCGGCCAACGACAGCGGACGGCCCTCGGTCGGGCCATGCTGCGTAACCCGGCGCTGTTTCTGCTCGATGAGCCGCTCTCAAGCCTCGATGTGCCGCTGCGTGCCGAGCTTCGCCGCGAGCTTTCCGCTCTGCACCGCTCCCTTGGGACAACCATGGTTTACGTCACCCATGATCAATCCGAGGCACTCTCGCTCGGTCAGCGGATGGTCGTGCTGGCCGGCGGCCGTGTGCAGCAGATTGACACGCCGATCAATGTCTACGACCGGCCCGCCAACCGCTTCGTCGCGGGATTCATCGGTTGGCCGCCGATGAATTTTCTCACCGCCGACTCGTTTGACGATGTCGCGCGCGTACCGGCCGGCGAGAGTGGGTTGGAATATGGCGTGCGCCCCGAGTCGTTCTTGACACAGGCCGGCGGTCCCGATGATTTGCAATTGGCCGGACGCATCGAGCGCATCGAGTCGCAGGGCGGCGAATGTCATGTGGAGCTGACACACCGACTCGGGCGAGTGCTGGCTAGTCTGCGGCCGGAGAACACGCTGCGAGTCGGAGAGCAGATACGACTTTGGGTCAAGCGGGGCGATTTGCATGCATTCGATCGCGCGAACGGAGAGCGTGTGGAGCTGGCGGGGTTCACGCGCTCTGGGGCCCGCGCTGAAGAGCGTTTAGAATGAGGATGAGTGCGGAGCGCGCCCTCGATCTATTCGGCCGCCGCTCAGGGATCGCATGAGAATTTTTCGCACGGTGACGAGCGCCTGCTGAGCGCGCTCACCCATCAAGCCGCGCAGTTCCGGCGGCACGTGGCCGAGCGGATCGCCGCTCGCCTGCAATACGTGGTAGTCGAATAGATCTCACCACACCGCGCGCTGCGCAATCGGCCAATGACGACGCTCGATCATCGCGTGCAGCAGGCTTTCTCCGCGTGACACAGGCGCTTGGGTGCAGTTCCACCAGTCGGTCACGAGCATGGTGCGCGCAGCAAGTGACTCGACGTGATGTCATCGCGCCGGGGGAATGAGCACGGCATCGCGGGATTAAGCTCAGTCACCGGGTTGTGTTCGAGTGCGAGCCGGAAATTGAGGTAGCGGTCCTAGTCCGGCTTCGCGGGTTCGCAGCGTAGCGCAACGGTGCGCGGCCGATTGCCCCCTGCAGGCCAGCACTACAGCGGGGTGACGGTGGCGGCCCCGGGGTGGCGGTGATTTTCGGCGACGGCTGGGGCGGCACGGTTTGCTTGAGGCGCTTGATCAGCCGCTTCAGGTCCGACCCGGGTTGGGTGTGGCGCGTGAGGGCGAGCTCTCGTCCGTCGCTGGTCGGGGCGCGCACGTCGATCACCCACACGGCGGA
>JAJYLP010000005.1 GCA_021787615.1 Pseudomonadota bacterium
GCCGCAACTTTCGAGCGCCTACATTGGCCTGCCGGTGCTGTTGAACCTCGCAGGTTACGTAGCGGGCACGCTGGTGTTGAGCCCGCTGTCAGACCGCATGGGCCGCAGGAAGCTGCTGCTAACGACGATGACTCTTTGCGGCATCGGCTCGGCGCTGAATGCGGCGGCGCATTCCTATGCCACTTTCGCCGCCGCCCGCGCCTTTACCGGAATCGGTATTGGCGCCGACTTGGCGGTCGTGAACACCTACATTGGAGAGCTTGCACCCCGTGGCGCCCGGGCGCGCTATACATCGATGATTTTCGTCTTTTCCGCTCTTGGCGCGGTGCTCGGCATATGGATCGGCCTGTGGTTGACGATGCCGGCTGCGCCTTTGCCGCTCGGTCTGCCGTTTGCCCTCGCCGGCAGGAATTTCGATTACGGCTGGCGCCTCATGTACCTGATTGGCGCAGCCCTCGCCGTGATCGGCGTGCTGCTGCGCTTACGGCTTCCCGAATCGCCCCGCTGGCTTGTGGCCCGCGGCAGGCTGGGCGAAGCTCAACGGATGATCGCCGACATGGAAGCCCGCGCCCAGGCGATCGGCCCGCTGCCACCGATGCCGCAGTACACGCCGCCCGCGCCGGCGAGTGACGGTGCGCTGTCGTTTGCGGCTATCTTCCGCAATCGACTCTATCGCAATCGCACCCTGCTGCTGAGCACGATGTGGTTTCTCGCCTACATCACTGTGTACTCCTTCGCGGCTGGCTTCACCACACTGCTCGCGGCGCTGAAGTTCCCGCCGCCGGAAGCCGGGCTGATCACCGCCGTGGGCACATTGGGATTCGTACTCTGCGCCCTCGTCTCCTACGCCCATGGCGAGCGGATGGAGCGCAAACACTGGATGCTGCTTTCCGCTCTGATCACGCTGGCTGGGAGCTTGGTGATAGCGTTCGGCGGCAGGGAGCTGTCGCTTGCCGTCCTGGGCTCGATCATTGTCTTCTTCGGCTTCAATCTCTGGGTGCCGATCGTCTACGCCTGGTCGATCGAGCACTACCCGACCCGGGCACGCACCACGGGCTTTGCGCTGGTCGACGGCTTGGGTCATCTCGGCGGCGGCATCGGCATCTTCGTCATCGCCCCGCTGATCCCGCAGATGGGCGTCCTCGGGTCCTTTCTTCTGATTGGCGGGTTCCTCGCTGTCGCGGCGCTGGTGGCGCAACTCGGTATCCCCACTCGCTCGCGCCTGCTGGATGAGATTTCCCCCTGAACCGAGCTCGGCCGGGAAATCCCCGCTCACCAGGCCGTCGCGCCGCCGTCTATGGAGAAATCCGCGCCGGTCACCCAGGAAGCCTCTTCGGAGGCCAGATACACCACCGTCCAGGCAATGTCCTCCGGCTGACCGAAGCGGCCGATCATCATCTTGCTCCGGGCCGCCTCGCGGATCTGGGGATTGCCCTCGATGACCGGCCGCGTGGCCGCGGTTACCACCAAGCCGGGACTGATGGTGTTGGCGCGGATATGGTGCGGCGCACCCTCCATGGCGAGCTGTCGGGTCATCGACAGCACTCCGCCCTTGCCCGCACAATGCGCCAGCGCGGCCGAGCCCTGCAGCGCCACGTAGGCATTGGCCGAGGCGAAATTGATGATCGATGCCGCGCCGCTCGCCTTCAGGTGCGGCCATGCCGCCTTGCACACCAGAAATACCGAATCGAGCTCCGCGCTGAGAGTCCTGCGCCAGTGTCGCTCGTAGTCCATGTTCTCGATCCACTCGAAAGCGCCCCAGGACCCTGCGTTGATCAGTATGTCGAGCCGCCCGAAGCGCTCCGCGGCGCGCTGGACCATGCGCTCCACGTCGGCGGGCACCGTGAGATCGATGGGATCCATGCTCTCCAGGGTCAGACCTTCCTTCGCTGCCAAGACCACCGTCTCTTGCGCCGCAGTGGCGTCCAGGTCCGAGCCCATCACCCGGGCACCGTGGCGAGCGCACATGAGGGCACAGCCACGGCCGATCCCGTTGCCTGCCCCGGTGACGAGAGCCACCTTGCCGGCCAGACGATCCGAACGCGTGCTCGATTGTCCAAGACTGGGTTTGATGATCATGCGTACTCGCTGACAACCGGTGCGGACCGCTCAGGTTCTGCCCTGCCCTCCATCGGCGAGGATGGTCTGGCCGGTGATGAAGCCGGCCTCCTCGGAGGCAAGGAACGACACGACCGCGGCCTGATCCTCCGGAGTGCCGTTGCGCTTGATGCATTGCAGGGCGGCGATCTGCCGGAACAGCTCCCCCGGCAGAGTCGCATCCGCGCTTTTGGTGCGCGTCAGCCCCGGCGCCACGGCGTTGATGGTAATTCCGAAAGGCCCGACCTCGGCGGCCAGCCCATGCACCAGGCCGATGAGCGCGCCCTTGCTGGTGACGTAATGAGTCATGGCCGCAGCGCCAACGAAGAAGGTCGAGGAGGCGATGGCGATAATGCGGCCCCATTGCCCGGCCTTCATCCCGGGCAGCACCGCCTTCAGCAGGTGGAACATGGATTCCTGGTTAACCGACTGGGTGCGCCGCCAGTCCTCAAGCGACAGCTCCTCGAACGGCCGGACGAACTGCACGACCGCGCTGTGCACCAGAATCTGCGGCGGGCCGAGACGCACCCCGACCTGGGACACGAACGATACCACCTCACGAGGATCGGAGATGTCGCATCGGGCGCCGAAGCCTTCCGAGCCGGATTCCCGCAGCAACGCCAAGGTCTCGCCCGCCTCCGCGACATCCGCGATCGCCACTTTGGCGCCCTCGCGCCCCAGGCGGCAGGCAATGGCCTGGCCGATACCGCCGCTAGCCTGCGCCGATGAGCCCCCAATACGATGTCCTCGCTCTCGGCGCGGGCCACAACGGCCTCACCGCGGCCGCCTACCTCGCCAAGGCCGGCAAGAAAGTGTTGGTCCTGGAGCGCAAGGCGTGGCCGGGCGGTGGGGTCGTGACCCGGGAAATCAACACGCCCGGCTACTGGCACGATGAGCACTCGAGCGTGCACATCATGATCCAGGGCAACCCCCTGATCCGCGACGACGAGCTGGGCCTGATCGCCCGATTCGGGCTGCAGTACCGCTACGGTACCCCTTACGCCATGATCTTCCCCGACCAGACCACCCTGATCGCGTACAAGGATCTCGATAGAACCTGCGAGGGCATCGCCAGAATATCGCCCAAGGACGCCGAGACCTACCGCCGCTTCGCCGAGCGTGCGATGCAGATGTTGCCGATGTTCTCGGCGGGTCTTTACGCCCCACCCCTGCCGCTCGGGGCCTTCGTCGCCATGATGGATCAGAGCGAGGAGGGCTGGCAGGTTCTCGATGCGATGCAGCGCAGCTCGCTCGATCTCGCCCGCCAGTACTTCGAGAGCGAGAAGGTCAGGATCTGGCTGCTGCGCCTGGTGAGCGAGAATCTGCAGCTGCCGGATGAGCTTGGCACGGGCTTCGGCATGTTCCTGATGCCCGGCCTCATGCACGGCTTTGGCGTCTCTCAGCCCATCGGCGGCAGCGGCAAGCTGACCGAGGCGCTGGTCCGTTGTATCGAGCACTACGGAGGGGAGGTGCGCTGCGACGCCGAAGTGCGCAAGGTGCTGACCTCCGGTGGACGCGCCGTGGGGCTGGAACTGACGACCGGCGAGCAGTTCAGGGCGAAGGATGCGGTGATCGCGGCCCTGCATCCCCACGTGCTGCGCCGGTTCGTCAATGGAGTGCCGGAACCGGTGTTGCGGCGGGCCGAGCGCACGACCCTCGCCGCCTTCAGCATCATGGTGAGCCACTACGACCTGAAAGAACGCCTCCAGTACCACGCCGGCAGGGAAGTCGAAGGTGCGATCATGCTGGAGTTCATGGCGAGCGACCGGCTGAGCGACATGCTGGATGACTTCGATGCGCTGCGTCGCGGTCGTATCTCCGAGCGAGTGCTCGGCGCAGGGGGCGACGAGAGCATCGGCGATCCGAGCCGCGCGCCGGCCGGATGCGGGCTGTTTCACGGCATTACCTTCGCGCCCTACGAGCTCGAAGACGGAGGAGCGGCGCGCTGGGACGAGATCCGCGAGGAGATGGGCGACCGGAGCCTGCGGCATTATCAGCGGTTCGTGAAGGACCTGACGGCCGACAACATCGTCCGGCGCACCATCGTGACTCCGCTCGATCACGCGCGCAACATGCCGACCAGCATGCCGGGCGGGGACGTTCACGGAATCGCACCCTATTTCTACCAGACCGCAGGCCATCGCCCGACACCGGACCTGGCACAGTTCACGGTGCCGGGCGTGGAGCGGTTGTACCTGGTCGGTCCTTTCATGCATCCGGGCGGCGGCGTTTACGGAGCGGGACGCGCCACTGCCATTCGGGTATTCGACGACCTCAACATCGACTTCGAGAAAGTGGTGGCGGCACGCTCATGAAAATCTACGGCGCCGACGGCCGCGAGATGATGGCCGTCACTTCTATCGAGCGCAGCGGCTCGGACCTGGTGATCAAGGGCAAGCTGTTCGGCGCCATGCCGATCACGGCGAAACTGAAGCCCGCCGAGGCGCGCAAGGCCTTCCGACTGCTCAGCTTCCGTACGATGCTCTTTCTGCTGACACTGCCGTTCCGCCGGAGTTAACCGGAGAACCGTTCAAAGATACCCGCCCGCATCGCTCAGAAATTCATCGGCCGGCCGCGCCAGTCGAAATGAGCTGGCGAAATCGGCCCAGCTCTGCGGGAACCGATGGATACCAACTGAGGAGGCAGTTGCCGGGCAGATCATCCCCCACTGGCATAGCGAGCGGTTTTGTGGCGCGCGCGAACCGAGCTACTCAGCGTGGCCCGCCAGCGGCCGGCCCACGAGCACTTCCGCCAGCCGCCGTCCGGTTCGACCGAGTGGAGCGGTAGTCCGGTGGACGAGCAGCGGCGTGAAGTGATATCGGGATCCGCCGGCATAGCGCACCTCCCTCAGTGTCCCGGCGTGCAGCTCGCGATTGACGAGATAGCGCGGCATCCATCCGAACCCCAGGCCCATCCGCAGCGCCTGCTTCTTGGCGACGAATCCGTCGAGGTAGAACACGCGTTCGCCCCCAAACATGTGCTCATCGTCGCCCCGGTCACTCGAGTCCTGGACGGAGAGCTCGATGTGCTCATGGAGCTCACTCAAAGTCACGCGGGAGCGTCCCGCGAGAGGATGTTGCGGAGAAACGCATAGGATGCACTGCACTTCCTCGAGTCGATGCGCCTCGAGGTCCGGTCGACCCGCATAATCCTTCACGACCATGATATCGGCGTTGTCTTTCTCGAATCGGAACTGCACCCCGCCGAGGTACTCCACCTTCAACTGAATTCGCGTCGGGACTTTTTCGTCGGCCAGCGTCTTCAGCGCCCGCAGAGTCGTCTCGAGCGGCAGAATTCCATCGAGAATCACGGTGAGTCGCGGCTCCCAGCCACTCGCAAACTGCCCGGCCATCGAGGCCATGCGATCTGCGTGCCCGAGCAGACGGCGTCCCTCCGCGAGCAGCGCCTCCCCCGCAGGGGTCAATCGAACACGGTAATGGCTCCGGTCGAGCAGCGGTACGCCGAGCTGCGCCTCGAGCTTTTCGACCTGATAGCTCACGGCTGACTGAACCCGGTTCAGCGCCGCGGCGGCCCGGGCAAACCCGCCATGACGCACGACAGCATCCAACGCGTTTACGGCATCGAGATCGGGGCGCATAAAGATCAATATTTTCGATAGAGAGTTTCGTAATTATACGCTTTTATCGGTTCTTTATACCCCGTATGCTCGAGCGGCCCTGACAGAGCGACAGCGCCTGTGCCCGGTTGCCGAAGCGGCTCTTGAGGTCTTCGCTGCGAGGTGAGGCGGCCTGCGCTGCGGAGACACCGGATGAGTGAAAGAACCACCGCAGAAGCGATCGTCGATGTCCTGATCGCCAACGGGGTCGACACAGTGTTCGGCCTGCCGGGCGTTCAGACGTATCCGCTTTTCGATGCGCTGTATCGGCGCCGGGATGTCATCCGAACGATCGGGGCACGGCATGAGCAGGCATTGGCTTACATGGCATTTGGCTACGCCCGTTCGACCGGCAGATTGGGCGTCTATGCTCCCGTGCCTGGACCGGGTCTATTGAATACCACTGCGGCGATGTGCACCGCTTATGGCGCCTGTGCACCGACGCTGTGCATTACCGGTGAGGTGCCATCGGACTTCAAAGGCCGGGGCCGTGGACACCTGCATGAATTGCCCGATCAGCTGGGCATCTTGCAGCGGCTCACCCGTCACGCACGGCACATCGAGCGTCCGCAAGACGCGCCGTCCGCCGTCAATGCGGCGATCGCCGCCGCGATGAGCGGCCGGCAGGGTCCCGCGGCGGTCTCGGTCTGCTGGGACACTTTGGGCGATTCCGCCGTCATGGAGCAATGCGTCCCCGCCGAAATTCCTGTCGCCCCGCCGCCGGATGCCGGGCAGGTTTCACGCTGCGTGCGACTGATCCGCGAGGCCAAGCGCCCGATGATCTTCACCGGCAGCGGCGCGCAGCATGCCGCGCCCGCCGTACAGGCCTTCGCGGAGCGCCTGCAGGCGCCGGTCGTGGCTTGTCGCGGCGGTCGCGGAATCGTCGGCCAAGACCAGCCTCTCGGCCTCGACATCGCCGCGGCGTGGCATTTGTGGGGCGAAGTCGATCTCATGATCGGCATCGGCACGCGTCTGGAGATCCCCTTCATGCGCTGGGGCTCGATGATGCAGGCCCTTCCCGCCCTCCCCGGCCGCAAGCTCATCCGCATCGACATCGATCCCGCCGAGATGGACAAGCTCGACACCGACGGTCCGCTGGTCGCGGATGCCGAGGCCGGCGTGCGGGCGTTGGTGGCGGCGCTCGATGCCGCGGGTTACGTGGCCCACGCCGACTCCGGAAAGATCGCGCAGGCCAAGGAGCGGTCAGCCGTCGAGATCCGCCGCGTGCAGCCGCAGATGGATTATCTCGCGGTGATCCGTGAGGCAATGCCGCGCGACGGATTCCTGGTCGAGGAGCTGACACAGGTCGGGTTCACCTCTCACTTCGGATGGCCGGTGTACGAACCGCGCACCTACATCAGCTGCGGCTATCAGGGCACCCTCGGGTTCGGCTTCCCGAGCGCGCTCGGGGTCAAGATCGCAAACCCCAATCGGGCGGTAGTGTCGATCACGGGGGACGGCGGGTTCATGTTCGCCATGCCGGAACTCTCCACGGCGGTTCAGTATGACATTGGAGTGGTCACCATCGTCTTCGATAATTGCGCCTTTGAAAACGTCCGCCGCGATCAGCAGCAGCGGTTTGCCGGCCGCGAGATCGGTTCGAGACTGCTCAATCCGGACTTCCATGACCTCGCGAGCACCTTCGGCGTCGAAGCGTACCGTGTGGATTCGCCCGCAGCGTTACGTCCCGCGCTGCAGCGGGCACTGGCGCTGCGCGCGCCGGCTCTGATCCATGTGCGCGTTACGCCGGCCACGGAAGTCTCGCCGTGGCCATTCCTGATGCACAGCCGGTAACGCCGCAAGCGGCTCCGTCCCCGCCACCGCTGCCGATTCGCCCGAGGGTTGCGCCCGGCCGCGCGTCCCGGCGCCGATGACGCGCCAAATGATCCACGCGAGCAGGAACGCCGGAACGATGAGCCGTCGGTTGATATGCCGCAGGGGCCAGGCCCGGGTTTGACAGCAGCCCGATACATGGACGCAATTCTCAGAGGCAAAACAAGGGAAAGCAGCGAGAGCCCGAAGAGGCCGTGTCTCGAGGAACTCAGGCGAGCTTCAGGACGGGCGGAGGCTCTGGGATTTTAAACGATTTCAAGTGCTTGAGCGCCTCCGGGGAGGACCCGCTGACCTGCCAGACCGTCCCGTTGCAGCTGGACAATTGAGCCAATTTGATCGGCTTGAGATCGTCGCGGATGTTGCCCCAGGAGTCGGCGCAGGCGGCTTTCGCGATGCGCACGCGCAGCAGCGCGAGAACGCTGAGGGCGACGCGTGCATGGATGCGGTGCAGCGCCCAATGATAGACGGGACGGAGCGTCAGGCCGCTCTTGAGCTGACGCCAGGCGAGCTCCACGCGCTGCAGCGGCTTGTACCCGAGGGCCAGATCCGCCGCGCTCAACGTGTCGTCGTTGCTGTGCACGACGAACCTGCCATCCCGCGTGGCGAGCGCATCGACGTTGGCCTGATCGATGCGCGGGTGGTCGTTCTTGGTGAGGCGCACGTCTGCGCACAGCTGAAGGCCGCAACGAGCCCTCAGGGGGGCTCTCGGCGACGATCTCCGCGGGCGCGCAGCGGCGCAGGATGCTCTGCGCCAGACGCCGCAGCCGTTCGGTATTCACTGGGTCGTCGGCACGGCCGCCGTTGTGGATGATCTTGATGCGGGCGCGGCCGTGCTCGGCATCCCATACCTTCTCGGCGAGCCGCAGATGGCTGAGGAGCGAGCCGTCGGCGCGTTTCGGGCGGGACTCGCGCCAGGGCACGTATCCACTGATACGCGCACTCGTACCTTCTGAGAAGCCGAACTTACGCACTCCATGTAGCTATGACTTTTCCGCTAAACTCGTGCCCGCTCGCGCATGACCCTATGAAATTGCTCGCCCCCGCCTCGCGCGCCCGCCCTTCATGCGCGCGCAACTGTCAAACTCGGGCCAGGCGGCCCGCAATGGCCGAGATTCAGGCCAAACAGCCTGCGCGTCACCTGCCGGATTCCGCTACAAAAGAGAGCATACCAACCCGCAGACGCTGTCGCGTCGAATGCGCCCCGATCACCCGCCGCCTGGAGTGGGCAAATCGATCGCCCCGTCCATCGGACTGCCGGACGGCTCACCCGACGCCGCGGAGATTCCGAGGCCGAGCTGCCCGTAACGGACGGGGTCGGTCTTGCGAAGGCGCCACGCGCCGAGCGCCCCGAGACACCCAGCGGCGAGAATGAGGCTCGGCAGCACAATTCGCAGCATCCCCTTCGAGCCGGTCAAGACATCAAAATGCACGACGGCCAGCGCCAGAATGACCAGCAGCGCCGCCGCGGCGAGTGCCGGCGCGATCCGCGTTCGCACGAGCCCGCCGATCGGCGCGTCCCGACGGGAAAAGAACGCCAAGACGGCAACCGATGCCAGCGCCATGAGCGCGATTACGCCCAGCGTTCCGACGTTGGTGACGCAGGCAAACAGCGTGATCAGTGGATTGGCGCCCAGCGCCGCGTACACCGCCACGACCACCACAGCGATCGCCGACTGCACCATGGAGCCGACATGCGGACTCGCATGACGGGCATGAGTGCGCCCGAGCCGCCTCGGTAGCAGTCCGTCCCTGCCCAGGACGTAGAAGTACCTCGCCGCCGCGTTGTGAAACGCCAGCAGGCCGGCGAAGACGCTGGTGACGAACAGTATGCTCATGATCGCCGACAGCCAGGGACCAACGTATTGATCGGCCAATTCGAACAGAAACCGTGTCGGGTCCGGCATGGCCTTAAGGTGCGCGAGAAGACCGCCGGCGCCCGACCCGACCACAAGGCACCAGAGCGAGAAGACATAAAAGCCACCGATCAGCAGAACCGCCAAGTACGTCGCGCGCGGGATGGTGCGCTCCGGGTCCCGAGCCTCCTCCCCGTAGATCGTCGTCGCCTCGAACCCCATGAAGGCCGCAAAGCAGAACAGGAGCGCGATGGACGGCGAGCCGCCGAGCGCCGCGGCGGGCGTAAAGGACTGGAACGTCACGCCGTGCGCTCCGCCGCTCAGAAGGATCGCCACGTCCAGAATCAATACCGCCAGGTACTCGCCGCTGACCAGAACGGCTAGGATCTTCGCCGAAAGATCCACCTGCCGATATCCCAGCACAGCGACACTGGCGGCCGCCAGTAATGCATAACCGTACCAGGGAAACTCAATCCCCGCGTACTGCCGGAGAAGGGCTCCGGCAGCGGCGCCAAACATACCGTAGATGCCCACCTGCATTGCGTTGTACGCCACGACTGCGATCGCCGCCGCTGTGCCGCCTGCGATGCCCCCGAGGCCACGCGCAGCAAACGCATAGAATCCCCCGGCCGTAACGACGTATCGCGCCATCGCCGTGTAACCGGCCGCGAAGAGGAGCAGGATGGCCGTGCAACTTAGCAGCATCGCGGGCAAGCCCGGCCCGTCCCCCAACAGCATTGCGATGGGGAAGCCCCCCGCGATTGCAACCAGCGGGCCTGCGGCGGACACAACGAAGAAAGTGACCGCGCCGGTGCCCACGGCTCCCTCGCGCAGCCGATTCCCCTGCAACCGGTGAGCCATCAGATCAGCCATCCATCCTCCCCAGGGCCGCCGAGACGCCTCTCAGCCGGGTTCGCGGCCGAGCCCAATTCGGCCCCCGATTTTCAAGCCGAATGAACCCCCGGCGGCCCAGCCACCTCGAGACATCGCTCGAACAGGAGCACATCATACCGCGGCCGCGTCCGTACGCACCGGCAGAGCGACAGCCGCCTCGCCGGAAACTTCGTGGCCGCCACCGCGGCGATCAGCGGAACGAATAGCTCACATCGATACCGGCAGTGAGCGGCTGGCTCATCGTGAAGCGCATGTACGCCGTGTCTTGCAACGAGAGCTGGGGGTTCGGATCTATGAGCACGAGATTGTTCATAAAGTTGTTCACGAACAACGCCGCCGACCAGTGATCGCCACCGCTGCGCTCGCCCCTGAGCCCAACGCGGAAGTTGGCTATGCTGTACGCCGGCATGTGAATCAGGAGCTGATTCAGCGTTTGCAGCGTCGCGGTCACGCCGAAGGGCAGGTCGGTTCTGGCCCCTGTGTAGTCCTCTTCGACGACGCTGAACATCGAGAGGTTGCCGTTCAGCTCGTGCTCCCAGCTGAGCACCGCAGACCCCGACACCTCCGGCGTATCCGGGATCGGGGTGCCCGCCGGGTATCCCGCGAGAGCATTGCCTTGAACGAACTCACCACGGATGTAGCTTGCATTCAGTGACAGTTTGAATCCACCGGGCAGCAGGCCCTCGATCTCGCCCTCGAGGCCCTTGATCCGGGCGTTACCGCCGTTCACGGTGAACCCGAATCCGTCGATATTGGTCGGCACCTGCGGGTGGTACCAGTCCTCCAAATAGCCATCAATGTTGACGATCAAGCGGTCGTTCAGGAATGTCGACTTCTCGCCGAGCTCATAGCTCCAAAGTGAGTCGGATCCGTAGGTAGTCGGGCCCTGCAGGAATACGCTTGGACTGCAGGCCGTCAGCAGAACTTTTTCCTGCAGACCGCATTCGTTGGCGGCCTGGGCCGCGAGGATCGGGTTGGTATTGGTGAGCGGGACCACCGGGATCGGCCCCGCCGTTCCACTCGCCCCGCCGAGGCGGAACCCCTTGTCGATCCGCGCGTACAGCATGTGCTCACGGTCAATGTTATACGTCAGAGTGAAACTTGGTACGGTGCCGCTGGCGGAGAGCGAGGTTGCAGAATTGTAAGGAACGGTATTGCCTTCTACTGCCAGCACGCTGAACGCGCCGAACTCCGTGGATGTTTCCCTCAGGCTGTAGTGGTAGTGCCGGAATCCGAGCGCCACTGCCAAATGCGGCGAGAACCGCCACTGCACATGCCCATACTCTGCGTTCTGGATCATCACCTCCGGCATACTGTCGACGAAGTTGTTCGGGCCGCCCAGAATCGGAGTCGCTTGCGGAGACATCGAAGAGATATCGTCTTCGGAATACAAATCCTGGTAGAAGTAGCCGGCCACCCATTGGACCGGTCCCGAGGTCGTCGAGGTGAAGCGAAGCTCCTGGGAGATCTGGCGGGTGTAGTCCTGCTCCATGTTGTTACCCTTGGAACCCGAACACGGCCCGAGGCCGCCCGCGGCCGCGTCGTACGCCGGCAGACCGATCGCACCGGCGATCATCTCCGTGCAATCTTGCAAATTGATGAAGTTGCGGTGCCAGAATCCGGTGTCCGAAGTGATCGAGAATGCGGGAAACCGATAAACCATTTTCAGGCTGCCGAAGCTCAAGCTGTCCGTCTGTGGCTCTGGCGCGTAGTAGATCTCCCAGTGCGCGAGAACGTTCGGCAACGTGGGGTGCGTCGGATTCCCGTTCACATCGACCGCCGGAAGCCCGCCCTGATGGACCAGCTGGTACATCGCGATCGGCTCGATCGAAAAATTCTCGGTCGGCTTCCAGAGAAGCTCTACGCGAACCGACTCGATCAGGGCCGTGTTCACTCCCTTCAAGTCTGACTGCAGAGGTGCCGTATAGAAATTGCTCGGACGGCTCAGGTTGGGAAAGGTCCCGGTATCGGTACCGACTGCTCCGTCCTGTATCACCCGCTGCTGTATCCATCCGCTGTTGTTGCTGAAGGAGCCCACGATGCGCACCGCGGCGGTATGACCCAGTGGCATGTTTATCATGCCGTTTTCCTGATGGTTGAGGCCGCCTCCGGATACGGTGTCTGACAGCACCTCCTCGGAATTGCCCGCGAAGGTGTTGAGCTGCGGCTGATTGGGCAGCATTCGAATCGTTCCGCCCATGGAGCTCGAGCCGTAGAGAGTTCCCTGCGGACCGCGCAGCACCTCGACCCTTTGAAAGTCATAGGTGCCTGCGTCCGTCATGAGCTTGCCGAACTGGGAGCCCATGGCCGTCGACAGCGGTATGTCACCAAAATACATGCCCACCATCGAGGAGTTGCCGCCCTGGGAGTTCAGACCGCGGATCTCATACTCTTGTTCGCCAGCGCCTCCCGTGTTGCGCACAGCGATGCCGGGCACCGAACTGACCAGCGCGTCAATGTCGGAGATTCCCCGGGATGCGATCTGTGAGCCGGTGATCGCGGTGATGCTGATGGCAGTGTCCTGAACCGTGGTTCTGAAGCGCGTCGCCGTCACCACGATGGGCTGCAGCGTCAACTGGCTCGGCGGCGGCGCTTGCGCATCGGCGGCACGTGCGCCGACGATGTGCGCGAGCAACAGTATCGGCGGAGCCACAAGGAACCGCAGACCAACACGGTGAAACTTCATCGGGAATGCCATGGACGGGATCCTCGGTTCAAGGGTTGAGCGGCTCACGCCCGCCGTCTGATGGCAAGCGCGCCGGCACGCAGCGCCTAGCGTTGACTCTACTATTGACCGTCCCCAGCGCGCCTTCCGCAGGCGCCCGACGGTCCAACAAATCTGTCTTAAGCATCGGACAGATGGGTAACCAGCGACCAGCGCGGTACCTGCCTGTGCCGGCGACCGCGGCGACCGACTGCGGGGCGCACGGGCGCCCTGCACCGACTACGGGCTGCGGGCGAGGCGCAAGATCGGCCGTGCGCCTCGTCGCGCCGCTCTTGCAATTGCCTATTGGCAGATCCGACATGGACCGGACGTTACTCCCGGCCGGACCGGGTTTCTTGTCTGACGCTGCCAACCGCGATCACCGCCTGGCAGCCGCGAGCAAGGACCTGGCGCGGCGGGGCAAGAACCCGCCGCGGTGCTTCGCGTAGGATAATAAATGTCAGCCAGACGGAAGAGGCAGCATCCAATGATCAATGAAACGGAGCTCGAAAAGCTCTCCTGGCCGGACGCGCCGCGGTTGAAGACCCGCGCGGTCCCCGGTCCGCTCGAGCGCCAGGCGCTCGAGCGCTCGGCGCGCCGCGAGTCCCTCGCCCGCGGCGGTGGCGAGTTCCCGATGGTCTTCGATCAGGGCTTCGGCGTGACGGTCAAAGACCCGGACGACAATCTGTACATCGACCTCTCCGCAGGCGTGGGAGTGAACAGCGTGGGTCGCTGCCACCCCGCGGTCGTAAAGGCGATTCACACGCAATCGCAACGCCTGATGCACGCCTCCGACATCACCAACTCCAAGCGCATCGATCTCGCCGCCACGATCGCCGGGATCATGCCGGACGGACTTCGCGACAATTGCGTCACGTATTTCACGCAGAGCGGGAGCGATGCCGTCGAGGCGGCCGTGAAATTCGCCAAGCGGGCGACGGGCCGACAGCAGATCCTCGCATTTCACGGGGCCTACCACGGGATCTGGAACGCCTCGAACGCGCTGACA
Organism: Pseudomonadota bacterium; assembly: GCA_021787615.1. Taxonomy (GTDB): domain Bacteria; phylum Pseudomonadota; class Gammaproteobacteria; order Steroidobacterales; family Steroidobacteraceae; genus 13-2-20CM-66-19. The sequence continues at coordinate 14,007 of JAJYLP010000005.1, forward strand.
ACCGGCAATCAGTATCGCGCGGGGTACGGCCCGTTCATGGGCGGGGTGATTCATGCGCCCTACCCTTATGCGTACCGCTTTCCGTTCGACACGTCATCAAAGAGCGCCGAACAGATCGCAGGAGAATACGTCGACTATCTGCTCAATACGCGCTATACGGGAGCGGACGACGTTGCCGCAGTGATCGTCGAGCCTGTGCAGGGTGAAGGCGGCTACGTCGCGCCGGGACCCGAGTTCCTGCGACTTCTGCGCAAGGCATGCGACCAGTCCGGCGCGCTGCTCATCGCCGATGAGGTGCAGGCGGGGGCGGGCCGCACTGGCAAGATGTGGTCCATCGAGCATTCCGGGGTCAAGCCAGACCTGCTCACCTTCGGCAAAGGCATGGGGGGCGACCTGCCGATGGCCGGCGTTACGATGCGCGCAGATCTGGCTGGACACATCCCGCCAGGCTCTCAGCCCGGCACCTTCGCGGCGAACGCCCTTTCGGCCGCGGTCTGCCTGACTAACATCGAGCTGCTCACGGACCCGAAACTAGCCCTCATCGAACGCGCACACGAGCTCGGGCTCGAGACCATGCAGAGACTGCGCGCCACCGACTGCCCGCTCATCGGGGAGGTGCGCGGCCGCGGCTTGATGATCGGCATCGAGTTGGTCGAGGATCGCGCGTCGAAGACACCGCTAAGGCCCGAGCGGGTCGGCCGTGTCGTGATGGAAAGCCTGAGCCGCGGCATAATCATGGTGCCCTGCGGTCGCAATGGAAACGTATTGCGCCTGATGCCTTCGCTCACCATACCGCGCCGCTATCTCTTCGCCGCGCTTGATCTGATGCTCGCCGTTCTTGCGGAGGCTTGATATGAGGAGAATCGCGTGCGAAGAGGCCTTCAACACACCCGAAATCGCGCGCGAACTGAACAAAATCGCGAAGACGGGGGGCACGTCGAAAGACCTGGTTCTCATTCGTGCGCTCTACGGCGATGGGGTCACCGGATACAACGCACAGTTTGTGCCGAAGCTGGTCGACGTCGACGACATGCGGCTCAAGCAAATGGATGCGCTCGGTATCGACATGCAGGTCCTCTCCATCACCGTGCCGGGCGTTCAGATGTTCGACGCGGATACGGCGACCGAATACGCCCAACTCGTTAACGACAGGCTTGCCGAGATCATTGCACGGCATCCGCGTCGGTATGCGGCCCTCGGGTGTTTTGCGCCCCATTCACCGAAGCGTGCGGCCAGGGAGATCGAGCGCGCCATCGGTTCGCTGCACCTCAATGGATTGATCGTTAACTCGCATACCAACGACCAGTACTATGACGACGAGAGGTACTATCCGTTTTTCGAGGCCGCCCAAGCGCTGGATGCCGCCATCTACCTGCACCCGCGGGCGCCGATGGCTGGCTTTGACCGCCCCCTCGACAAGTATTGGATGGAAGCGGCCTTATGGGGATACGGGATCGAGACGAGCACCCACGCGCTGCGCCTGATCTTCTGCGGTCTGTTCGACCGGTTTCCCAGACTAAAGATCGTTCTCGGGCACATGGGCGAGGGACTGCCGTTCTGGGTCACGCGCTTGGACTTCATGCACGATGAGGCCGTGGTGGTGGGCGCGGCGCCGCGCCTGGAACTGAAGCCGTCGGAGTACCTGAAGCGCAACTTCGTGATCACGACCAGCGGACAGGAAAACCATCTGGCACTGAAATACTCCATCGATGTGCTCGGTGAGGACAACGTCATGTGGGCCATCGACTACCCCTATCAGCCGATGGAACCCGCCGTACGTTTCATGGATACGGCGCCTTTGAGCGATGCCGTGAAGGCGAAGGTATACGGCGGAAATGCGGCACGGGTGTTTCATATCGCATAACCCCTGCCGCGACGTCCTAGAAGTTCTTCCCTCGGCCCTGAGTCATTGGTGTCACTGAGGGGCTGATTTTTCTGTGACTTGAGCGATCAGAACAGGGGTTCAGAGGGTGCAGAGTGTCGCCATGTACAATGGTGCGCCTTTGCTTGGCCAATTATATTCTCCGTGCGATCTTGTAGCCGTGCACATCGATGCCGTCCCGAGCCACGGCTCCCGGCCCACGTACCTGCTGGCGTCGGGAAAAAGGTGTGCAAACGCACGCTGGCCAATCTCTCGGCGCGCTCGCCATCCTCGAGCGGGCCGGCCACTCCCTCGCGGGACTCCGGTTGGGCGCCGTCGTCCGCCCCTCAAGGACTTCCCGTGTCGCATCACTCTCCCTACACACGCGTGCCACCGTCACTATCCCGGCGGACCGGCCAGCTGCACTCATCGCTCGCTTCGCCAGCGATACCAGCCTTCCCCCGAGTTCCGACAGGGTCGGCATCCGCGGCTCCGTTTTCGGGACCTGCTCAACGTTCACTAGTCGTTGTAACCCGCGTGTGCGCAGAATCACCCAATGGTGACCCTTTTCCTCGAAGGCTTCGGTCGCTTCGTTACCTGAGCAACCGCTCCGATGGCCACCGGCTGGAGCGATAGTCTGCCGGGTGGGTCTATCTCCCGCTGAGAGCGCGCACGTTTTCACGGCGCACGGAACTCCAGCCTAGATCAGTAACCATCCGCCGGCAGAGCCGAGGGACTGCCGTTGTGCTGGGCGGAATCGGCCATCACCGTCGAGGCATCGGCTGCCAGGTGACGTTCTGCCTTCGGCGAATGACCGAACGTCTTGCGGTAGGCGCGCGAGAAGTGCGCACCATCCTTGAAACCGCACGTGAGCGCGACCTCGATGATCGGCGCGCGCTGAGCATCCTGCGTGAGCAGCTCATGCGCACGGTCGAGGCGCCTCGACCAGATAAGCGATGCTGGAGTCCAGCCGGCCGCCCTCACCAGCCGATAAAGCCGGCGCACAGAGGTGTTGAAATGGACCGCGATCGACTTGGGCGACAGTTCGGGGCTGTCCATGTTTGCGTCGACATACTGCGTGATTTCCCGCAAGCTCATCGCTCGCCGCGCCCCTTGAATCCGCGTTGTCCGTTCGGCGGCCAGACCGAGTGCGTTTGCAAGCAGCTCCAGCGTCATTCCAGTCAAGTCGAGATCGCCGATCGTGGATGCGTTGCTCACGAGCGCGCGAAGCAATTCGGAAAGCAGCGCGCCCGCGCCGTAATCGGAACGGATGCAGGTGGCGAGTGGCACTTCACGGTCACCGAAGCGTTCCCTCATGAGGCGCGTCGGCAGATGGAACGAGTACTGGTGGAATCCGGGGCCGACTTCGAAGACCGATGGGAAGCGGGAGTCGATCAGAGTGCAGTCCCCGGGCTGCAGCGACGCCTCCGAACCGCGCTGCCGCATTCGCGCTGCACCGGAGGCTTGCAGGATGAGGAAGAAGTGGTCACCGCGGTAGTGCCGGTCATCTCTGTCCCGCACGACTCGACCGCCGGACAACGTCACGTCGGCGAAGTCGAACGATCCGGCCTGACGTGTGTTGATGCCTCCCCGGAACTCCCGCCAGCGTTCCGAGGCAACCTGATACGCGCCACAGATGCCCCGGAGCGCCTCGTTGCACGCTTCGAAGCCGATGAAGTTGCGTTCGTAGTCGCCACCGGCAGCCGGCATATTGCGCATAGCTCACCTCCCCGCCCCCGAGGTCCCCCGCCGGATTACCTTTAAAATATCGATTTAATACTCGATTTAAGTCGAGTATATTCATGTTTCTTGTCGTGTCAATCGGAATTCCGGTAGTCGGTATCCACTTTGGCCTTCCGCCGCGCGCGCGGCCCCTCGATCCGGCGCCGCATTGGGAAACACCAAGCGATTCCAATGAAGTCAATCACTTGCCATCTCACGCCGCATGAGGCTTCATGCCGCCGCAGGTCCGAAGTTCCTAGATGGCGCTGATCGGGAATCGCAAGCGCTCATGGCACGTGCGCGGCATCGAGCGGCGCAGGCGGCTGCTCGAGTCGGCGCGTGCGCTGCTTGCCGAACGCGATCTCGATCAGGTGAGCCTCGCGGACGTTGCCGCCAGGGCAGACGTTCCCAAGAGCTCCGCCTATCATTTCTATGCGGACATCCAAGCTCTCTACGCGGCGCTGCTGGTCGTGGTGCAGGAGGAATTGACGGATGTGCTTTCGCAGCCCCTTCGCGGGCGTTTTGAGACGTGGCAGGCAGTGGTCAGGGCCCTGACGAAGCGTGGCGCCGCCTTCTACCTAGCGAACCCTGCCGCTCGGCAGCTGCAAATTGGACCGAAGACGCCTCCCGCACTCAAGCTGTACGACCGACAAAGCGACATCGCCATCGCGCGGCTCTACGAGCAGCATATCGCGAGCGTCTTCGAGCTGCCACAGATCGCGAATCGCTCGCGCCTGTTCTACCGCGCCATCGAGATCGCCGATCTGATGTTCTGTTTATCGATGCTCGAGCACGGCGCGTTGACTAAGGACATGTATCGCGAGGCCGATCGGGCCGCCTCGGCGTATCTCGCGATTTATCTTCCGGCCGTCCTCGCTTATCGGAACGCCAAGGCACCGGGCTACGCGGTCGTGCGGCCACGCGGGCCGGAACTTCAACGCGTCGATAGGCGATGATTGGACACCACGACTCGCGCGGAGGAATACTCGCAACCCGCACCGCGCTGAGTCACGGCGGGGGGCGCGGTCTCATTCGCGGTGCGCTCACCGGCTGAAAGCGCGAGTGCTCGCCTCGACGATTTTCAAGCCCCCCGGCTGCCACGATAACGGCGCCCGTGAGCATCGAGGTTCCCGAAGTGCGGCAGTGTACGCAATCACTGCGCATATCCTCGATGCGGGAAGGGCACGCGGCGTTCGTCCGCCCGCCGACCTCACCGGCGACTCGCTCGAGCGGTTCCTTGCGCTGTCCGAGGACGCCGACCTGTATCCCCTCAGCGACGATGTGGCGCGCCCTTCATGCGCGCGCAACGGTCAAACTCGGGTACGACTCGATTCTACCCCGTGCGCAGTTCAGCTCTGCCGCGGACTGGAAGCGATACTCTGCGACGTCTCCATCCTCGAAATGAGGCGCCATTCGTTGCCCGGCCCTCCGGGCCGAGGGCGCAAGCGTGTGAGCGCTCGCATCGGATCGAAAGGCTTTGCCGAACTCGCCGACGGCGATCCATCTTGCGCCGGCTTGCGGTCGCGGACCGTCACTTCGAGTTTTCTAAACGCCACCTCGGCAGAAACTCCACTCGGCCGCTGCCCGTGAACCGCGCAGCAGCGATTCCGGTCGCGTTCAGCGTGCAACGTTGAGTGCCTGAACCGTCGTGTATTCCTTCAATCCATCCACGCCGAACTCAACGCCAATGCCCGAGCACTTCACGCCGCCGAACGGCGTCATGGGGTTGATCACCCCGTGCTGATTCACCCACGCGGTGCCGCATTCCAGCCGCGCGGCGTAGCTCGCGGCGGCCTCGGGATCGTCTCCCCAGACCGATCCCCCCAGGCCGACTTCGAGCGAATTGGCCCGTTGGATCGCTTCGTCTATCGTGCGATAGCGCACGATAGGAATGATAGGCGCGAACTGCTCCTCCTTCACGACCCGCATCTCGTCCGTGACGTCGGCGATCACCGTGAGAGGGTATACGAATCCGCGCCCCTCCGGCTTTTTGCCGCCCGTCACGATGCGCGCCCCGCGCGAACGGGCCTCCTCAACCAGCCCCATCGCCTTCTCAAGCTGCATGCGGTTCGAGACCGGACCGATGAGCGTCTGCGGGTCGAGACCGTTACCGACCGGTATCTTCTCAACGTACGCCGCAAACCGCTCCACGACCTCGGCATACTGCGACTCGTGCACGTACAGCCGCTTGAGCGCCGCGCACGTCTGGCCGGCATTGATGAAGCAACCCCAGAATAGCTTCTCGAGCAGAGGTTCGATGTTCGTTCCGGGCAAGACGATGCCGGCGTCATTTCCTCCGAGCTCGAGCGTCACGCGCTTCAGGGAACGCGACGCGCTCTCCATGACCCTCTTCCCCGTGACAATCGATCCGGTGAAGACGAGCTTGTCAACGCCCGGATAGCCCGTGAGCGACGCACCGACCTCCGCGCCTCCCGTCACCACGTTGATTACGCCAGGCGGCAGCACCGTGTTCATCAACTCGACGAGCCGCAGAGTTGACAGCGGCGTGAAGGGCGAGGGCTTGATGACGACCGTGCATCCGACGCGGACCGCTGGCATGACATGCCACGTAGCGATCAACAATGGCCAGTTCCAAGGCGTGACGGACCCCACCACACCGACGGGCTTGCGTCGGATCACGATGCGCGCAACGTCATCGTTCTGGATCGTCTCGTCGGGTAGACTCAGCGACGCGGTCGCCCGCGTCCAAGCGCAGGCGCCCGCCACCTCGAAATTGGCGCCCGGCCCGCTCTGGGGCTTGCCCTGCTCGAGCGTAATTAGCCTCGAGAGTTCCGCCTGATGCCGCTCAATGAGCTCGCCAATGTCCATGAGCTTCGCCGCGCGTTGCGCATCGGGCGTCGATGACCAGCCCGGAAGCGCCTCGCGTGCCGCGCGCACCGCCTGATCTAGATGCTCGATCGTCGCCTCCGGACAGCGTCCGGCGATCGATTCGTCGAATGGATTGAGGACATCGATCTGCCGCGTTGTGGTCACGGCCTTGCCACCGATGGTCAGCGCGAAGGATGACATGAGATACGCTCCCGATAGCTTTGCCGGGGCGCCTCGCCCCTGCTGCGGCGTGCGGCCACTGCGCCGCACGCATGGATTACGCCCGTCACTCGAAATCCTAGTCCCGATGGCAGGATCCCGCTTGCTTCACTTTGCCCCAAAATTGTCCCGACGTGCCATATCGCGCAATGCATCTGCACTGCCAGGCCTGTTCCTCTCATTTCCCCAGGCGCCGCCCCCGCTGGGCGCCGACTTTGCGTCGGACCACTCGGGCAGCCTGGTCGCGGCGGCGCGGGAGGGGCCGGTGGACGGCCGCCAGCCGGCACCGCTGTCGGGTCATCGTCGCACCGAGCGCCGCAAGAGTGACGCTCGCCAGCGCCTGCCGAGGATGCTGCCGATCGGCAAATCGTATTGACGGCGCTGCGGGCGGAGCGGACGATATCGGCGGGACGGCGCCCGGAAGAAGGCAGGCTTGACTTTCGTGAGGTACCCAGTATGAACGAAGAAGCATTCAACCTGAGCGTGCGCAAGTTCCTCAAGACGTTCGGCCTCAATGGCCAGCACGAAATCGAACAGGCCGTGGCGAAGGCCCTCGCCAGGGGGGCAATTACGGGCAACGAGTCGTTCCCCGTCAAGGCGACCCTCGAGATCGCCGGCCTCGAACTCGACGTCGAGTTCAACGGGGAAATTATCCTCGCGTAGCGATGGGTCCTCTGCGTCCCGATCGACCGGCGCACACGCGTCGCAGTCAGCCGGCTGCTCCGTCAACCTGAAGCGCGCGGACAGGTTCAACGCGCACGCGCACCTCACCCGGTGTCATGCCGAATTCGGCGCGGAAACAGCGCGTCATGTGCGACAAATCGTAAAAGCCCCACTCCAGAGCCACTTCGGTCAGCGACATCGTCAAGCACAGCCCCTCATGCAACGCGCGACGACACTCGTGGACACGAAGCTGGCGGATATAGCGGCCAAGGCTCAACGGCTCAGTCTCGAACAGCGCGTGTACACGCCGCGTACTCATGCCGAATGCGGCGGCGATCATCGTCGCGCTCAGTCGAGCATTGCGCACGTGCCGCGCGACATACACCTTGATCTGCCCGATCAGCTGTTGCGCAGATGGCCGGCGCGCGCGGCCCCGCACGCTGAGCACCGCGCCAAGCAGATCGAGAACGTTGGCTTCGACCCGCGCGATCATCGGTTCGGACAGCCGCTGCATCTTTGATGCAACCTGCGTTACGAAGCCGCTGAGCAATCCACAGTCCGCATCCTCCGCCCCCATACGCACCCCGATGAACCGATCGGGATCGGGAGTCAGCCGCCGCATCGTCTCCGCGGACAGGGCCAGCACCGGCATTTCGTAGTCGCCGACAAATTCCAGCCGATAAGGCTCTGCGACCGAACACACCACGAAGTCTCCCGGCCGCAGGCGCACCTCGCGGTTGCGCTGCGACCACGACGCCTCCCCCTTGGTCTGAAACTTGATCAGGTACGCCGCTTCACTCAAGCGGCCGATATCCTCGGGCCGCCGGCGCACAACGCAGGCCGCGGTCGCCACCTTGGCGAGGCGCACGCTACCCAGAACCGAGGCCTCGACCAGCCCCTGGAACGGCTGCCACGACGGGTAGCGCGGCAGCACCTGCGTGGGACAGAAGAGCCGCTCGATGGTCGCCTGGAAGAACCCGAAGCGCTCCCGCAGCGGTTGTGCGGCGATGAGGTATGACTCGTACACGGCAGGAACCATTGGACGGAGATACATCGTACCCCCTTGCCGCCGACTTGTCCGCCGCCTCGGACATGGCCGCCCCCGCGGTGCCCAACACCCCCACTCAGCGCGCCTTGGCGCACCCCGGCCCGCCTCCTCATCACAGCCCCCTCTTGTCCGACAGCCGCTTCGCCTTGCCCGACGAGCGCTCGATCGTGCCCGGATGGTGCACTTCCACGCTGACGCTGACGCCGATGTAGGACTTCACGGATTGCGCCAGCCGGGTGGCTGCATCGCATCGCGCGGCTTCACTGTCATGTTCGGCGCCGAGTGCTTCCACATGCACCGTCAGGGCATCGAGATGTCTCTCGCGCGTGAGTTCGAGCAGATAGTGCGGTGCCAGTGCGTCGATGCGCAGCACCAGTTCCTCGATCTGGGATGGGAACACATTGACCCCGCGGATGATCATCATGTCATCGCTGCGACCCGAGATCTTCGCCATCCGCCGCATCGAGCGCGCGGTCGGCGGCAGAAGCCGCGTCAGATCCCGGGTGCGGTAGCGGATGACGGGGAGGGCCTCCTTGGTGAGCGAGGTGAACACCAGCTCGCCTTCCTGCCCATCGGGCAGCACCGCTCCGGTTTGAGGGTCGATGATTTCCGGATAAAAATGATCCTCCCAGATCACCGGTCCGTCCTTCGTCTCCACACACTCGCTTGCCACCCCCGGACCGAGGACCTCCGACAGGCCGTAGATGTCGAGGGCATCGAGCTCCAGGCGCGACTCCAGTTCCTTGCGCATGCCCTCCGTCCAGGGCTCGGCGCCGAAGATACCGATGTTGAGCGAACTGTCGCGCGGGTCCAATCCCTGACGGGTGAATTCCTCGGCGATATTGAGCGCATACGAGGGAGTCACCATGATGATGTCTGGACGAAAATCGCGGATCAGCTGCACCTGACGCTCCGTATTTCCGCCGGACATCGGGATGACTGAGCAACCGAGTCTCTCGGCCCCGTAATGCGCCCCCAGCCCTCCGGTGAACAAGCCGTATCCGTAGGCGATGTGTACGAGGTGCCCCGGTCGCCCTCCGGCGGCGCAAATCGACCTGGCGACCAGACTCGCCCACATGTCGATGTCGCGGGCGGTGTAGCCCACTACGGTAGGCTTGCCGGTGGTGCCGCTCGATGCGTGAATTCGCACGACCTGCTCGCGGGGCACCGCGAACAGTCCGAACGGGTAATTGGCACGAAAATCCTGCTTGGTGAGACAGGGGAATTTCGCCAGATCCTCGATCGTATGCAGATCGTCTGGATGCACCCCATGCGCCTCGAAGCTGCGACGGTAGTGCTCGACGTGCGCGTATGCGTGGCGAACCGACCAGCGCAGCCGTTCAAGCTGGACATGACGCAGCTCGTCGGTGCTCACTCGCTCCAGGGATTCCTCTGTCACACGCCCTCCGAGCATCGGAATGACTCTTTCACCGCGGTCACCGGAATCGGCAATTGATATCGATACCCGCGGGCGTTGCCGCTGACCGTGAAGCCGAATCCTGCAATGTCGGTCGGCACCCGCCGATGGTACCAGCCCGCCAAGCGCTCATCGAGAACACCCCCATGACCGTGGTCGGCCGCGGCATGAGCTGGCCTGGGGGAAAGTATCCGCAGCACGCGCCCTCCGATGCACGCGAGTACCACAACCGCCGCCGCTGCGAGGGACACGCGCGGCGAGCCCATAGCCACTGGCGTTCGCCAGCAGAACCGGCTCGTCGAGTGCACCGCAGCGCACGATGGGCGGCCTCAGAGCAAACGGCATCTCGTCCATCGGCCGGACGCCATCGCTCACGGCATCGACCAGTGTGATGCAATAGAGAAATCCGCGGCCCTTCGAGCGCTCGCCGCCGTGGCACAGCTTGCCGCCCTGCCGTTTGGCATTCTCGACCAGCTCGCTCACCGTCTCGAGCTGAGGCTCATTCTGCCAAGGCCCGAGCCGGGCCTCCTCCGGCATGCCCGCACCCGTCGGCACCGCCCGGGCATGCTCGTGCAATACCGCGCAATACCGCTCATGCAAGCTCTCATGCACGGATAGTCGCTGCAATGCGGCGCTGTTCCGTCCCGAGTTGATGCAAGCGTGCCGGAACACTCGCTCGACGGTCTGCCCGACATCGGCATCCGCCAACGCGATGCCGGGATCGTTCCCGCCGAACTCCAAAGTGAATTGTTTCAAAGTGGACACAGCGCTCGCCATCACCTTCCGCCCAGCAGCGGCCGACCCGGCGGAAACCACCTGGCCGCTGTGGGGATGACGGCTGAGCTGCGCCCCCAGCGCATCATCACCCGCCACGGCATTCAAGAGGCACGGGTGCAGCGCCTCCTGCAACCGCTCAACCCTGGGCAACGTGCCGGGCGTAGTGACCGGAGAGGGCGTCATGGCCACCGTATTGCCGATGCACAGCACCGGCCCGATGTGCCGGGCAATCAGCAACGGCCGTTTCCACGGGACCATCGAGCCCAGGACACCGATCGGCTCACGGTACCGCTCAATGCGCCCATCGGGAGAGGCATCGATGACCTTGGGTGGCAAATCGAGCGACGCAGCGCAGAGCGCCCTGGCGACGCACGCGGCCAGCTCGAATTCCCATCCCAACCCCGTCAGCGGCTTGCGCTCCTCCCGGGTCACGAACGCGGCGGGCTCGCGTGCATCTTCGCTCAGAATGCGGGCGATCCCCTCGCAAGCCGCGCGGCGCTCGGCGCGGCTGCGGGCCGCAAAGGGGGGCTGGGTCGCAGCGGCGGCGCCGACGACGTTCTCCAGGCGCGATGCAGTACTCGTGGGACTTCCCCCGACGAGCGGCCCGTCGGCGGGATTGAGGATGTCGCCGCGCACAGGTGCTGCAATCTGCCGGTCACCGATCGTCATTGTGTACAGCCGTGCCGCGGCGCCCATGGTCAGACCCCTCCCCTTACCATGGCGCTGGATTATCGCCTCGGCACTGGAGCGAGTCTTGGAAGATCCCGCAACGGCCTTGTACAGGAGTGCACGAGAGACTGCCTGCTGACTTGCGGCACCGCGGGCTCTGCAGTATGACAATTGTCGTCTTTTCAGTTGACGCCGTTTATGTAACCGGTTTTCTTGTGTCATCTCACTTCCTGATCCGGGCGACGGACTTGCCGAGGCCGTCCCGCAACGAAGTACGCAAACCGCACTTGAACATGAGAAGCTCGCAAGTCGGGCAGATCCACACGGAAGCGGTCGTGCCGCTGCCCCATGGCACATGAACCGCCGGCGATCGGTATCGCGTCTCACTTCGAACGGGGGCACCGCAGCCGCTCCCGGAATCGCTTGCGCCAGCCTATTGTGGTATTATAATACCAGAATGCGTTGATTGTGCGGCGCAGCACCTGCCTGGGGCATGCAGGCCGGGCGGCGCGCGGCGCAAAGCGCGAGCCCAAGGGCAGCAACGATGTACGAAATCCGATTTCACGGCCGCGGCGGACAGGGCACCGTCCTCGCGGCCACGATCCTTGCCGCCGCGATCATCGATGAGGGGAAATTTTCGATCGCCATTCCGTCCTTCGGCTTCGAGCGGCGCGGTGCGCCGGTGGCGGCCTACCTGCGCATGGACACGCGCGAGATCCGCCGCATGACAAATATCTATCATCCCGACTGCGTCATCTGCATCGATCCGGCGGTGTCCCGGACCGTCGACATTTTCGGGGGGCTCAGCCCCTCGGCCACTCTGGTGCAGACCACGGACAAGCCGCTCGGCGCGCTCGATCTGCCGGCCGCCGTGACCACCGTGGGGCTATGCGACGCGGTTGCGATCGCCCTGAAGATCTTCGGACGTGCGATCACGAACACAATCATGCTCGGCGCATTTGCGCGCACCACGGGACAGGTGTCGCTCGCGGCCCTCGAGAGGGCGCTGCTCGGGTCGGAGTTCCGTGACGCCGGCCTTGAGCAGAACATGCGCGCACTGCGATGCGGCTACGACCAAACCGCCGTCCATCATGTGCAACGCGAGGCCGCCGCGTGATCCGCCAGTCGCGCCCATTCTTCGATGCGCGACAGATCCCGGACGATCTGTGCCCGATCGCAACGCGGCCGAACCCGATGCTGCCGGGCGACTGGCGCAACCTGCGGCCGGTCGTCGACCGCACCAAGTGCGTCAAGTGCGCCGTTTGCTGGCTCTATTGTCCGGTGCAATGCGTAATCGAAAAGCCGGCGTGGTTCGACATCGACCTTGCGGCCTGCAAGGGGTGCGGCATCTGCGCCCACGAGTGCCCGCATCATGCGATCACGATGGTCGAGGAGGGAGGCTGATGGCCGCGGTCGCACCCGTACCAAGCGGTCGACTGCTTGCTTGTGACGGCAACGAGGCGGCAGCGTTGGCGGTCGCGCTCGCGCGCGTAGACATGGTGGCCGTGTATCCGATCACCCCGCAGTCCTCGCTGGTCGAGTATCTGGCGAAATTCATCGCCGACGGCCGACTGCAGGCCGAGCTCGTGGACGCCGAGGGCGAGCACAGCGTGTTGTCGGTCCTGCAGGGCGCGGCGCTCGCCGGCGCACGCACCTTTACCGCCACCTCGGGTCCGGGGCTCGCCTTCATGTTCGAGCCGTACCTGCGCACGCCCGGACTGCGCCTGCCCATAGTGATGTCGATCGTCACACGCGACACGCTGACGCCACAGTGCGTTTGGGGCGGACATCAGGATGCGATGTCGGTGCGCGAGGCGGGCTGGGTGCAGATGTACTGCGAGACTGTACAGGAAGTACTCGATACGACAATCATCGCCTATCGTGTCGCCGAGCAGCGCGACGTCATGCTGCCGGTCAACGTCTGCCACGACGGCAACTATCTCTCCTACGGCACGGCACGCATCGAGCTGCCTGAGCAGGACGCGGTCGATAGGTTTCTCGGTGCGCCTGATGTGAACTGGCACGCGGCGCTCGACCCTGACCGGCCGATGGCGGTAGACCCCCTGACCGGCGGTCCGGGCGGCGCAGGACCGGCAACGTTCGTGCGCTACCGGCGCGGACAGTGCGCCGGCATGCATCGCGCGCTCGATGCGATCCGCGACGCGCACAGGGAGTGGGGGCGCCTCACCGGGCGCAATCACGCACCTTTGATCGAGTGCTATCGGATGGAAGACGCAGATTTCGCGATCGTGACGCTCGGATCGATGACGGGCGCGGCCAAGGACGCCGTTGATGAGGCGCGAGCAGCGCACCGACGCGTCGGCCTCGTCAAAGTGAAGACTTTCCGCCCCTTCCCGGCTACGGACGTCGCCGACGCGCTGCGGAAGCTTCGCGCCTTCGGCGTCGTCGACCGCTCCGTTGATTTTGCGTGGAATTGCGGGCCCTTGTATCGAGAGGTAGTGACGGCATTGCAGGGGGGCACGCGCTCCCCGACGTCCCGATCGTTCATCGGAGGACTCGCAGGCGCCGACCTCACGGTCGAGCATTTCCAGGACGTCATCGAGACAGTCGGACAAATGCGAGACGTCGCAGGCCCGAGAGACACCGTATGGTTGGACGCACAGGAGTGACGCCGGCGAGGCTACCGCGATGGAACAGACCCATTACCTAATTGCGGGCGCAAGCCATGCGGCACTTGCGGCTCTGCACGCGATCCGCCTCGTTGACGCCGATGGCTCGCTGACCGTGATCGGACGAGATCGGGAGCTGCCGTACTCTCCGACGGTGCTGCCACACGTCGTATCAGGGCGCTCAGACCCCAAATGCGTATTCCTGCGCGACCATGAGTACTTTGCACGCGCGCGCGTCGCCTACCGCTGCGGACACGCGCTCGTGCGGATTGACCCGGCCAATCGGGTTGCGGACCTCGACGACGGCAGCCGGCTGCGCTTCGAAAAGCTCCTGCTCGCGACCGGCGCACGAGCGGTGATACCGCCGATTCCGGGGCTCGATGCAGTGCCGTACCACGTCCTGCGCACGCTCGAAGACGCTCTGAGACTGCGGGCGCAGCTCCCGCAGACCCGCCGAGCCATCGTGCTGGGCGCGGGCCTGATCGGCATGCACGCGGCGGAAAATCTCTCAAGAGGGGGCGCACGCGTCACGATCATCGAACAGCAGGAACAGGTTCTGCCCGGTTATTTCGACATTGACGCCGCTCGGATCATTGCTCGTGCTTTCGAGCGCGCAGACGTGACGATCCGCACCAGCGCGCGCGCCGTGGCGATCGAGGCCGCAGCGGAAGGTGTCGCGCTCAAACTCGCTGACGGCTCGACGGTATCGGGCGATCTGCTGCTGATCGGCGCCGGAGTCACCCCGGTGATCGACTTCCTCGCCGACTCGCGTATCCAGTGCGATCGCGGCATTGTGGTCGATGCGACGATGCAGACCAGCGCCGAGCGCATCTGGGCGGCGGGCGACGTCGCCCAGGCAGCAAGCTTTTACGGCGCACGCCCCGTTCTGAACGGCATCCTGCCGAATGCGGTCGAGCAGGGACGCATTGCCGGCATGGCCATGGCCGATGACCGAGCTCTCGAAGGCTTCCGCGGGGCCGTGCCGCTCAACACATACCGCTACTACGGACACCATGCGGTGTCGGTCGGAAGCGGCGCGGCACCACCCGGGGCCGAGGTCGTGGAATACAGCGATGCCGAGTCACAACGCTACCTCAAGATCATTCTCGACGAGGGACGGCTGCACGGCATCTTCGCGATCAACACGCCCATCGATCCGGGGGTCATGTGGCAGCTGGTGCGGCGCCGCCTCGACCTGAGCGCGGTACGCGCTCGTTTTCTCGCCCAGCCGCGCGAGATGGGCCGCCTGTTGATGTCGAGCCTTTGGCGCTGAGGTGCACGCGATGCCTGCGTACAACACCATCGTCTTCCACGCTGACCGCTGCGACGGCTGCGGGAAATGCATGCTCGCCTGCGCGCAGGCGAAAAGCGCGTCGGACTCGCCGCAGCGCGCCCGTCTCGAGGTGCTCGCCGACGATGCCGGTCGCTTCGAGCTGGCGATGTGCCGGCAGTGCGCCGACCCCGAGTGTGTACCGAGCTGTCCGGCGGCCGCGCTCGCCAAGAATGCCGCAACCGGAGTGATCGAGTGGGATCACGGCAAGTGCATCGACTGTCTGCTGTGCACCGTCGGATGCAGCTATGCCGGCATTGCCCTCGACGAAGCAGCCGGCCACGTCGTCAAGTGTGATCAGTGCGGCGGCGACCCGGCTTGCGTGCGCGCGTGCAAACCGGGCGCACTCGAGTACCTGACCATGGCGCGGATCTACGAGGAAGTCGGCTCGCTCGAGGATCTGTTCGTGCAGGGACTTGCCGGATGCCAGGGATGCAATACCGAGCTGGTGATGAGGCACACGCTGCGCCGCGTCGGGCCGGACACGGTGGTCGCCGCGCCGCCCGGTTGCGTGCCGGGAATGGGCGCGGTCGGCTACAACGGTCTCACCGGCACCAAGGTTCCGGTGTTCCATCCTCTGTTGACCAATACCGCCCCGATGCTCGCCGGACTCAAACGCTTCTACAAGCGCAAGGGCCGACAGGTCACTGCACTGGCGCTCGCCGGCGATGGGGGCGCGGCAGACGTCGGCTTCCAGTCACTATCGGGTGCGGCGGAGCGCGGCGAGGAAATACTGTTCCTGGTTATCGATAACGAGGGTTACATGAACACCGGCATGCAGCGCTCGAGTTGCACGCCGTATGGGGCCTGGACCAGCACGACTCCCGTCGGCCGCGAATCACACGGTAAGAGTCAGGACGCGAAGAATTTGCCGCTGATCATGGTAGAGCACCGATGTGCCTACGTGGCCACGGCATCGACGGCGTTCATGGCGGACTTCTACCTCAAGCTCGACAGGGCCCTGCAGGCTTCCAAGACCGGCTTCGCCTATCTGCACGTTTATTCGCCGTGCACGACCGGTTGGCGCTTCCCATCGAAGAAGAACATCGAGGTCGCGCGCAAGGCCGTCGAGAGCAATTTCGTCCTGCTCTGGGAGTACACACCCACTGCCGGCCTCAGGCTGACGCGCTCCGTAGACGACCCGGCTCCCCTTAGCGAGTACCTCGAGGTGCTCGGCAAGTACCGGCATCTGACGCCCGAGCAGGTCGCGCACCTGCAGCGGCACATCGCCGAAAACGTGGCGACCATCAAACGGCACGCCGTCGCGGAGGCGCCCGTGTCCCCGGCATCTACGCCGCCCGGGATTTCGAGCGTTCGCGCACTGCAAGGTCCCGCAGCGTCGCAAGCGTGATGCATCCGAGCGTTGTCCGGATGGTATCGTCGATCTCCTGCAGCACGATCCCGAGGGCCCCCGCTTCGGCGGTGCGCCCACCCAGGTCGCTCGCCTGCAGCGCGAGCGAGGCGCGTGGCTCGAACAGTTCTATGATGTCGAGCAGGGTCGTCCGCCGCGCGTTGCCGCAGAACTGGAAACCGCCGCCGACGCCGCGCACCGAGCGCACGATACCGGCCCGACCGAGCACATTCATCACCTTGGCCAGGTGATTGGTCGAGACTGCGTATTTCTCAGCGATATCCGCCACCGTCAGTTGCCGGTTCGGCTCGGCGATCAGTTCCAGCACGGAGTAGATGGCGAGCTGGCTCGCGACTTGCAGCTTCATTCCAGGTCCTTTTCCAGTTGAATATAGGGACCTGCCATCATGCCCTCGCTGCGGAAGAACATCATCGGCAGCCGGTCGTCGCGCGCGACCATGGTCCGCATCTTGGTCATGCCCGCTTTGCGAAACTCTGCGGCAATCGCGGCCAATAGCGTCTCGGCGACGCCTCGCAGCCGTGCGCCCGGGTCCACCGACAGCGCATACACCCACCCGCAAGGCGCGGAGCCGAATTCCCAGGCGCGAATCTCACCGACGATGAAGCCGAGCACACGGTCGGATTGCTCTGCGGGAGTCGCGACGAGAAAGATCACCCGGGCCGCAACCGACGCTCCCTGCCGCTGATACAACTCGAGCCAGTGAGCAGGCTTTGGCAGTCCCGTGGCAGCGGCATCGATCGCCGTCACGGCTTCGATGTCCGCGGGCCGCGCCGCACGCACGGACAATCGCGTCCCCGCCTCGCTTGCCTGCGGCTCGGCCACCGCCTCCTTGGGGGACGGCCGTGCGCGCTCGCGCGCTTGCGCCGGCGCTCGTTTCACCCGGTCCTTCACGACTCCTCCGCACCGTGCTCGATGCGCCACCCGAGGTCGCAGGCGGCAAACGACTATTATCGTACCATAATACGCGAAATTCTGGACTGAGTACAATCCGGTCCGGCGTCCTGAGCGGCCTGCGCCCGCGCGCCGCACTGCCCGGCAAGCCGACCCGAGCGGACTGCGGTCCGCGCGTGCTCCGCCGGGCGCCGCTCGCCCTCAGCAGTGAAGCTGTTCGTACTTCTCGAGCAGCTGCTCGCGCGTTTCGACGAAGTCGGCATTTTGAACGATGCAGTCGGCCGGGCAGACCAGCCGGCACTGCGGCTCGTCTTCGGCTCCGACGCACTCCGTGCACTTCAGCGCATCGATGAGGTAGATCGGCTGGCCGGCGGCGATCGCCTTATTGGGACAGACCGGCTCGCACGCATCGCAGGCGGTGCAGCCGTCGTTGATCAACAGTGCCATGTTCGAAACCTCTAAAATGGGAACTCAGGCCGCGCAGTTCATCTCACCGCGCGCCGCCAATCGGTCGAACCGGTACGCGCCCCAGAGCGCCGCGCCGATGGCGCCCGCGAACTGCGAATCCGGGTGCGCTCGGACCGTCGCCGCCATGCCCTTCATGTTGCCGATCTCCTCGTTCAGCGTGGCGATCAGGCCCGCATCGAGCGCGAGGCCGCCTGTCACCATCACCACGCCGCTCCTGACGTCGATCGACTTCAGCAGCTTCACCAGACGGCTCGCCATGGACAAGTGGATACCCTTGATGATGTTCGCCGCGGAAATCCCGCGCGAGACCATGTTGATGACATCGGTTTCGGCGAGGACCGCGCAGATCGATGACACCACCTCCGGATTGTCGGCCCGTTCGGAAAGAGAGCCGATCTCGTCCTGGGCGATGCCCAGATAGCGCGCGATATTCTCCAGGAACTGCCCCGAGCCGGACGCGCACTGGCTCGTCATCTTGTAGTTGAGCACCTTGCCGCGCTCGTCCATCGAGATGGCGCGGCCGTGCAGCGCCCCGATGTCGAGCACCGCGCGTGTCTCGGGCTCCAGATGGATCGCGCCGCGCGCGTGCGTCGTCATCGAATAGAAATGCCCGGTGTGAAACGGGACGCTTTCCCCCTCCCCGGTCGTCGCCACATAGCTGACTTCCCGCTGCGATAGCCCGGCCTCGCCGAGGGTCTGATCGAAGGCGACCCGCGCGAGCTCTAGCGGGTCGCGTTGACGCATGCGCCACAACGAGCGCGCCAGCCAGTCGACCTTCCCGTCCTCCACGCGCAGCAGCACCGCCTTGACGGCACCGGTGCCGACGTCGATCCCCGCTGTCACAGTCATGCCCTGCCCTCCGCTCTCGCACCATCCGAATGCGCCCGGCGCGCGAATTCCGCAGCGCCGAGCGCGCCGGTGTAAATCGACTCCGGATTGATGTTGATCGTGAGTTCTCCGTAGTTTTCCTTGAGCACCTTGCGCAGCTCCCGAACCGCCGCTTCGTTCTTCGCCACACCTCCGGTGAAGGTGAACTCGTCCGTTACCCCGCCCGAGCGCGAGATGATGGAGATGGCCCGCAGAATGATGGCCCGGTGCAGGCCGGCGACGATGTCTTCGCGCTTCTCCCCGAGCGAGAGCCGATCGCGCAGCTCCGCGCCTGCGAAAACGGTACAGGTCGAGTTGATCCGCACCGGGCGCTCGGATTTCATGGCCATGGGGCCGAGCTCGTGCAGTCCCATGTTCATCTCGTCGGCGATATAGCCCAGATACCGCCCGCAGCCCGCGGCGCATCGGTCGTTCATCTGGAAATTGGTCACCAGGCCCTCCGCGTCGACCTGAATGCCTTTGGTGTCTTGCCCGCCGATATCGAGCACGGTGCGGGTTTGCGGGTACATCAAGTGCGCACCAAGCCCGTGGCACAGGATCTCCGAGCGGATGTGCTCCTTGGAGAATGGCAGGGTCACGCGGCCGTATCCGGTTCCGACCAAGTACGACTCCTCGAGCTCGAGCCCGAGCGACGCATCGATACTGTCCCGTATCCACTCGGCAGCGGCCCCGGCGATGCGGTCCTCCGCCAGCACCCGTGCCAGCGCCCGCCGGAACTTCGCATCCAGATCGCCGGATGGCGGGCGGTTCTCGACCTCGATGATCGCCTTGTCGTAGCTGTTGAGCAGCACCTCGTAGGGAAAGCTGGTCTCGCGCGACACCGCCTCGGCGTGCGCATAGAAACGCGCGCCGGCGATGTCCCGAAAGAAGTCCGACTTGCGCTTCCCGCCGGGCGCATAAAGCTCGCCGGCTTCCCGTCTGACGCGTATGAACGTCTCCGTGAGCGTCTCGCTCAGCCGCGCCTCCAGGGCCGCGAACTGCCCGCCCTTCAACTGCCCGATGCAGGTATGCTCCAGATCGTCGAGTCGCTCGATGAACTGCTCGAGGCGAAAGAATCGCTCGAAGGCGGAGAGAAACTCACCGACGCGCTCGCCAAAGTCCCCCGAATCCGTGAGCGCCCGGCGAAACAGCGTGAAGCGCGCGTCGACGCGCGCCTCCTCACCGGCGATCCGGGTGGCGATTGCGTAGTTGGAGCGTGAATTGGTGATCCCCCGGCCGAGGACTTGGCACGACTCGTCCAGGAGCACGGCCTTGGTGGTCGTAGATCCGAGATCGATGCCGACGAAGGTTTTCATGGCGAACCCGATCAGGCCGCGTGCGCTGCGCCGCTGCGCCGTTGTTCGATCATCTGAAAATAGCTCTCGAGCCGGTTCTTGATGTTCGCCGCCGAGAAGTAGCGCGGGTCGACCAGATCCGACTCGATGAACGCCCCGGGCTTGCCGGTCCGCCGCTCGATCTCGCGCATCATCAGCAGCTGTCCCGCGGAGAAGCTGTTACAGCTCTTGATCGAGTTGATCAACAGGCCGTCCGCCTGGTATTCCTCGAGATAGCGACTCAGCATGTCGATGCGCATCGGCAGGCTCCGGTTCGTGTACACCCCGAGGCAGTACTCCGCGAGGGTCTCGAGCGGCTTGCGCGGATCGTGGCGGAACCCCAGGTCGTATACACCGCCGACCTTGGTGTAGCTGGAGGCGACCACCACCGCGCCCTCGTCGTAGAACATCTTCCAGAATTGGCGGAAATTCGTGTAATTCGGCGGTCCCTCAACGACCAGCCGATATTTCTCCGCGCCCATGTCCCCTTCCGGCGTGACCGGCCCGGTACCGGCGGCGATACGCTCATCAACCTCGGCGCGCAGGAACCTGTAGTACTCGAGCGCATCCTCGCTGCCGCGGAACGCGCCGAAGATCGGACCGATATAGTAGATACCGCCGAAGTAGGCATCGATCGGCGACGGCCGGTTGCGCGCCGACCTCAGCACATACACCAAGTCGTCCTCCGCCTGCGCGGACCTTGCCAGCCGCTCCCGCAGCCTGTCAATGTCGAACTTGACGCCCGAGACGCGTTCGAGCTTCGGAATCACCTCGTCGCGAAGCTGCCGGACCATGTACTGGATCATGTTCGGCGTGACCGTGCCGTCGCCGAGATACGGCGTATGCAGCATGATCGTCTCGCACCGGTATTGTTCGCGCAGCAGCTCGAACCACTTCATGAAAGTGAAGCAGCCGGTATAGGAGAGAAGCAATACGTCGGGCTTTGGGAACGGCCGGCCGTTCGGCGCGATGTTGCCTTTGGCCATCATGCCGATATCGGACTTCACGTAGGTGCAGACATCCTCGGAATGGCCGATCTTTTCCGCCTCGAGCACGTACTGTCCCGAGATCCGACGCAGCCCGTTCTGGATCGCGTTGACCTCGGGCAGATTGTTCACCAGCCCGAAGCAGTCGATGAGCTCATTCAGGTTGCCCGGCACGAAGGTACTGCACACCTTCTCGCCGGTCTGCGGCGCGGCCGTCAGCCGGTCGTAGTGCGCACCCATCATGGCCTTCTGCTTGCGCATCGAGGCGTCCTTGTGCACGTCCCGCAGCGCCGCCTTCTGCTGCGTGGTGGTCGTATTCACTGCGCGCTCCACAATTTGATTGAATCGGCAAAAGTGCCGGCCTGTTCGCGGATCGGCTGCATCTGTCCGAAATTCTCCGAGTACTTGAATGCGACGTACGGTATGCCGGCCTCGCGCAGCACCCGTTGCAGCATCGGCCGGTCGAGCAGCGCCGGATCGCAGAAGCTCGGACAGGCGAATATCACCCCTTCAGCCTTCGCGCGGCGCACGGCCCGCACCAGGTGCTGGCCCTTCTCAGATGCGTCCGGCTCGTATCGTGCCGCGGTCGATTCCGAGTGATGCAGGAAGGCGTGCGCGAGATTCTGCAACGCGTCCCCCTCAGTCGGCACGTCCTCGCTGAGCCAACGCGTCACCAGCAGCAGGTCATCGTCGACGACATAGCAGCCCGCCAGCTCCAGCGATTTGATCAGGTTCAAAGGCGGCTGCTCGCAGAACGCGCCCGTGAGCACGATCCGGCAGTTATCAAGCCGCGGCCGCTCGGCGGCCGCAGCCGCGCTGAGGTAATCCCGGATGAGCTGCGAGTGCTGCTCGACCGGCAGCACGA
Source organism: Pseudomonadota bacterium (assembly GCA_021787615.1). Lineage (GTDB taxonomy): Bacteria > Pseudomonadota > Gammaproteobacteria > Steroidobacterales > Steroidobacteraceae > 13-2-20CM-66-19. The sequence goes on from JAJYLP010000005.1 coordinate 35,955, forward strand.
GGCCGGCGCGCGTCAGCAGGTACACTTCGGTGGCCGGAGCCTGCCACGGTTTCGCCCTGCGGTACTCGTACAGTTGCCTGACGAGGCGGCGATTGTCGTTGTAGGCCGCGATGGAGCCGCGCAGTTCTTCGTCGGTAATCGGCGCGCCCCGTAGGTGTCCGAGCGCTTCGCGCAATTCCGCCAGCTCATTCACATAGTAGTTCCCGCCGATGGCGTCGCAGTAGTTCTGCGGCACGTCGAAGTAGCGGCTGTATACCTGCGGGTACATCACTTTCCACATGCCGGAAAGGTTGCGGATGACGTCGCAGATCGACGGGAAGAGCATGCCATCGACGAAGTCGAGGCGGCCGGAGACCGCCAGATCGATCGTCGATCGGGGTATGCGACAGATGTAGCTCTGATAGTAGGCGTCGCCGTGAATGACCTCGAGCTGATCGCCGCCGCCGAGGATACCGAGCGGCAGCATCCCCGCGGCATGGATCAGCTCGCGCGGCACGTAGATCGGCATATAGCCGATCACTTTGCGTTCGGGTCTGGCGCTCTTCCATTCGCGCGCGGCTGAAAAATCGAGATCCTCAAACAGCGCGGTGGCGCGCGCGATGATTGTCGCGACGTCCGACATGCTCAGCGATGCTCCCATTGCGGTGGCCTCTTGGCGAGAAACGCTTCCAGACCCTCGATCGCGTCGCGGCTGCTCATGAGCTCCTCCAGGTACAGACGCTCGACCTGGGCAAGGCGCTGTTTGATACGCGCCGCGAACTCGAGCCTTGCAGCGCGCACCGCATAGCGCATTGAGCTGGCGCTGTTCCGCAGCAGGTACTCGGCCGCATAGGCGCGGGCGGCCTGCGCCGGGTTGGTGTGCGCCTGGCAGGCGAGCCCCATCGAGACGGCCTCGGCTCCGGAGACGCTCCGACCCGACAGCAACAGGTCCAGGGCGCGCGACGGACCGATCAGCTCCGGCAACAGGCAGGAGGCGGCCGGCGCAAATACCCCGAGCCTGATCTCGGGCTGGCCGAGCTCGGCATCCGGCGCGACGAACAGCAGGTGGCCGCAAAGCGCCAATTCCAGCCCCGCGCCGAGACATCTGCCGTGCGCTGCGACCAGCACCGGCACCTCCGATGCGACGATCCGCCCGATCAGACGGTGCAGCGCGGCCAGCATCGCTCGGCACTGGTCCGGCAAATGCTCGGCGACGCTCGCGCCGAAACTGAAGTTCGGACCCTCGGCATCGATCACGATCGCGCTCAGCGTGGGCGGCTGCGGCTGCGCCAATGCGGCCTCGAGCGCCGCGATCATTTCCGCGTCGATCAGGTTGGCTTTCGGGCGCGCCAGATGCAGCCCCATCAGGCGATCCCCAGCCTCGAAACGGATTTCGAGCGCCGAGTTCATGTTCGGCGGGCGCCAGGCTGAATGCTCTCGGTAAGTGCGTCGCTCCATGGCCCATTGGCGGCGAGCGCCTGTCGCAGCGCGATGAAATCGATCTCCCGGCCCGTCTCCTTGGTGCCTTCGTTGAAGGCGCGAAAGCCCGCTCGGGCCTCGGTCATCATGTTGAGCGCGAGCCAGGCGCGCGAGTTTTCCTTGTTCCGGTTCCAGGATTCGAGCTTGGGCTTGCGCAGCTCCTCGAGCGTCTTCGTCGTGCAGTCGGGGAACATGTAGAGCAGCTTGGTGCACAGTTCATCGACTTTTCGATCAAGCAGCGACAAGTCGATGCTGCCCCGCGCGAGCAGTGCCCGGGCGGCGGGGAGCTCGGAGGCGTCCTTGGACTTGCCAAATACGACGCGCCCGTACGGGTCGTGCAGGCGCTGCGTCTGCACCGACGGGTTGGCGATGAATTCGCCGTCCACCTTGAGCGCCGGAACGATGTCGGTGAGCAGGCCGATCGCATACGCCTCGTGCGCGGAGAACGGCTCGCACAGGACGCAGGCGGCCATCGCCCGCTCGACTCCCACCAGGACCGGCAGGAAGTCCGTGCTGCCGCCGATCGGCGCCGAGCCGTGTTTGGGACCCGCCTGGCCGAAGCGCGCCAGATCCTGGGCGATGCTGAAGTCGCAGGCCATGCCGATTTCCTGCCCGCCACCGATGCGCATCCCGTTGACGCGACAGATGACCGGTTTGTCGCACGCCAGGATCGCGCTCACCATGTCGTTGAAGAGGCGCATGTATGCCCGGTATTCCTGCGGCCTGCCGGCGTAGTACTCGGCGTATTCCTTGGTGTTGCCGCCGGTGCAAAATGCCTTGTCGCCGGCGCCGGTGAATACCACGGCAACGACATCGCGCGCGGCGCTCGCGGCGCGAAACGCCAGGATCACTCCCTTGACCATTTCAGTGGTGTAGGAATTGAGCTGCGCGGTGTTGTCGAGTGTGATCCATGCGTTGTAGAGACCGGGTACTGTCTTGCCGTCACGGTCGCGCGCCGGACGCATCTCGTAACGCACTCCGCGGCTCGTACCGGCGCGCACTTCCTCGCTCACCAGTGTGTGGCTTGCCGCGGCCGCGGCGCGGATTTCCGTGCACTCGGTCACCATGATGTCGTTACCCGGCGGATCTCACCCATGGATTTCCCCTGTCTTGACCGGCCCAAGCCGAGCTATTCGCGCATTACGGTACCAGAGTACCCGTTTAGGCGCCACTGGTCAACCAGGTCGCATTGCGACCGGGCGCTTCGGCACGAGGGCGCCGCCGCGTTGACAGGATGCGAGCCAGGTTTTAAGGTATTATAGTACGCGATTACGTGTTTAGGGCCGTACATGAACGAATGCGCTGCCTCACGGCTCCTGCCGACCTACTGCTATAACTGCGTGGCCGGCCCCGATCTGCTCACGGTCAAGGTCGCCGGTGGCATCGCGCTCGATATCGGCCCAAATTTTGCCGCCGCGGGCATCCACCCCGGTGGCGGCAAGCCGTGCGTCAAGGCGTATGGACTCATTCAAAAGACCTATCACCCGGGACGGATCCTGACACCCATGCGCCGCACCAATCCGCGCAAGGGCCGCAACGAGGACCCCGGTTTCGTGCCCGTCTCCTGGGACGAGGCACTCGATATCGTCGCGGGCAAGCTTGCCTCGATCCGTGCGCGCGGTCTCACCGACGAGTCCGGCATGCCGCGGGTCGCGGTGACTTTCGGCCATGGCGGTACGCCGACGAATTACATGGGATCCTTCCCCGCCTTCCTGGCGGCGTTCGGGCCGGTCGACTTCAGCTTCGGATCGGGCCAGGGCGTCAAGTGCGTGCACTCCGAGCATTTGTACGGGGAGTACTGGCACCGTGCGTTTACGGTGTCCGCCGATACACCCCTCGCCGATTACATCGTCTCTTTCGGCGCAAACCACGAGGTCACCGGCGGAGTCAGCGCAGCCGCCCGGCACGCTGCGGCGCGGGCGCGCGGCGCAAGGCGCATTCAGATCGAGCCGCATCTGTCGATCTCCGGGGCTGCCTCCGCGGAGTGGATCCCGATCAAGCCGAAGACCGACCCGGCGTTCATGTTCGCGATGATCCACGTGCTGTTGCATGAGCATCCGCGATCGGGGCTCGATACGGGCTTCCTCTCCGAGATGACCTCCTCGCCCTACCTGGTCGGGCCGCACGGGTACTATCTGCGCGATCCAGTGACCCTGAAGCCCCTTCTGTGGGACGTACGGCTCGGCGCAGCCGTGCCATTCGATGCACTCGGGGCGCAGCCGCTCCTCGAGGGCAGCGTGCAGGTCGCGTCCGGCCTCGAGATCGGCCCGGACGAGCAGCGCTGGTCCCACTGCGAGGTCCCCGCCCAAACCGCGTTCACCCATCTCGTCGGACACATGCGCCAGTACACGCCGGAGTGGGCCGCGCAGATCTGCGAGGTTCCGGCCGCCAGGATCCGCAGCGTAGCCAACGACTACCTGAGTCACGCCAGGGTCGGGGAGACGATCCAGATCGAGGGGCAGACGTTGCCCTTCCGGCCGGTCGCCGTGACCCTCGGCAAGACAGTGAACAACGGGTGGGGCGCCTACGAATGCGTGTGGTCGCGCACCGTGCTCGCAGTGCTGGTCGGAGCTCTGGAGGTGCCGGGCGGCACGCTCGGGACCACGGTCCGCATCAACAAGTTCCACGAGGATCGTCACAAGAGCGTCGTTCCCGGAGACGACGGCTTCATGCAGCATACGCTCAACCCGACCGATCGCGGGCACTGGCAGAAGACTCCACAGGTGCGCAGCGGCCATCGGACGCTCGTGCCGCTGTCGGGCAACAATGGCGCGTGGAGCCAGGCACTGGGACCGACTCATCTGTCCTGGCTCTTCCAGACCCACGTCGCGCAGAACTGGCCGCAGGCTACCAAGCCCGAGGTCTGGATCGCATACCGCACCAATCCGGCGATTTCCTTCTGGGACTCGCAGGCGATCGTCGAGACCGTGGCCTCCTTCCCCTTCACGGTCTGCTTTGCGTACACGCCGGATGAAACCAATCACATGGCGGACATCCTGCTGCCGGAGGCAACCGACCTCGAGAGCACCCAGCTGATCCGTGTCGGCCGCACCAAGTACATGGAACAGTTCTGGCACCACGAGGGCTTCGCGCTGCGTCAGACAGTGGTGGCGCCGCGTGGCGAAGCGCGCGACTTCACCTGGATCGCGACCGAGCTCGCCCGGCGCACGGGTGTGCTCGAGGCCTACAATGCGGCCATCAATCGCGGCTCGTGCGGCGTGCCTTTGAAGGGCGAGGCATGGGACTTCTCGCTCGCGACCGACAAGGCGCACACGGAGGATGAGATCTGGAACGCGGTCTGTCGCGCCGCAAGCGCGGAATTGACCGGCGGCGAGGAGATCCATGATCTCGAGTGGTTCAAGACGCATGGATTCATCACCCGGCCGTTCCCGCAGGGCTCGTGGTACCTCTATCCGACCTTGAAGCGGCTGGGACTGCGCTTCGAGCTACCGTACCAGGAGCGGCTGATGCGCTCGGGCGAGGAGCTCACGCATCGGCTCCACGAGAGCGGCATCCACTGGTGGGACCGACAGCTGTCCGAGTACGGCGCGCTGCCCGTGTGGCACGACTTTCCGAAAATCTGGGAACAGAACCTCAAGGATCGCGGCTATCGCCCCGAGGATTATCCGTTCTGGCTGATCACGACCAAGAGCATGCAGTATCATGCCGGCGGAAACACGATGATCCAGCTGATGGACGAGCTAGCGCAGAACGTGCGCGGCCATCGGGGTGTGATCATCAACGCCGCTGCGGCCGAGCGACTCGGTATCGAGGACGGCGACCTGGTTGAGGTCAGCTCTCCGACCGGCGTGACCTGCGGTCCTGCGATCGTGGCTCAAGGGGTGCGACCCGACACCCTGGTCATCGTCGGACAATTCGACCACTGGGCGACACCGTACGCGAAGGAGCTGCACGCGCCAAGCCTGAACACCGTCGCGCCGATGTCGCTCGATCTGACCGATGCGACCGGGTCCGGCGCGGATCTGGTGCGGGTCGCACTGCGCCGGGTGTCAGCCCCTTAGCGCGATACCCCTCACCCCTCGGGGCGCGCACCGGGCGCGACCTCCCCGCCCCGCGCCACGGTCACAGGCACCGCGAACGGCTGCTCGTACGACCAGCGAATCACCAGCGAGTATTTGAGTGCCCAGCCCGAGCCCGCGGCGATCAAAGCCGAAGCCGTCACCAGCGGCGCGATGCGCGCGTCGGCCGTCGCGAGGATCGCCACTGCGATCGCCAGAACGTCCACGGCGCCGGACACGCGGCCGAATCTCGACAACTCCCGCAGTGCGCGACCCGGCGCCACCATCTTCGGCAGCGCCCGCCGATAGCTCCACAATGCGAGCACTCGCGCCGACAGCAGCGCCGTGAGCAGCACCATCGGCCAGACAGGTAGCGCCATCGGACCCCAAAACCCGCCGGCGAGCACTCCAAGACCGGCACCCTCCGCAAGTCCACTCGCCACCAGCAATGGCACGCTCCGCGGATTGCGCCACGCCGGAATACCACGCCCGGCATTGAGCATGCGGGCCTGACAATAAACGTAAGCGATGGCGAGCGCTGCCGCGAGCCAGCGCAGTCCGGGCGAATCGAGCCACGCCGCGCCCAGAGCACTGGCGAATAGCAGCGGCGCCACGGTCGCCTCGCGCGACATCCATGAGGTCGCGCCGTGGCGATAGGCGTTCAGCGCCCGCCACGGCCTGCCGATCTCGAACCAGACGCAAAGCAGGCCCCCGCCGACCAGCGCCGCTCCGAGCAGCCCAAGCAATCGCTCGCCGCAGACGGCCGCATAGACCAGCACGCCCGCTCCCGAGCCGCCGAGCATGAAGTTACTCGCCGCGCGCCAATCCCAGTAGGGCTGGCGGCCGAGGGCGGTCCGTGTCGGGAACGCGCCGCTCACGTCCGATCCCCTTCGGCATAAAGATAGTACACACCGGGGTCGGTGCCGAGTTCCTCGTGCATGCGAAAGTGCCGGTTCTGCTCGAGGAGCCTCGAGACGTTGCTTGCCGGATCGTCGCGATCCCCGAAATGCAGCGCGCCGGCGATGCAGGAGTTGACGCAGGCCGGAGTGACCTCCGGATCGACGCCCGGCACGCGGCCGCTGTGAGACGCGAGATCGATGCGGTCGCTGCAGAAGGTGCACTTGCTCGACACGCCAAGGCGGGCGGGATCGAACTTGTGCGCCTCTTCCGGGGTCGGCTCGCTCCCATAGGCGAAGCTCTGCCGCGTTACCCTGAAGCGCTGGTGATACGGACAGGCCGTAGCGCAATACGCACACCCGATGCACAGGTCGTAATGGATCCCGACGCGCCCGTCCTCGTGCTTGAACGTTGCGCCGGTGGGGCATGCCTCCAGGCACGGCGGATTGCCGCAGTGCATGCAGCTGACCGGCACAAAAGTGCGCCGTACGTCAGGATAGCTGCCGGTCTCCAGGTCGAGCACGCGCCGCCACTGCACACCGGGCGGTGTACCGTTCGCGACCTTGCAGGCGGCCGTGCACGTCTGGCACCCGATGCAGCGCCTCAGGTCGACCACCATGACATAACGGGTCATCCGAACACCGCGCCTCCTACAGACTTGCGGCGGCTGCTTTCTTGGCGGCGACGCGCGCGCGCAGCTTCTCCACATTCACGACGGTCCGTGAGTGCTCGCCCGAAGAGATCGCCTCGACACCATCGCGCGCCGACAGCGCGAATTTCACCGTCCGACCGTTGATCTCCGTGACCTGCACGGTGATCTCGACCGGCATGCCCGCAAGTGTGGCGCCGGTGTGGGTGATGTTGACCCCGGTGCCCACGGAATCCTCGCCGGCATCGCAATGCTCGAGGATCAGCTCGCGGCAGGTGATCTCGAAGTCGCGCACGAGTTCCGGAGTGGCATACACGCGCAACTCCTCGCCCAGAAAGTCGATCGTCCGCGGGCGATCCACCGTCAGTTTGCGTACCGTGGAAATCCCAGGGACGAGTGTGCTCTTCATATCGATTCCTCCCGGCATGGCCGCGCGACAGCGCCGCGGGCCGATACTGCCAGATGACGTATTCTCGTACTATAATACCATAATAGTCCCGGGCCGGACAGCGCCACGCGAACCGGCCCATGCAGCGGTGAGCATTTCAACCCGCGGCAGCGCCCGAATCCGCGCACCTGCCCTCTGCCGTCGAGCCGCGCGGGCACAGGGCATGAGGCGAGGTGCTCGGCCCGCACCCGCCGGCGAGCAGGCCTCGTGAGCGAGGCGGACCCAGCCTCATTGCGAATGACGCCCGTCAAAACGCCTGCAACCCGGTCTGGGCTCGGCCGAGGATCAGCGCATGAATGTCATGGGTGCCTTCGTAAGTGTTGACCGTCTCGAGGTTCTGCGCGTGACGCATCACGTGATAGCCGATCTGGATGCCGTTGCCCCCGTGCATGTCGCGCGCGAGGCGGGCGATCTCGAGCGCCTTGCCGCAGTTGCTGCGCTTGATGAGCGAGACCATCTCAGGCGTCGCGCGCCCCGCATCGAACAGCCGCCCGACTCGCAGCGCCGCCTGCAGCCCGAGAGCGATGTCCGTCTGCATGTCGGCGAGCTTCTTCTGGAACAATTGCGTCTGCGCAAGCGGCCGCCCGAACTGGCGCCGCTCCAGCCCGTAGGTCCGCGCCCGCTGCCAGCAGTCTTCGGCCGCCCCCATGGCGCCCCAGGCAATACCATAACGGGCGCGGTTCAAGCACCCAAACGGACCCTTCAGGCCAGACACCCGCGGCAGCAGAGCGCTCTCCGGCACTTCGACGTCCTCCATGACGATCTCGCCCGTGACGGAAGCGCGCAGCGACAGCTTGCCTTCGATGCGCGGCGCCCGCAGCCCCTTCATGCCCTTCTCGAGCACGAAACCCCGAACGTCGCCCCCGTGCGCAGCCGACTTGGCCCAAACCACGAACACATCGGCGATCGGGCTGTTCGAGATCCAGGTCTTGGCGCCGGTGAGCCGGTAGCCGCCGCTGGTGCGCTCGGCGCGCGTGCGCATGCCGGCGGGGTCGGAGCCCGCCGCGGGCTCGGTGAGCCCGAAGCACCCGATCCACTCCCCGCTGGCGAGCTTCGGCAGATAGCGCTGTCGCTGCTCCTCCGAGCCGTAGGCGAAGATCGGGTACATCACGAGCGAGGACTGCACGCTCATCATCGAGCGGTAGCCCGAGTCCACGCGCTCGACCTCCCGCGTCACCAGGCCATAGGCCACATAGGAGGCGCCCGCCCCGCCGTACTCGGCCGGGACGGTGATGCCGAGCAGCCCAAGCGAGCCGAACTCGCGGAACAGCCCCGGATCGGTGCGCTCGTGCTCATAGGCCTCGATGATGCGTGGCAGCAGCTTCTCCTGCGCGAAGGCGCGGGTCGCATCGCGGATCAGCCGCTCCTCCTCGGTCAACTGCTCCTCGAGCCGCAACGGGTCGCTCCAGTCGAAGCACGGTGTTTCGCAAGCGGGGCTCGCGGCCGAAGGTTGCTCCGGCGAGTCGGCAGCGCCGCTCAAAACTCGAACTCCGCCTCGAACTGCGCGAGATCCTCGACGACCGCCTCGGCTCGCGGTCCATACGGCACCCGATTCCCCCGATAGAGCACGCCGATGTTGAAGCCATCGTCCGTCATCAGGCGCCGCGCCGCGCGCGCCGGATCGTCCGTGGCCTCGACCGGCGGCGGATGCACGCGCTCTTTCCACGCTTTCTGGTCCGGGCGGTATGTGACACAGGGGCTCAGCACTTCGACGAACGAGAACCCCGGATGCCGGATCGCATCGGCGATCAGCGCCCCGGCCTCCTGCGGGTTGCCGGCAAACGCACGGGCGACGTAGTTGGCTCCCGAAGCCAGCGCGATGACCAGAGGGTTGAACGGGCGAAGGCCCGTTCCCCCCGGCGACAGGGCCGTGTCGAAATCCGGCTCGGTGGTCGGCGAGGGCTGTCCCTTGGTCATGCCGTAGATGCGGTTGTCCATGACGATGTATGTGATGTCCACATTGCGCCGACACGCGTGGATGAAGTGGTTGCCGCCGATCGAGTAGCCGTCGCCATCGCCGCTTGCCACGACGACCGTCAGGTCGGGTCGCGCGATCTTTACGCCCGCCGCGACCGCCAGCGAGCGGCCATGGATGCCATGAAATCCATAACAACTCATGTAGGCGGGGATGCGCGATGAGCAGCCGATGCCGGAGACGAGGACGATCTCCTGCGCAGGGCGCCCGAGCTCGGCGAAGGCGCGTGCAAAGGCGAGCAGCACGTGGTAGTCGCCGCAGCCCGGGCACCAGATCGGCTTGACGTCGGATTTGTAGTCGCCAGGCTTGCAGGCCAGTGTCGTCGTAGCGTTCATGCAACGTTCTCGGCAAACAATGCGTCGCAGATCTCCGTCGGGCGGATCGTCAGCGGCCCCGGCCGCTGCAGAACCCGGGTATCGGCCGGCAAGTCATAATGCGCGCGCAGGTATTTGTGGAACTGCGCTCCGTGCGATTGCTCGACGACGACGACGCGCCGCACGCCCACAAGCGCCGCGCGCATCGCGGCCGGCCGGGTCGGCGCGAGCAGCCGTGGGGCGATGAGCCGGGCACGCACGCCGCGATTGGCTGCAAGCGTCAGCGCCTCGCGTGCAACGCCGGTCAGCGAGCCCCAGGTCAGAACCGCAGTGTCACCCTCGCCCTCCAGGGTCGCCCACAGCTGGCCGTAGTCATACTGCTCAAGCTTGTCGCACCGCTTGTCGAGCTGCGCCGAGTGATCGAGCGCACCGCTGGTCGGTACGCCGCGCTCAGTGTGCGTCAGGCCATCGGCGGTGTACTGGCCGCCGGCTGTCCCGGGAATCGCCATCGGCGACACGCCGGTGCCGGTTATTGCGTAACGCCTGTAAGCGCCGCCGGCTGATTGGGCCCGTAGGCGCCTGCCGACGAAGGCAATGTCGGCCGGGCGCGCAATCGCCCCCTGTGCCTGGCCGAGAAATTGGTCCGAGAGCACGATGACCGGACTCTGGAGCGCTTCGGCCAGGAACACTGCCCACTGGGTCGAAAGCAGGCAGTCAGGGATCGATTGCGGCGCAATGACCAGGTGCGGCGCATCGCCGTGCAGGCCGTACACGGCGATATTGAGGTCTGCCTGCTCGGACTTGGTCGGGATTCCGGTCGAGGGACCGCCGCGCATGACGTCGACGACGACGATGGGCACCTCCGCCGCCGTCGCCAGGCCGATCGACTCGACCATCAGCGAAAGGCCCGGGCCCGAGGTCGCGGTGAGGGACGGCGTGCCGCCATACGAGGCGCCAATGATCATGTTCACCGAGGCGAGCTCGTCTTCGGCCTGAACGAGCGAGCCGCCGACTCGCGCAAGCTTCGGCGCGAGCCATTCGAGGATTTCCGAGGCGGGAGTGATCGGATAGGCGGCCGCGAAGCGAACGCCGCCGCGCAGCGCCCCGAGCCCGACCGCCTCGTTGCCCGTGATCAACCAACGCTTGCCGGGACTCGCCAGCGCAGGAGGCAATGCGCGCGCGAGCGCAAACGCGGCAACCGCCTCGGCGCCGGCGCGCGTTGCGGCCAGGTTCGCCGCCATTGCCGCTTCGCCCTTGTGGCCAAAGCGATTATCGATCACGCGCTCGAGAATCTCGCTAGGGATGGCGAGCAGCCGCGCCGCGGCGCCGAGGGCAATCATGTTCGCCCGCCACTCGGGGTGCAGTCTGCACAACTCGGCACAGCGCAAATCCCCCCGACGCGCGCTCGCGGGCACCATTGCGGCGGGCGCCTCACCGCCTGCGGGATCGCCGATGACCAGCCCATCGGGATGCAGCGCAATCTCACTGTCGAAGCGAGCGGCATTGCGCCAGTCGATCGCCAGCAGCAGGTCGAAGCCGCCGCTGTGGCACTCGACGGGCTGCGCCGAGACGCGCAGCAGCGCCGCGGCCTCCCCGCCCCGGATCTGCGGTCCCACGGACCGTGTCAGGAGTCCGTTCCAGCCAGCCCGGCAGAGCGCCTCGAGCAGCAGCTGGCCGGTGGTCAGCACCCCCGCCCCGCCGCTGCCGAGCAACGCAACCGACACGCTCACCGGGTCATCGGCCATACGCGCTCCACAAAAAGTCCGGAGAAATCACGGCAGTTGACCCCATAGCTGTATTTCAGTACCATAATACTTTAAATCGTAGAGACGTGGCCTGTCAACGCGGGATGGGCTGGCGAAGCGGGGACTCTGGCGCGCTTCACTTCGCGTAACCGTTGCGGCGCCTTGGGAATCGTTCCATGCAAGCATTGCGCTGGATGATGGTGGAGCCGGGCAAGCCGCTTGAGCCGATGGAATTCAAGCCGACGGCTGAAGCGGGGGAAGTGGTCATCCGCGTTGCCGGTTGCGGCGTCTGCCATACCGACCTCGGTTTCTACTACGACGGGGTCCGTACCAATCAATCCCCGCCCCTGTGCCTCGGGCACGAGATCAGCGGCCGCGTCGAGTCCGCCGGCTCCGGAGCCGAGAGCTGGATCGGCCGTGCGGTCATTGTCCCGGCCGTCATCCCCTGCGGGCAGTGCGAATCCTGCCGACGTGGGCACGCCACGATCTGCTCGAAGCAAAAGATGCCTGGCAATGATCTGCAGGGAGGCTTTGCGACCCACGTGGTCGTGCCGGCGCGCGGATTGTGTGCGGTGGATGAGACCCGCCTCAGCGCCGCGGGTCTTGATCTGGCGACGGTGAGCGTCGTCGCCGATGCCGTCACGACGCCCTACCAGGCCGTCATGCAGACCGGTATCGGCGCCGGCGACCTTGCCATCGTCAACGGCGTCGGCGGCGTCGGCGGCTATTGCGCGCAGATCGCCCGGGCATCAGGCGCCTCCGTGGTGGCAATCGACGTCAGCGACAGCAAGCTCACCGCCCTCGGCGAGGTCGCCGAGCTCACGATCAACGCACGCAATTGCAGCATCAAGGAGATCAAGGCCTCCATCCAAGCCTTTGCGCAGGCGCACGGTCTGCGGCCGCGCTCGGAGTGGACAATCTTCGAGTGTTCGGGCACCAAGGCGGGCCAGGAGAGCGCATTTGGGCTGCTCAACCATGGCGCCACGCTGGCAGTGGTCGGCTTCACGATGGACAAGGTGGAGATCCGTCTCTCGAACCTGATGGCATTCCACGCCCGCGCACTCGGCAATTGGGGCTGCGCACCCGAGCTCTACCCTGCCGCGCTCGCCCTCGTGCTCGAAGGACAAGTGCGCGTCGCGCCGTTCACCGAGAAACGCCCGCTCGCGCAGATCAACTCGGTCTTCGCGGCCGTACACCGCGGCGAAATTGACAAGCGCGTCGTGCTGCAGCCCTGATATGCCAAGTCTACCGGCCCGTGCCTCCTACGATTTCCGCGGTCACCGCGCGATCGTCACAGGTGCCGCACGCGGCATCGGCCGTGCCATTGCTGACACACTCGCCGCGGCCGGCGCCACCGTGCATGGCTTCGATGTCGACATTCCCGAGGATTATCCCTACGGCCGCGCCGCCGTGGACATTGCCAACGGGGCACAGGTGCACGCCGCTGTCGCCGCGCTGCCGGCGCCACCGACGCTCCTCGTCAACAATGCAGGCATTACTCGCGATCGCACGCTCGCCAAGATGACCGACGAGGACTGGGACGCGGTCATCAGGGTCAACCTCACCGGCGCCTTCCACATGACTCGCGCAGTTGCGCCGCTAATGGCGGGCACAGGCTTCGGCCGTATCGTGAACATCACCTCGATCAACGGCTTGCGCGGGAAGTTCGGGCAGGGAAACTACGCGGCATCCAAGGCCGGTCTGATCGGACTGACGAAGTCGGCCGCGAAGGAGTTCGGCCGCAAGGGCATCACCGTGAACGCCGTGGCCCCGGGTATGGTCATGACTCTCATGGCCGGCGAACTTCCCCCGGAGATCACCGCCCAGGCGCGCAGCGAGGCCGCGTTGGCGGCCCTGGCCGGCGTGGAGGACATCGCGCATGCCGTCTTGTTCCTTCTCTCGGATGCGGCGCGCGCCATCACGGGCGAGGTGCTGCGGGTCGATGCCGGCCAATACATCTAAGGCCGGCGCACTTCGCGGCCCACGTCGGCGCTGGGCCGTACACGCCGCTCGCCGCACTCTGCGGGCACGAATCGAACAGCGGATGCATTGATCGCGTGACGGGAACCGATGCGATCGGAACGTGGAGAGCAGTCATGATTCCGGACAACAAGTCTCGTGCCGCCTTGATCGACGCTCTGTCCGCCGAGCATCGGGCACTGCTGCCGGAATTGGCCAGACTCGCGCAGCAGGCAGCGGCTTCAGCCGAATCCCTCAAAACGGCCTTCGAGCGCATTGCGCCCCTGATCGGCCTGCCCCTGGATGAACACATCGCAAACGAAGACCGCGAGCTCTTCCCCGCCTATGCCGCATGCGGCGGCGACGCCGGAATCCTTGCGTTCTTCACCGCCGAGCACGGTGAGATTCTGGCGTTGCGCAATCGTCTGGTAGCGGCGATCGAGGATAACGACGACATCGAGGCGGCCCGGTTTCTGGCCGAGCAGCTGGCCGATGCGCTCTCATCGCACATGAATCGGGAAGAGGAGATGCTGTTCCCTGCGATGCGAGACCTCCTGTGACGGACGGTGCCGATCGCCTCGCCCGGCACTGACCGGGCATTGCGCACGGATCACGCGGCAAACTCCATGGCGCTGCCGCGCTGAGGCGCCCCGCCGCCCGGGAACTGTCCGGGCGCGCGAGGGCTCAAGCCGCGTTATTCGCCCCCAAGCGTTGCGAAAGAGTCGCAGCGGTATGCAGAATCGCCGCTGCGATGCGCTGGATGTGAGCCTCAAAGGGCTTGCTGTAGCCGAGCGCCACCAGCGCCAGGACCATCGCGCCCGAGTGGTCGAACACCGGGGCGGCGATACCGCCGATGCCGGGAATGAAATCAATGGTGTGCGCGAAGCCCTGGCGGCGTGTCTGCTCTACGAAGGCCTCGACCACTTCCCGCCTCATCGGCGCAAGACCCTTGCGCCGGTTGCCGGCGAGTTCTTTCTTCAGCGCGACTTGCGTGCTCTCCCTCGGCAGGAAGGCGAGGTACGCCCCTCCGGTGGCCGATCGGGTGAGCGGCATGATCGACCCGACCCGCAGACTCGCGGCCACCGGCGTGTCGGCGCCGAGCCAGCGCACGATGGTCGGGCCCTGGTTGGCCCACACCGCGAGCGCTACAGTCTGACCGATCGCCCGCGACAACTTTGGCAGTGCCGCGGCGCCGATGAGCACCGGATCGAGACGCGCCAGCGCGCTCAAACCAAGCTGTAGAGCGAACGGGCCCAGGTCGTATAGGCCCGTTTCAGTCTGCTGCTCGACCAGCCCCATCCGGCCGAAGCTCACGAGATATCGGTGCGCCTTGGCGGCCGGCATGCCGGCCTCCTGAGCGAGGTCACGCAACATCTGCGGCCGCCGCGCCTCGGCGAGCGCCGAAAGGAGCCTGCCGCCCACTTCGATCGACTGAATGCCTTGCTGTGGCTTGTGCTTGCGAGTCATCGCGCGAACGTAAGGCTTGACGGGAATCAAGGCAAGTGATTACGATTAAATTAATAGGTTAATTATTTCATAATCATGATGCGACGCGGGAGCAAGCATGATCGGGACTGAAGGTCACGGGGCCCGAAGAGGGCACGAGGTATTGCAACGGCTGCGCGAGCGGCCTCCGACCATCTGGTATGGGGGCGAGCAGGTGAAGGACGTCACGACGCATCCGGCCCTCAAGGGCGGAGTACACACGCTGGCGAAGCTCTACGATCTGCAGTGGGAGCAGCAGGACATCACCCTGTACGATTCGCCGACGAGCGGCCACAGGGTAGCCCGCTCTTTCATGATGCCGAAGACCCACGCGCAGCTGCAGAGCGTCAGCCGGGCGATGAAGGTCTGGGGAGACTACACGTTCGGGATGATGGGACGGGTGCCGGACTACATCAACCGGGCCATGACCGGTTACGCCGCGGGCGCGCCCTTCCTCGCCGAGGCCGGCGCACGCTATGGCGAGAACGCGGTGCGCTGCTACGAGTACCTGCGCGAGAACGATCTGTGTCTGACGCATACGTTGATTCCGCCGCAAGCCAACCGTGCGGCGAGCATGGCGAACCAGGCGGACCCGTATCTGTCCGCACGCGTCAAGGAAGAGACCGATGCGGGGCTCATCATCCGCGGCTGCCGCATGCTGGCGACACTGCCGATCTCTGACGAAATCATGGTATTCCCCTCCACCGTGCTCAAGAGCGGCGATGAAGACGCTCCGTACGCATTCGGGTTCTGCATCCCGAATGACACGCCCGGCCTGCGTTTCATCAGCCGCGAAAGCGTCGATTACGGCCGATCGCATTTCGATCACCCGCTGGGTTCGCGCTTCGAGGAAATGGATGCCCTGGTGGTGTTCGACGATGTATTCGTTCCCTGGGAACGGGTGCTGCTGTATCGGGACGTCAAGCGCTGCAATGAGGCGTACGCGCGTACCGGCGCCGTGGTTCATATGACGCACCAAGTTGTCGTCAAGAACATCGCCAAGAGCGAGTTTCTGCTGGGGCTGGCCTCACTGATGGTCAACACCATAGGTGCCGAGGTCTTCCAGCACATACACGAGAAGCTGGCGGAAATTTGGGTGAATCTCGAGACCATGCAGGCGTTCCTGCGCGCCGCGGAGGCGGACGCCGCGCTCGACGAGTGGGGTGTCATGCGTCCGGCCTGGAACCCGCTGGATGCGGCCCGCAATCTCTTCCCGCGCCTGTATCCGCGCATGGTGGAGATCATCCAGCAAATCGGTGCCAGCGGCCTGGTGGCCATGCCCACCGAGGCGGATCTGAAAGGTCCGCTGGTCGGAGATATCCGCAAGTACTACCAGGCGGCGCGGGCCGAAGCCTTCGACCGCATTCCCATGTTCCGACTGGGCTGGGATACGGCGCTCTCGGCCTTCGCCTCCCGCCAGGTGCTCTACGAGCGGTTCTTTTTCGGCGACCCGGTGCGCATGGCCGGTGCCCTGGTCACCGGCCACGGCGCGCAGATCAAGGAATACGCTGACAAGGTCATGGCCTTCGTGAAGCAGAACCGGGACGAGGCCTTCGCGGCGGCCGAGGCGGGTTGAGGCGGTCATGGACAACCTCCCGCCCGATGCCCGCCGCTTCCGCGACGCCATGGGGCTGCTCGCGACCGGCATCGCGGTGATCGTCGGCCGGTCAGGCGAGGAGGTGATGGCCATGACCGTCAATGCAGTCAACTCGCTCTCGCTCGAGCCCATGTTGGTGCTGTTCTGCCCAGGCAAGCGAACCAAATTCGCGCAGCGGCTGGAGGCGATGTCGGACTTCACCATCAACTTCCTGCGTTACGATCAGCAGGCACTTTCGACCTACTTCGCCGGCGGCTGGCGGGAACCCTCGGCGCCGCCGTTCCGCTTCGTGCCATGGCGGGCCGCGCCCCGGCTCGAAGGGTCGCTGGCCTCGCTTGACTGCCGGCGCGAGCAGGTGGTTGATGCGGGCGATCACTGGATGGTGGTCGGCCGGGTGCTCGATCTGCGCACGGGTGTCGCACCTCACAGGCCGCTCCTGTTCTTCCAGGGACGCTACCACGGCGTTGACTTCTCGCCGGGCGTGCCGGCGCCGGACTTGAGCGCGGAGGATGAGCCGGCCCAGGTGTTCTATGCGTTCTGAACGGCTCGCGAGGACGAGGCCGCGCATCGGCCCGGCTCTTGCGGCTTGACAAAGGCCTTGCCCTATATAATTATGATGTTAAGTATCTAACCCGCGAAGGAGCGGACATGCCGCACATCGTGATCGAGTACTCCGCGAACCTGCGCGGACGGCTGGACCTGCCGCAGTTTCTGAAGGCGGTACATGAAGCAGCCATCTCGACCGGCGTCTTCCCCCTCGGCGGCATCCGCACCCGGGCTTATGCGGCCGAGCATTACGTGATTGCCGACGGTCATCCCGACAACACCTTCGTGCACATCGGCCTGAGGATCGGCCCCGGACGGGATCTGGATACCCGCAAACGCGCCTGCCAGACCATCTTCGCGGCAGCACGGAATTACCTCGCGACGCTCTTCGCGACGCTGCCGCTTGGCATTTCGCTCGACATGCAGGACATCGATCCGGTGCTGCGATGCCGGCAGAACAATCTGCACGAATACGTGCAAAGGCGCCCCAGCCACGGCAGTGCCCCATGAGCGCGCTCGAGTCGAACCTCTCCAAGGTTGCGGCGCTCCTGGAGCGGTTCCGGGCCGCCCCGCTCGGACACTTCATCGCCGGCCGGCACGAGCGCGGCGCAAGCCGCGATCTGATCGACAATCTCTCGCCCGTCGACGGCAAGATAATCAATCAAGTCGTCTCCGCAGACCCACAGGACATACACGCGGCGGCCACTGCCGCCGAAGACGCGCTGCCCGCGTGGCGCGCCAAGACCGGCGAGCAGCGGCGCGCCATCCTGCACAAGGTCGCTGATGCCATCGAGGCGCGCCGCGAGGAATTCGCATTAATCGAGTGCATGGACACGGGACAGCCTCTGCGCTTCATGAGCTCGGCGGCAGTGCGCGGCGCGGAGAATTTTCGCTTCTTTGCGGACCGCGCTCCCAGCGCCTCGGACGGCCAAGCGTTACCTGCGGCCGAGCACATGAACTACACCGTCCGCCAGGCAATCGGCCCGGTGGCGGTAATCACGCCGTGGAATACGCCGTTCATGCTCTCGACCTGGAAGATCGCGCCGGCGCTCGCGGCCGGGTGCACCGTGGTGCACAAGCCGGCGGAATGGAGTCCTCTGACTGCCATGATGCTGGCCGAGGTCATGACGGAAGCCGGCGTACCACCCGGGGTGGTCAATCTCGTCAACGGTGTCGGCGAGCGCGCCGGAAGGCTGCTCACCGAGCACCCCGCCATCCGTGCCACCGCGTTCATCGGCGAATCCAGGACGGGGAGCCTGATCATGAGCCAGGGCGCCCCGACGCTGAAGCGCCTGCACCTCGAACTCGGCGGCAAGAACCCCGTCATTGTATTCGAGGATGCGGACCTCGAGCGCGCCGTCGATGCCGTGGTGTTCATGATCTACAGCCTGAACGGCGAGCGCTGCACGTCTTCGAGCCGCCTGCTGGTGCAACGCTCCATCTATGACCGCTTCATCGAGCGCGTCGCCGCACGCGTGGCGAGACTGAAGATCGGCCATCCGCTTGATCCTGAGACCGAAATCGGGCCGCTCATCCACGCCCGTCATCTAGACAAGGTCCTGAGCTACTTCCGCATCGCGCGCGAGGACGGCGCACAAATCAGGATCGGAGGTCACCGCATCGAAGCGCTGCAGCCTGGTTTGTATGTGGAGCCAACGCTCTTGACCCACGCGAGCAATACCATGCGGGTCGCGCGCGAGGAGATCTTCGGGCCGGTGCTCACCGCCATTGCATTCGATGAGGAGGGGGAGGCCCTCAAGGTGGCAAACGACACGCCTTACGGTCTGAGCGCTTATGTCTGGACGTCCGATACCGGACGGGCGCTGCGCATGGCGCACGGCGTCGAGGCCGGCATGGTCTGGGTCAACTCGGAGAACAACCGCCACCTACCCTCGCCTTTCGGTGGCATGAAAGCCAGCGGCATCGGCCGCGACGGCGGCGATTACAGTTTCGACTTCTATATGGAAACCAAGAATATTTGCCTCGCTTTCGGCACGCATCGCGTACCGCGGATCGGGGTGTGACGCCACGCAGGAGACTCACGGTGACCGCCCGCCTCGCTAGACTGAAAGGCTCCATCCCCCCGCTGGTAACGCCGTTGCGCGAAGGCGAGGTCGACTACGAGACTTATGCGCGCCTGGTCGAGTTCCAGATCCAGAATGGCTCGCACGGCGTGCTGGTGAACGGCACGACCGCCGAACCATCCACCCTCTCGGTCGAGGAGCGCAACCGGCTGGTCGAAGTCGCGGTCCAGGTGACGGACGGGCGGATCCCCGTGGTCGCGGCCACTGGCTCGCAGTCCCTGAGGGAGACGCGCGAGCTCAGCGAATACGCCGCACGAGTCGGCGCCGATGTGCTCCTCATCGTCACGCCCTACTACATTCGGCCGCCGCAGCGGGGTCTCATCGCCTACTACCTCGAGCTGGCCTCGCTCACCGACCTGCCGTGGATGGTCTATCACATCCCCGGGCGCACCGCCGTCAGCGTGACCATCGACACGCTGAAAGCGCTGCGCGAGAGTTCCTCGACCTTCGTCGGCATGAAACACGCGGTGAACGATCTGGCGCTGGTATCGGAATGTCATGCGGTATTCGGCTCGGAGTTCAAGATCTTCGTCGGGTTGGAGGAGCTCAGCTTCCCGATGATGGCGGTGGGGGCCTGCGGCCTCATGAACGCCGTTGGCAACCTGCGGCCCCGGAGTCTCGTCGACCTCTGCGAGGCCGTGTGGCGAGGTGACTTGGCTGGCGCACAGGCGCTGCATCACGCGCTGTTCGAGATCAACCGGGCGGTGTTCTTCGACACCAACCCCGTGCCAATGAAGTACATGATGCGGCGCCTCGGACTGCTGCCGCGCAACGAGCACCGCCTGCCCATGATGAGCGCCACAGCGGAGCTCGAGCGGCGGCTGGATGAGGTGCTCGAGCGCGCGGGCCTGCTCGTGGAGCCGCCCGCGTGAAGCTGATCAACTTTCAGATCGGGCAGCGCAAGTCCTGCGGAGTACTCGATTGCGGCGGTGTCCTCGACTTGGGCGCGCGTCTCGGTGATCGGGCCGCCGATGTGCTCTCGCTGCTGCGAGCCGGCCTCATCGGCCAGGCCCGCGAATGGGCGCAATCCGCCTGCCGCGATTACAGCCCGGCGGAGTTGCGGCTGATCAACCCCGCGGGCCGCTGCACACGCTACTTCTGCATCGGGGTCAATTACCCCGATCGCAACGAGGAGTACCAGGACGGATCGGAGCGGCCAAAGTACCCGAGCCTGTTCATGCGCTCGCACACCTCGTTCTCGGCCCCAGGGGAGCCCATTGTGCGCCCGAGGGAATCCGAGCAGCTGGACTACGAGGGTGAGATCGCACTGCTGATCGGCCGCGGCGGCCGGCGCATTGCGCAATCGGATGCCCTGGATCACGTGTTCGGCTACGCCTGCGCCAACGAGGGAACGGTGCGCGACTGGCTGCGGCACTCCAAGTTCAATGTCACGCAAGGCAAGAACTTCGATCGGTCCGGCTCGCTCGGGCCGCACATCGTGACCGCCGACGAGGTTGGGTCGGATCCGCTTCGCGTGACCACCCGGGTGAACGGGGAGATCCGTCAGGACGACACCAGCGACCGGATGATTTTCCCGATTCCCTACCTCATCGGCTATCTGTCGCGGTTCTGTACGCTGGAGTGTGGGGACGTGATCCTCACCGGGACACCAAGCGGCGCAGGGGCACGGCTTCATCCACCACGCTGGCTGGTGCCGGGGGATCGCGTCGAGATCGAGGTTTCACGCGTGGGGCTGCTCTCGAACGAGGTGATCGATGAGCTCTAAACGACCGACGCTCGCGCAACGCTCACTCCCCATGCGTCCCTTCTCCGAGTCCGTCCCCATGGCGCTGCTGCGCACTCGCGAAGCGGTCATGCGGCTGTTCCGCCCCGGACTGCGCAGCCGCGGCGTGACCGAGCAGCAATGGCGGATCCTGCGGGCACTTGCCCATCAAGGTCCCATGGAGGTGACCGAACTCGCCGAGGCGACCTTTCTCCTCGCCCCGAGCCTCTCGCGTATCCTGCCGGACCTCGAGATGCGCCGACTCATCAGCCGCCGCCCTGTGCAAGCGGATCTGCGCCGCTCATTGGTAAGCCTCGAGGCGGAGGGCCTGCGGCTGATCGGCGAGCATGCCCCCTACTCCGAACAGATGTATGCGCGCATCGCCAAGCGCTTCGGGACGGGCAGACTCGAGCAGCTGCTGCAGCTGCTGCATGAGTTGGAGACCTCGCTCGATGAACTCGCCGGCGAACTTGACCGCAGTCCGGCCGGGGCACGCCAGCGCAAAGGCTCGCCATGAGCCTGTACTACACCCAGAAGCTGCTGTATCAGCTCAACCGCGACCCCGCCGTCCGCCGGCGGTTCGATGAGGATTTCGAAAGCCTGCTGGCGGAGCATGAGTTGACCGAGGAGGAGCGCGATGCGCTGCGTAAGCCCGACATCGGCCTGCTCTATGTCATGGGCGTCAACGGCCAGATCCTCATGCACTACGCGGCGCTGCGCGGCTACGAGTGGAACGCGTATCTCGAAGCGATGCGCGAAGGCGAGCGTCGGTACGGACCGGTGAGAACGGGTCTGTACACCCGGGCGGATTCGCGCTGAGCGCACGATATGATTCGCGGAGGGAATTGAACATGGCATTGGTCTTTGCGGGCGTCTGCTCTCATGCGCCGGGTATCACCGGCCGCGCTGACCGCGCCGACCCCACGGCCCGAGACCGCTTTTACGCGGCGATGGGTCGCATGCGCAAAGCCATCGAAGCCTCGCGTCCCGACGCACTGGTGGTGATTGCCGCGGAGCACTTCGCCAACTTTTTCATGAACAATATGCCCGCGATATGCGTCGGCATGGGCGAGCATTACGAGGGACCAATCGAGGACGAGAAGTGGCTCGGCATTGGGCACCATCGCATCCCGGGCAACAAGCCGCTCTCGCGTGAGCTGATCCAGGAGGTCATGAACGACATCGACCTCGCCTACGCCGAGGAGTGGAAGTTCGACCATGGCATCATGGTGCCGCTGCACTTCCTCACCCCGCGTTACGATCTGCCCGTGATCCCGGTCAACATCAACTGCCAGGGCCCGCCGCTCATCCCATTGAAGCGCGCCTACGAATTCGGGCGTTCGCTACGGCGGGCATGCGATGCGCGGCCGGAGCGGATCGCCGTGATCGGCACCGGCGGGATTTCCCACTGGCCGGCGACACCGGACTCCGGGCGCATCAACGAGCCGTGGGATCGGGCGTTTCTCGAGAAACTCCTGCACCACCAGCGGGATGCGCTGCTTGCCTATCGCGACCAGGACGTTTGGCGCGAGGGCGGCCAGGGGGGATTTGAGATCCGTACCTTCATCGCGATCGCGGGAGCGACGGAAGGGTGCACCGGCGAGCTTTGGTGCTACGTGCCCATCCCAGCTTTCGCCGTCGGCTGCACCGTGGCGGTGATGCGCCTGCACTGAGCCGACGCGAAGCCCCGATCGCGTTCCCATCCAGAGCGCCGAACAGCATCGCGGTGTCGTGCATGCCGCCCTCGCCGCCGCCTGCCTGGGCGTGTTCGCGCAACATCCGCAGGAAGGTCGCTCCCTCGCCGGCTTCCCGCAGCCGCAGCCCGCGCAGATCGACCTGCCGGTTCAATTTCCGGCTGATCGAGTTCAAAGCCTGCTCCACCAGTCTGTTTGTCCAGTTCTGGCGGGACGGGGAGCCGCTCGCGGCGCGCGCGACTTTGCTGTCGCAGCGTGCGATCTCCCGGGCGACGGCCTCGCCGTCGACCCGCTGCTCCTCCAAGCCTCTGAGTGCGCTCCACCCAGCCTCCGAGACCACGCTGATGCGTCGTGTCGGATTCATGTATCGCATCGGCACGACGGTGCCGCATTCCAGGTCGAGCGCGGGAACCTCATGCGCGCGGGTCTCGGTCGGCATCGCGCCTCGGCCCGCATCTCGATGCCCGTGAATGGAGGTTACGCCGGGCAATCGGTCTGGCGACGCTCTCACGCGCTTTTCGGGACACGAGCGAGCGCGCGCTTGCCGGGCGGCCGGAGGATTTCGCGGTAGTAGCACATGAAGCCGCTGCGGCACAGATCAGGTCTCTTGCGCAGTCCCTCGGCGAAGGCAGCCACCTGCGGCTCGCCTCCGCCCCGGTCAAGGACTGCCCGGACCATCTCGACGCTCTTCAGCCGCCGCTCGAGCGGGCTCTCGCGCCCCGCGACCTTGACTGCACAGATGCCCGCGGCTGCGAGCCGCGGGATCGCGCACAACCCGCAAGGCCCGTACGGCAGCCCCTCGGGCGTAACGGTAAAGCCGCAGGAGAACGTGTGCCAAAGCCATTTGGCCCACGCCTCATCGTTGGCTCGAAGCCTTTCCGCCTCCGTTCCAGAGAGCGCCCTGCCGTCACCGCGACGGTATTCGTACTGAAACCGGTCGAGACAGATCGGGCCCCCAAGCGGCCCCGGTAGGTGCAACGTATGGCACGAGCCTTCCTCGAACACGCAGCCGTCGTTGAGGACAAAGGATTCGACCTCCAGCGCCGGCAGCTCCGCGCACATTTTTCGCATCTCCGCCAGAGTGACGTGGCGCGGCAGGATTAGCCGCGAGATGCCAAGATCGACGGCCAGTGCGGCAGTTTCGACGTTGTGGCACGAGGCCACTGAGCTCAGGTGTATGCGCAGCGGCAAGCGACGCTCGGCAAGCGTCGCGAGCAGACCGAAATCGCCGATGATCAGCGCGTCGGCACCCGCCTCTGCAATCCCCTCGAGCGTGCCGAGCAGATCGTTCCACCGGTCCCGCGGGTAGCTTTGCGCATTACAGGCGACCGCGACGGACTTGCCGAGCGCGTGAGCGTTCGCGACGGTCAGCGCGAGTTCCCCGAAAGTGTGCAGGTTGCCGCTCATTCTGCGATTGAGCGTCGAGCGCCCGAAACGCATCTGCCATTGGGGCGGCACCAGGCCGCAATAGAATTCATCCGCCCCGGCGCCGGCGAGGACCGGTACGTCCTCAGGCGCGCAGATCGGCGCTACGAGCTTCATGCCAGTCTCCCGATACGACCAGGCGATCGACCGATCCCGCGGTGATGGCGCCGCAGAGAGCCGCCGCCATTTCTGCGGTATGACGATAGAACAGAGTGTTGCCGCGCTGGAAAATCCCCGTCTGCGCGCTGCTGCGCCCGCCTGTTGCAGCCACGACGGTGCCGTATGTCAGGCATTCCCGGGCGCAGACGTGGCCGCTCTCGAATTTGCGCGCCATAGGTCGGCGCAGATTGCCGATGCGGCAGATGCGGCCTGTCGTCGCGAATCCAAAAGGTACGTGCACGGACAATTTCCCCCGTGACACGCGCATATCATTGCTGGAAGCAAACGGCGGCACATCCATCTCGACGCGACCGACGCCGAGACGCGCCACCAGCTTCTCGAACCCCGGCGTCATGAATCCGTGCCCCCCCAGCTCAAGGTAGGCAGCCGACGGCGCGCGCGGCTCCTTCAGCATCCTGCACA
Source organism: Pseudomonadota bacterium (assembly GCA_021787615.1). GTDB lineage: Bacteria > Pseudomonadota > Gammaproteobacteria > Steroidobacterales > Steroidobacteraceae > 13-2-20CM-66-19. Next base: position 60,555 of record JAJYLP010000005.1, read on the forward strand.
GGAGCCGGCCGGCAGTCGATTTCAGGTGAGGGAAACGCCGGCTGAGACGTCGCACCAGACCCCAGTCATTCAACGCGACTTCGGTGCCTTCCGGCAGCAATGCCAACAGCGCATCCGCTCGCTCGATGCCATCGTCGGTGAGGACCGGAAGCGCGAGTCCGAACGCGAATCCGCCCGAGGTCACCGTCCCGAGCGCCTCACTCACCGCCTCGACCGAAGGCAGCAGCCGCTGACAGAACTCGTTGCCGAAATGGACGCGTGAGAGGCGCCCGACCGGCATTGAAACCATTTCCGGCGCTTCCAGCCCGAGGAACTTCAGCCAATCAGTCCCCGCGGCCTCCGATGGACGGCTGACGAAGCGCATCAGCGATTCAAGCTCGGTGAAGGACACCGCGGCCTCGGCCGATCTCAGCGGCACCGATGTGGCAGGCCGTATCATCGAGCGGGTGACGAATCGACCGGTTCCGGGCCTTCGAGTCGTGCGCACCGGTGCGACGGTGGTCGATGGTGGCGTTCGGGTCCGTGAAACGAAGCGAGGCGGATCAGCGTCTCACGGGTCGTTGCGGCCGCAAGACCCGCAGCGACCCCGCTCACGATGAACCGTGAAAGATACGCTGCGCCGATGCTCGCACCGCGAGACACTCTCGCCGGGCTCGATTCATACCGCGGGCAGGCGCCAAAATCTGCCGAGGGCGTGGCCAAGTGCGAAATCTCCTCTCCGCTGCAGCGCGCATCACCCGTCGCCCGGATCACCCCGGGGTAGAACGCCGGGTAGGTTGCCCTCCCACGAGCCGGCGTAGCGGCGACGATCAATACGCCTGAGGCCACGGCCCGCTCGACAGCGCTTCGCAGTACACTGCGATCCTGAAGCAGACCCACGCTGAAGTGCAGCAGCTGTGTTCGTTCGGCCAGCGCCCAATCGATCGCGGCGGCAAGCACGGCCGCCGTACAGCGGCCACGCTCGTTGAGCACCTGCGCGAGAAGAAGCTGCGGTGGTCGCGCGGCGGCAGCGATGATCCCTGCCACCACGGTCCCATGGCCGACAAGGTCAGCGACCGGCTCCCTCTCGATGACCCGATCAATCTCGTGCACGAACCGCCGGATCCCACTTACCGCCGGTGACGGCAGCGGTGCAATCCCGCTGTCGAGAACCGCCACCCGCCACACTGGATCAGGCATACGCGCGTCCGCCCCGGCACTCGTGCACCGACCCGTCCCGCAGCTCCAGTATCCGGTCGGCCCGCGGCACGGAATTCGGCGTGTGCGTGATCACGATACGAGTGCGCTGCTCGAAATGTCGATCGATCAGCTCGTGCATGAAGCCAACCGAGGCCGCATCGAGATTGCTGGTGGCCTCATCGAGAACCAGCGCAAACGGCGAGCCCAGGAGTGCCCGGGCAACAGCGATGCGCTGCCGCTGCCCCGTGGACAGGCCCATGCCGCGCAGACCGAGCTCGGTGGCGTACCCATCCGGCAGCGCGAACACGAAGGACTCCACCCCCGTGCGCCCGGCCACTTCCTTCACCTGATCCGCCGGCGCATCGAAATTTCCATAGCGCAGATTGTCCAGGATGCTGCCGCGAAACAGCACCGGCTCGGTTTCCAGAACCGGGATGCGGCGCCGGAGCGAATGCAGCTCATAGTCCGACAAATCGACGCCGTCGAGCAGAATGGCGCCCGCGGTCGGTTCGGCGAACCCACGCAACAATTCCACCAAAGTCGACTTGCCGACGCCCGACTCGCCGAATAGCACCACCTTCGAGCCGGGAGCAACTTCCAGCGTAAGACGCTCGAACAGCATCTGCCCGGCATCCGGGTAGCGGAAGCTCACGTCCTGAAAGCGGATCGGAGCCGAACGGGCCTCCAGGACCCGCGAACCCCCGCCCCGAGGTCGCATCGGCTCGGCGTCCCGCAGCTCCTGCACACGCTTCAAGCTCACCTCGGCGCGCTGATATGCGGTGTAAAGACCCATCAGCGACGTTGCCGAGCCGGTGCCGCGCGCCAGGTAGGCCGTAAAAGCCACCAGGGTGCCCACGGTGAGCGAGCCGTGGATCACCTGCCAGCCGCCCAAGATGAACACGACCGCGGTCGTCAAATGCGACAACACTCCCGAGAGCGCCCCGATCGTGTAGCCGACGAGCTGCTGGCGGACGAGGCGGTGCAGCAGACCCCTGTTCAGGCTGCCGAGGCGATCGCGCTCCCAGCGCTCCGCGCCCGCGCTCTGCACCGCTTTCGCGGCGCCGAGCGTCTCGAACAGGAAGTGCGTAATGACACCGCGCGATTCCCTGACCTCGCGCGTGCTGTCGGAAACGTGTCGCCGCGCCCGATGCCGCAAGAGCAGATGCAACGGCAGAATGCACGCGGCGGCCACCGTCAGTCGGACGCTCATTAGGGTCATGATGACGGCGGAAAAGACGAGCAGCAGCACCCCGTTGACGACCGCCAGCACCGCGTCGGTGCTGAAGCGCTGGATCTCGGCGACATCGCCGTCCAGACGCGTGACGATGTCTCCGACCGGACGGACTCTGAAGAAGCGGGGCGGAAGAGTCAGGATGTGCGCGTAGACGTCCTCACGGATGGCAAACAGGATCTTGCCCGAAAGCCGCACGTACAGCAGCCGGTTCAGCGCCCCGAGCGCGAATCCGCAACTCGCCAGCACGACGATGGCGGCGCACAGTTCAACGAGAGCATCGAAGTGCTTCCCGATGAGCCCGTCATCGATGATGAGCTTCGACAGATACGGCTGCGCGGCGGCCAGCACCGAGGTCCCTGCCGCGAGCGCCATGACGGCGAGGAGCGCGCCCCGATGGCGCCGGATGTATGGCCTCAGCCAAGCGAGTTTCCCCTGCCCCATGCGGTGCTTGGGCGATTCAGGGTCGATGAATCATTCGCAGTGTCGCCACCGACTGGTCGCCGCATCCCGGCAAATGGATATCACCCTTGCGTTGCAGCGTCCGGGCGTCGTATATCGCAATGTCGCACATGGCGCCACCGACGTACACCTCCTTGCCGTTCGAGGAAATGTTGACGGAATAGTACGTATGCGGCAGATCTATCTGTCCGGCCACATCCCAATGGCGCGTGTCAATCTTAGTGAGCGCCGTATACGCACCAAACACCCAGTGCTTGTCGGGGCTGAGCACAGTCGAGAAGATAGGGGCAGAAGTTCTTTCGAAGTCGTGGTATTGCAGCTGACCCGTGCGCAGATTAAGCATCATCAGCGAAGTTTCCGGGACACCACCCCGCGGCGTTCCCGGTCCGGTCAGCATCGAATACAGCGGGCTGGTAAAGGTTCCCGTAGGCTCCGTGACTGGCCAGAAAGCCAGCATGTCCGGACTCGAGTGGTTCGGGCGGTGCCAATCGAGAATGCCGCGCTTCTGCATGAGCCGACCGGTCCGCAGGCTGAATTCGTAGAGATTGAAGCCCAGCGCATAGAAGCTGCGTCCGTCCTCCTTGGCGAGGACCATCTCGATGCGGCGCGGTGCCGGATACTGCCGCAGCGGTTTCGCATGCAGGCCGCCGGCCGTGCTGAACAACGCGAAGCGCGGCGGCAGAACCGTGTAGGAATCGATGCCGAGCCGGGTCCGATACTCGTAGACGATCAGCTCCTTTCCGTCGGGCGTCACCGCGAATGCCAACAGGCATTTTATGCGCTCGCCCGGTGCGGAGAGGTCTGCGCGGAATACCTCCCGGCCCGTCCGCAGATCGATTCCCACAATCCTCTGCGCCTCGTCGACCAGCACGTAGGCGATCTTGCCATCCGGCGACGGCACGATGATGCTCACATAATCCTTGGCGCCGGGGATATGAAAATCGGAGATCACTCGCTGCTTGACCGGATCGATGACGTACAGCTGATCCGGCTTCGATCCGGTGATCAGGTAGTCGTGAGCCGCCGCTGCGCGGGGCATCACGGCGCCGATGGCGAACAATGCGCCGGCAAGCAGACAAGGCGCGAGAAATTTCAGGTTCATATCGGTTCTCTGTATCCGGCTCACAACTCATTTCTTCGGAAACACGGCATTCGTGTTCGGGAACACCGGATCGAGCTCGCGCCAGTCGTGCTGTGCCGAGGGTTTGCCCTCCTGCCACGACGGATACGTATTCATGGTGTCAGGCACCTGCGCCGGCCACCAGCAAGGATCCGAGCATCCGTATAGATCAGCCTCCATGGGCTGACAGAGGGAAGCCACACCGCCGAACGGGTCGACCTCCCAGCCGGGATCGAACGTCGTGGCGCAACCTGCCACGGTCTCCATGGCAGAGACTTCCTCGAGGTGTCCCGATTCGGCCGCTTCGAGCAGCAGACCGGCCTTTTCATTGATGGGTTTCATTCCACTCATGCAGCTCTCCTCGGTTCGATGTGAGCGCTGAAGAATTTAGGATTGCGGGCGCTGATCTCGGCGTACACACGGATGCCGAAATCGACCCAACGCCGCAGCAGGTTGCAATAATGATACGTGCGGTGATGCGGATCGCCATAGCGCACCCAGGACTCGTGGTAGCAGCCGCCGGCGCACACATTGCGAATGTGGCACGTCGCGCAGTGCGTGCCGGTCCGATCAGCGGCGTGCTCGAGGAAGGCTCCGAGTCTGTCCGCAGCGATGCCTTGACCGACGTCTCCGAAGGTCGGCAATTGCGTGCCGGTGAAGCGATGACACAGATTGAGACCGCCTTGGTGGTCGACAGCGAGCAGCCCAACTCCTGCTCCGCAAGGCAGAGCCTTGCGCCGGCCCTCGTGCAGGTCGGTCATCAGCTGGTGCATATTGGAAAAACCGGTATTCCGTCCCGCCAGCGCGGCCGCCAAGTACTTCTCGCCGAGCCGCTCGAATCCGGCATGCACTTCGGCGAGCTCTGCTTCAGATAACACGTGATCTGCCCTGTCTGAAGCGGTGACAGGCGCGTAGCCCACCTCGTGAAAGCCGAGGCCCTCGCGCAAATGCTCATGGATCAGCTCGACTTCGGTCGTTCCAGCGGTGAGTGTCACGCGCGCCCCAATCGGCTTCGAGCGATAGCGACTCAGGAGCAGGCGCACCTTGCGCGCAACCACTTCGTAGGTACCTCGATCACCGACAGTGCGACGATTGCGGTCATGCAGGGTCCGCGGCCCGTCGATGCTGACCGAGATCCCGAAACGATGGGCGTCGAAGTATTCTATGATCTCCTCGGTCAACAGAGTCGCATTGGTCGTCAATGAAAAATCCACTGTCTTGCCGAGGCTGCCGGCCCGCGCCTCCGCGTAATCCACCACTTGACGGATCAATGTCATGTTCGTGAGCGGCTCGCCGCCGAAGAACACGATTCCCACCCTGGAGCGTTGCTCCGCCTGCGACAGCAGCAGATCCACGCTCCGCGCCGCAACGTCCAGTCCCATGCGCTTGCCCTCGGCCGGAATGGCCAGGTCCTCCTTGTAGCAATAGCGGCACGCCAGATTGCATCCGGTATTGACGTTGAGGACGATCGTGCTGAGAGGGTAGGCCTCGACGCGCAGGCGCGCTGGATTGATGGGTCGGATTTCCCCCTCGGTCCGCAGAACCTCAAGCCTGATAAGCTGCTCGATGGATGCGCCCACCTCCGCTGGCGGGAAACGGCTCGAGAGTGTCGCGCGGATTCGCTCGACATCAAGGTTCCGTTCGGACTGCACCAGCTTCAGCACCTCGATGCCGAGCGCGTCCAATTCGAAAAGCGCGGAAGTCGGCACGTGCAGCAGCATCGCGCGTTCGCCAAATGCGACGATGTGGGCGTTCGCCGAATCGAAGATCACGGCGCGCGCCGTCAGTAGATCGGGGGATTGATCCATCGCTGCACGGTCACGATCAGGTGCGCTTTGCCCGTGATTGGGGTCTTGCCATCACGGTGTGACGCGACGACGAAGAGATCTCCTGTGTTGTCTGCCGAAAATCGGCGCTTGGGATCGGGTCCGCCCTGCGCCGGCAGGAATCGTCCCTCCTGACTCAGCGTGCCGGCAAAGCGGACATCGCCGCGTCTGGCGGCTTCGGCGTTAAACGGTTCCAAGCTCCAGGTCACCGGCACCGCGCCGAGACGTACGGGGATCACCTTGCCGCCCGCACCGACAACATCGGTGTAGCCGATGACGTGGAATTGCGCATCCACCGGCGCAAGCGTTCCGCCACCCAGGCGCGCGATCGCAAGGGACGGCTCGACCTTCAGGCGATCCACACGGCGGTAGACGGCAAGCAGATTGCGGCCGTGCACTTGCCCGATGCGCACCGTGCGATAGCCGGGTGCCGCATTGCTCTGCACGCTGGCGCTGAGAATCAGTCCGTACGGGGTGCGCTCAAGAACCTTGCACTTGGTCCCGGGCCCTAGCTCGACGCTTCCACGCAACCCGATGCCGACCACGACGACGCGCTCTGTCGTACCGGTTTTCAGTGCGCTGGGGATCGCCGCGATGATCTGCGGCGCCCCCGTGGCGCGAGAGGCAACCCAGTGGCCGCCTATCTCGCTATGATCCGTTAGGAACCAGCGGCCGGTGATGCGCATGCCGTCCGTGGACGCGAAGTATACTTCGTGCACGCGCTTGCCACCGAGCTTCGCCGTGCCGCGCCACTCGAAGCCCGTGTACACGATGGCATCTGAGGAGCCGTCGAGCGCGGCGCCGCTCGCGTAGTGAAGTAGGTAGCGTGCGCGGTAGCGATGCCGCGCGGTTCGCCTGATTCGCGCCGTGCCATAATAATCTCCCCGGCCGGGCGTATACCCATGGACGATCCACTCTCCCGCGAGGCTCGGATGCGGATGACCGCTCCAGTTGCGCCACGCCGCGCTTTCGAACGGGAAGAGCTTGGCGAGCTCGCCGGGCAGCTCGGTGGTGGCGATCTTCCACCAGTGGATGTCACGACTGCCTTCTTGATACTCGAGCGTTGGGAACTGCCCGACGTGAAAATTGATGAGCTTGAGCCATTCGGCGGCGGTGCGCCTCTGAAGCGCGACGCGCGCCAGGCTATGGCATCGCCCGCACATTTCATGCAGGTGATAGGGAAGCTTCAGGTCGGGCACGTTCGGACGGCGCTCGAGGGCAAAGCGGGCGGGAGCCGTTTCCGATGGGGCAAGACCCTGAACGTCACTCAGGTACTGGATGATGGTGGCCTGTTCTTTGCCCGTCAGTTTCACACCGTGCAGGTGACGCATCCGGAAGATCGTCATCGCCCAGCCCTCGGGGGTCTTGCGTTCCTCGCTGATGCGATCGAAGTGCCCGGGCGAAACCTCGCGGTGGCATCCGGAGCAATTCGCCCGGACTGCGGCCAATCCTGCCGGCGCTGCGGCCGAACTCATCGCCGCAGATGCCGCGGCACATGTGCCGAGCAGCATGGCGAAGACCATCACCCCGTCCGTGATCAGCGACGAGACTCTGCGGTGCATGCGCTTTACCTCTCTCACCCCGACATTCGACACTTAATCAAAGCGACCGGCCGACGGCCCGTGCGGTCCTGTGCTCCCCGCTGGTCCGGCCGGTTCCAACAGTCCATGCTCGCTCAGCCACTGCATCGCGCGTGCGGTCGCGGCCGGCGGACAGCCAAAATGCCGCGCGGCACACTCGACGTTCGTCACACGCGCTGCGCGCAGGAAATCGAGCAGCTCCGGCAGATCAATGGCATCGACTTGCCATACGCCTCGCGGGGACTGCGGCGTGACCACCACCCGTCGCAGCTCGATGCGCGCGCCGTTGAGCACCGGACGCCAGTCAATGCTTACGCCTCCTGCAATCGGTGGCGCCGGCTGGATCGCGCAGTAGCGCGCGGCTGCCTCGCTCCAGAAAGGCGATGGGTTCTGCTGCGCCTGCTGTCCATAATGATGCGCGGCCTTGAGGCTGCTTTGCTGCCAGAGCTCCGCGGCCCTCTCCGCCATGAATTTTGCGATCGGGTCCCAGGATCCCGAGAGGTAGCCCCGGACTGCTCCGGTCACGGCGACAACCGACCGTAGTGCCTCATACATCCCCTGACCCGACAGCGGATCGAGGGCTATCGAGGCATCGCCGGCGCGAATCACGCCCACTTGATCCGGCTGAGTGCACAGCGACGGTGTTGCGGCACGAGCGATGGGAGCACCTGTGGCTATCGCTCCGGAAAGATCCGCCGCCACATGCGGCGCCATCGCGACGAGCCGCCGCATGTGCTCTTCGAGTCCCAAGCGTAATGACGGCTCTCTGCCCGAGGTGATCTGCAGCCAGCTCATCCCGCGCCCGTCCGCAGCCAACCAGCACCAGCCCTGCGGAATGGCCTCCAGCCGGGTAAACACCCGGCCCGTGCGAGGGGTGCACAAGCGCTGGCACACAGCAATCAGAGCGGGTCCCCTGCGCGGCGAGCGCTGCGCACGCCGCCCCCGTGCGTCGACGGCGACCTGACAGTCCACGTAATTTCGTTTCGTGTGCACCCGCCACAAAGCGCCCCGGCGCTCGTAGCGAACCACTCTCTCCGCGCATATGCGCACGCCAATCGCGGCGGCATCGGCAAGCAGTGCACGATCAAACTCGGCGCGTTGCACGACGTACTCGCCGTTGCCGGCGACATCGATGCCGGCCCAGCTGCCCACGCGCTCCCCCGGATCACCGACACTGTCGGCCGCGGCGGCTAGGCCATGCTCGCGAAGAAGCCGCAGCGTACGCTGCGAAACTCCTTCGACCGCGGTGTTCCGGGAAACTCCGATCAACAGCACGTCGTGTCCAAGCCGGCGAAGCGCGCAAGCGGTCGCGATTGCGGCAGGGCCGGCGCCCAGGATCGCGACTTCTTGCCTCAGCGCCATCGATGCTCTGCCTGGACTCACGCGGCCTGCTCGCAGACGAATCCGATCTGCGCCTCCATCCGCTCCTGAATGCGGAATTTTCAGCATCTTGCCAGTCACCGTCATGGGAAATTCCGGCACGAAACGGACGCAGCGAAGCACCTCGTAATGCGCAATCTGTCCACGGCAGCAGTCGATGCTCTCCGGGATCTCGGCATCACCGCCTTGGCGCAGACAAGTAGCCGCACACCCCTTCTCACTGCACTTGTAGTCGGCGACGCCAACACGTTCGAACGCCGGCACAGCAGCTCTTGGAACTCCCAAAGATAGACGTTCTCGCCAGCGCGGATGATCACATCCGTTACCCGTCCAACGACATTGGAGTAGCCGTCGTCGTTGAGGACCTCGGCCGAACGGACCGGGTCGTCCCAACAACTACGCGTTACGCTGCATCCCCGGGAACAGAGCTGCCCCGGGCGTACCTCACGGCACTACTTTCCCCTCCCCGTCGATGATGCCCACCTGGACAGGTGAACGCACCCGTCCCACGCGGTCGATATCCTCTTGTCGATCGGGTCGTCCACGTGCCGCTGGAAGCTTACCGGACTCGTCTCCCTCATACCATAGCAGATCGTGACCTCCCTCATATGCGCCTCACACGCCACCGTGCGCATGACCGGGATCGGGCACGATGCGCCGGTCATGATGCTGCCGTGTCACCATGCGAGATCGCACCGCCCGCACCCCCGTTGACCCAGCACGGCAGCGCCCATCGTCGGGACGCTGTGCAGGGCGGCGCAGCGCGCGGCGGCGACCGCCTCGAGCGTGGCCTGTACATCAAATCCACCGGAGAGAACCCGCGCGGCCGGCCGGTGGCAACGGGTAACCGCGCGGTGCTGACTTTCCCCTGGGCGGCGGGACCGGCTGCGTAACCACGCGCTCGAGCACTCCACGCGAACGAGGAAGACCGCCAAGCCAAATCGCACCTCGACCCGGTGTCCCTTGCCAAGGGCTCACAAGCGCCCATCATAAGGTCCTCACCGACTATCTGCGTAACGCCACCCGCGCACAGCTTCCGCACATTCATTGAGGATCTGGCCGCCATCGTGTGCAATACCTACGTGACACGTTCAGCGAATAACCCATCACCGGCCTTTCAGATGATCACCACCGCGAACGCGACTCGACATCGAGCGCTGAAGCTGCTGGAACGAATCGCCGTCTCGCCCCGCCGGCGCAGCAGCCGATTCGTCCACAATCCACCTATTCACCAAGGGATTGCGGTCGAGTTTCAGCGGTCTAAAATTCAACGCTTTCATTGGAGATGCACATGAGCAATTCCCCGTCAAGCCTCATCGCTCATGCACCGATTGAGGTGCAGTGGCTCAGTGGACAGACCTTCGAAGCCGGTCGGCGGCAAGGACCCAAGTTTCGCATCGCTGGCGATGGACGGACAGCGCCCAGTCCGTTTGATGTACTGCTCGCAGCGATCGCCACGTGCGCCGCGGTAGACGTCGTCTCCATTCTTGAGAAGCAGCGCACGCCGGTTCACGCACTCAATATCGGCGTTGAGGCAAATCGCATTAATTCGATTCCACGCCGACTGGCTTCGGCGATTTTGCATTTCACCATCGCGGCGCCCGGCACAACGCTTGAGAAAGCCACTCGGGCGGTCGAGCTCTCGGTCACCAAATATTGCAGCGTTCGCTCCTCTCTCATCGCCGATGCATCGGTATCCTGGACGGTCGAGCTCGGCGGTTGAGGAACTGGATCGCATATCCTGGCCTGCGCGCCCCAGTGCGCGCAGCGCACCGAACAGTGCGGGCTCGCGCGCGCGCGTCCTTGAGCAGCGCCTCGCAGGCTCGGATCGGAGCGCGGACCTCACCCGGCAGCGCTGCGATCGCTGCGCTTTAGACACGTGCCGCAACTTTCCTCAATCGAAACCTAAGCGTTGCAAAAACCCTCGCCGCTCGCACCGCCGGTGCAAGCGTTCCCATTGCAAGGGATGGCTGTCGTCTGGTCCGCAAGGCTCACCGAAGGTGAAATTTGAAGAACCGACCAGAGACTCATTCCAGGGCGCAAATTCCAGGCTGTCGGCTTCGCGGTGTGAGATTTTATGCATCTGACGCGGAAATTCAGATGGCGCGAGGCAGATTCAGCGCACGGCTCCCGCGATGCGCTCGATCCTGCCGCCGGCGCGCGCTGCGGCCGGCCAGACGGATGAACCGCCTTTCTGCTTGATGGCATGCGCTTCCCATGTCGCCATCGAGCGCTGGAATAGGTATCCCGTGCCATACCTGCCGGCTCCGGCATCCTCCACACCATGACTGAGAAAGCCCGGGAACGTGAGGGTTCGCAGTGGACCCAACCGCCGCCAAGTGCGCCCTGAGCGACTCTCCGGGCGGGCGACGGCCGCACTCGCCCTGCTGTCCGGCTTGCTCGGAAATACCACGATGATCTTGCGCAGCAGTCGGCGCGCGGCCGCGCACGGATAGACCGGCGCGACATACTGAGCAATGGTGAGCGCCGCCGGTGCGCCGACCTGCCGCCCCCGCGCCGCGCGGGTGAGCCCGTCGCGTGTCGGGTGGGTCCTGCGCTCGGCACCGGTTCGGGCGGTATGCGCCGGTGAAATGCGGGAGCCGGCTGCAGCGCGACCTGGATGCTGGCGAGCGTCGGTTTCGTGGGCAACCGCTCGGGCTTCGCCAGCAGCGGCGAGCGCGGCTGCACGATCAAGCTGCTGCGGATGGGCGGCGCGGCGATGCGGTAGCTTGAATGGACGTTCGAGGCGAGGGAGCGCGTGAGAAGAGAGATCAGCCCGAGGTGCACTACGGTCACGAGAACGACTGCAACCGCACGAGAGCGCTTCCTCGAGGCATCCACGGTGCTATTTCAGTGAGTTCGTCGCGCACATTGCGCCACCGGCGGGACCGCCGTGGCAGGAACACCCTGGGTGCGGATTGGCCGTTCCCAACGACCCCGGGGGGCAGCACGAGCGGGCAAGCATTACAGCGCCGAAGCCACTGCGCCGCAATGGCCTGTGCGCCGCGGCGGGCACAGAGGGGGCATCACGCTGCACCGCTGGTCACGTCAAGGCCTCGACCACTCGCGTCCAGGCGCGCGCCAGGTTGCGCCGGTTGTAGCCCCCGCCACCCATCGCAAGCAGACGACCTTGGCAGTGCCTGTCTGCAAGCACGCGCAGGCGCTGCGCCGCGTGCGCGTGGGCGGCTTCTGTGTACTGCAGGTGCGTGATCGGGTCGCCCGCCAAAGAGTCCGCTCCGCACTGCAGCAGGATCAGCTCGGGCCGGTGCGCATCGAGGTAGGACTCGACCTGCGCGAAGGCGCTCATGAACTGCGCGTCCCCGGCGCCGGCCGGCATCGGCAGATTAAGCTTGGTGCCGACCGCGCGGCCGCGGCCCGTCTCGCTGCGATCGCCCGTGCCTGGATACAGAGTGTGGCCGTCTTCGTGCACGTCGGCGTCGGCGACGTCCGGATCGTCCTCGAAGCTGTAGAACACCCCATCGCCGTGATGCGCGTCGATGTCCACATAGGCCACGCGCTTCAAGTCGTAGCGCCGCCGCGCGACTTCAATGGCGACACCGCAATCGTTGAACACGCAAAAGCCGGCTGCATGGTCGCGCCCCGCATGGTGCAACCCCGCGATCGGGATGAAGGCGCGCCGGATCGGGCCCGCCACGATGCGCGCAAGCGCTTCCAGCGTGCCGCCGACGACGTTCGCCGCCGCCTCGTACACTCCAGGGAAGGCCGGGGTATCCCCGGCATCGAGGAATCCATGCCCGGTGCGCGAGGCCGCCATCACCCGCTCGATGTACGTCGGCGTGTGGAAGCTCTCGAGCTCCTCGCGCGTCGCGGCCCGCGCCGCGTGTCGCTCGAGCCGCGGCCAGCACTCCGAGCGCTCGAGCTCGCGCAGAAAGGCATCGTGACGGTCGGGCCCGAGCGGGTGCCCGCCCGGGAAGCCGTATGCTGCGATCTGCGCTCCGCTGATCAGAATTGCGCTCGACTGCATCTCCTCTTAACCTCCGGCACGCACGCCTGCCTCATCCAGTTCGGCGACTCTCGTTCAACTTCACCTCGCGGCGCAAAGCGGGATTAACTCACCGCCTCACTCATCCTGCCAGCGGATCCACGCACCGTGCGGGTGCGCACGCGCCAGCCGCTCCTCCCTGCCGCCCGGCCACATCGTCAGCCGCAGCGCCGCCGGCTCATCCTTGTCCGCGAGCTCGAGCCGCAGCCACGCAAGCGGACGCTCGGCCGATGATGCGCCGCCGATCCGCTCCAGATGCTCTGCGATGCGCTCCTGCGTGCGGCGGCCGAGGTAACTCCACACGACACTGTGAAAAACGACGCGGGCGACACCTGGCTCTGCGCGCCGGGAGAGAACGGCCTCGATCCAGTCGGCTGCGTCGGACGTCTCGACACGGACCGGGTCGGCCAGCATGGCACGAATAGCCGCATCGAGCCGCTCGACGCGTTCGCGCTGATCCGCCCAGACATAGGCCATCAAGCGCTCGCGCTGCGCGGCATCCGCCAGATGCAACGGATGACGATCGCAGCCGCGGCGCGACCGCACCCTGAGCGCCGCATCCAGGGCGGGGTTGCGGCCTTTCCAGCCGCAGCTCAGCGTCAGACCGGAGAATGACTGTCCCGGCCCGCCGAGGGACTGCTCAGCGGGCGCCCACGGCACATCGCCGAATCGATAGGCATACCGGTCGGCGATGAGGTTGAGCCCTGCGCTTGCGCCGATCTCAAACAGACTGAGCGGCAGCCCCGTGCGCGCGGCGATCTCGAGCCAGCCGGCGATGAGCGCGGCTGAACGGCCCACCTCGTTGGTCTGCGGTGGAAACTCAAGGAAATCGCGCACGAAGGGGCTTTCTTCGGTAAGCAGGCGGCGCACGGCCTCGCGCAGCGCTGGTGCATTCGGCATCGGGTGCGGGGGATAGAGCGGCGCGAGCGCGCCGGCGCGCCCCGCTCGCACCAGGCCGTGCAATGCGCCGGCGACGCGCAGCGGCACCGAGTCCGCGAACGGGCTGGGATCGCCGGGCCACTCCAGAATGTCTCGCTCGATGTCGCTCGAGCCGTCGAGCCCATCGGCTAGCACGCGGCACAGCAGCGCCGTGAACGGCGAGCCGAGCCGATCGCAGAAGCGCGCCTGGTCCTCAAAAGCCTGACGGACCCGCATCACCCCACCCGATGGATCTGAATCCGCGTTCACAGGGCGACACCTTCACCTTCGGGCGTGGCCGGCGCGAGCCGTGCGCCGCTGTCCTCGCTTGGAGCACACCATAGCAAGCTTGTGCCCGCACACTCCACTGCACGCCCTGCTCGCGCGGCAAGCGCCCGTCCAGGCCCCGCCGCGCGTGAGGGCTGCACTCGGCCGCGAGAGGACCGATCGCCATCCGCTCGGCCTGTCCCCTGCTCGCGTATAATACCGCTCTCATCTCTCGTCCGGTGCGCTCCCCCGCGGGCATTGAGCTGGCTCGCCCGGTGCATCACGTCCTGCGTCAAAACGACGCGATGTCGATCACCACGCTGCCGTCAGGCTTGATGGTGACGGGGCGTCACCATCCACACAACGTCGATGGAAAAACTCTCGCTCACGCCGGCGCGCACGGCGGGCGAGCCGCCGACGGCGCAAAAGCGCGTGTTCTCGAATGCGATTGCGCCGTGGGTGCCGATGCGGCGGAACTCGAGCAGTTGCCTACGGCCGTCGGGCCCCCGATCGAGCATGATCGCGGCCGAGCCGAGCCCGGCCTGCCGAGACGTGGCGTAGAGGTAGCGCCCGTCGGTGCCGTGCTTGCTCGGGGGCGCCAGCGTCAGCAGGACGCGCCCGTGCACGGTATCGACGCGCACCGGCAACAGCCCCATGGCGTGCGCTGGCGCCACATGGAGCGCCGGGGCGAGAGCCACCATCATCACAATGCGGCTGAACGCCGCAATCCGCTGCTTCACGTGCTCGAACTCACCCTGGGGATGACAGTCCCGACGATGCCCGTCGCTCGGCGCGGCGCGTTTAGGCTCGGTGATGTTCTGGGCGCCCGCCTGCCGTGGCATCTCCCCGCGGCGCTATACGCCGAATGACCCTGCCGGCCGAGACGCCGCATCAAGCACCTGCGGCATTCTCGAGGCGGTAGCGCAGCCAAACCGCCCCGCCCTCGAGCACCTCGCAGCTCGAGAGCTGCATCCCGGTAAGCGGCGCACGCCGCTGCGACTCGGCTGCGCCCGAGTCGAACACGCTCGGAGCGCCCTGCGCGCCATCGACCGCAGGACACAGGGCAAGACTGATCTCATCGATCAGCCCGGCGCGCAGGAACGCGCCGTTCACGTGACCACCCCCTTCGATCAACAGCCGCTTGATGCCGAGCTGCTGATGGAGGAATTCGAGCGCCGCGTGCAGATCGAGCGTGTGCTGACCGGCGAAGAAATATGACACCCCGTCGCGCCGCAGTCCCTCCAGGTGCGCCTCCGCAACCTCATCGGCGAGCACCACCACGATGGGGTCGCCGCCGATGTCCGCCCGGCCCCAGGCAATCTTGCCCTGCGCATCGAGCACAATGCCGAACGCGGCCGCCTCGCGCCGCGCAAGCCAGGGCTCTCGCGGGTAGGCGCGCTCGGCCCGCGTCGCATACGGGCTGCCCTTGGCAAATTCCTGACCCGTCACCCGGCCGATCAGCCAGGCATCACCTTTGAGGCGCTCGTGCAGGCGCTCGAACAACGCGCCGCCGTCGCGGGTCTCGGGCCGCCAGCGGCTGTGCAGGATGCGTCCATCGACGCTCGCGACCATATGGCAGATGACGTACGGCTTCATGACGAGGCTCCTGAACTCACGCCGCGCGCGCGGCTCCCGGAGCCCCATTAGAGCTGTCGCGGTATGCCGACGCAACTCCCCGCGCGGGGGCCATCCGCCCGGCGCAGGCCGAGAAAAATGCTATCGCGCGCACAGTTCCGCACTGCAACACTGGCATCGCGGCGCAATTGGTCGTAAGAGTGCGCTGACATCGGTACGCGCACATACGGACCACTGGGGTTGACCCATGATCGGCGTTTCAGTCTTCGCCGCAATGACGGTGCTGCTTGCCGGCTATGCGGGCGCGCTGTACAAGGCCCTGCTGCGGGCCCGCCTGCGCCTGGCGCGCGCCTGGTCCAGCCTTGAGTTCGCGTGGGACCGGCGGGAGGGGGAGATCACCAGGCTCCTTGAGCTGTGCGAGCAGGACAACCCCCGCGCGCGCGAAGCCAACGAGCGTGCCGAGCGCGCCCGCACGGCACTGCACGCAGCACGCAGCCAGCACGATATCGCGGCCGTGAACGAAGCGGAAGGCGCGCTGCGCTCCGCTCTTCTCGAGCTCTACCCCATCGCCGCTCGCCATCCGCAGTTGCCTGCCGACACGCTGCTGCGCGCTCTGCGCTTACGCATGCGAGCGCACGAGCGGGCGATCGCCGCCTACCGCGAGGGCTACAACGATGCGGCGAAGGCGCTGAACGCGCGCATCGAACTGCTTCCCGACTCGCTGATTGCAGGCCTGTGCCACTTTGCGCCAACACCGCTGCTCGAGTTCAGCGCGACGCCCACCGCGGACATCGATCTCGGGCTCGCCTTCAGCAAGTGAGCGCGCTGCGGCGGCGCCTCGCGCGCGCGCCGCTTCTCAAGTGGTGCACCGCCTCTGCGCGTGCCCTCTGAGGCGCAGCAGCGCCCCAGATCGAACCCCGAGCCGCCAACAATACCCCGTCGGCGCCGCGCCGGCTCGAGCGCCGTCTCGTGAGCCGGCATCGGTGGCGAGCCGCACCCGCGGCGGGCAGCCAACACCCGCATTGCGACAGGAAACGAAAGACGCCCCTGCCGGCACTTGCAGGCAGAGGCGTTCGCCCCAACTCCCCCGCGGCCGGGGTTGACGACCCCGGCCGCGGGTGATCACGGTACGCCGCGATGGGCGCTCACAGCGCCGAGCTCTGCAGCTCGAATCCACACACTCGGCAGACCGCGCTAGCCGTTACCCGAGCCGTCACCGCCACCGGGTCCGGTTGCACAGCCGTGCGCCGAGTTGCTGTACTCCGGCTGAATGGCATACGCGTGGCCATTGAGGTTCACGTTGCTCGGGTCGAAGTAGATGCTCGAAGTCGGAACGGGGACCGCCGGCGGCGGCGGCGTGACCAGCAGGAAGCTGCACTCATCGCCGATCTCCTGCCCGAACATCCCGTTGTTCAGTTCGTTCCACCAGCCGGTCGGCCAGGGGCCGGCCACGTTCGGGTCGGTGATGGTCTCGATCGTCTCGTGCGAGAGCACGTTGTTGGTCGAATCGATGAATGCGCCGTTCGGCGTGTTGGGCCTGACCGCGCACCCGCCGACATCCTGGAACGGCTCGACGGTATAGAGGGTGGGGCGGGCCGTCAGCTGCGAGGTGCCGTGATAGGCGCAGAAGTAAAACGTCGCCGGGTCATCGGGCGAGTAGCACACTCCCGGGCCCGCGCACTCGTCCTGTCCGGGCGGCAGGAAGATATCGTAGATGGCGTGATAGCCGCTCGGCAGGTCCAGAAACGACGTCACGGCATAGAGGATCGTCTGCATGTCCAGATCGGAGTACGCGGTCGTCTTCGTGTACGGGGACGTCGCCGGATAGGTCACCTCGATCGCCTCGCGCGCCGGCCGATAACGGTCGCCATCGTAGGCGTTGACATACTGATCGACGACGTGAATGAAGTTGCTGTTGCCGAGGTCCTGCAGGAAGCCGTGAGGATCGCCCCAGCAGCTCGCGATCGTGTTGCAGTTGCCGTTGGTCGCCATGTTCACGTAGATCAGATACTCCTTCGCGGAGCGCACGACGTGACCGTGGTGATACTGCAGATCGCCCGGATAACGGGTGCCGCCGCCGTCCGCACTCCCATCGCCGCCCCCGAAAGGCTGTCCGCCATCGCCCACGTTCATGTCGAAGCGGCCGAGGCGCTTCGCTGCGAGGCCGGCCGGCGTATTCGCCGGCATCAGGTGCACGGCGCCCCTCTGCGCGTGGCTGGCCACGTACTGCGTGTAGCCTGTGGGACTCACGGTCAGCTTGATGACGCGCTGCTGCTGCGCGTGCGCCACCCCGAGGGCCAGGAACGCCGCCACCGTGCCTGTCGCAACAGTAAGCGTATGCCGTCGAAAACGCGAAGATCGCATGATGCCAGTCCTCCTCATTCGTGTTATTACTGTGCAGCCTGATGATGCGCGATTTAGCGTTATTATCAGGACGATCCGTCTTGGGGCAGACGTGTTGGCGCAGAAACGCCCGTGTCCCACCCCCCGTGCATCTGCGCGCACTTGCCGCGGATGCAGAATAGGCCGCCGTCTTAAAAATTGTCAAGTTCGACCGTTCTCTCGGCGTCTTGACATGCACGAGACGGCGCGACACGGCAGTATCATCCGCGTAACAGACCATCAGCGCGCCGACAGGCGGCGGCGCATCGGTATCGCCGTGAGGTTGGGAGAGTCGGTTGCGAAGCGGCTGCGCAGGATGGCGGCTGAGTTGGGTGCCGATTCACGCCCGCTCACGCTCGATGCCCGGACTCGGCCCCCGCGGCTTGCGCCTCTCATGGTCAGCACCGCTCGCGTCCGTGCCTCATCCGCATGCGGCCAAGCTCAGCGCTGTGCCGAGGGAACCCGAATGACAACATGGATGGGCGCAACCAGCCCACCTCCATGCGCGCCTCGGACATGGATATCGAGTGGATACGTCCCGGCCTGGGCCGCGGACACCACGAAACTGCAAAACGGCACCACGGGCAATGCGTTCGGTTTGCGGCGGGTGCCGAGACCACCTGCACCGTCCGAGAAGACAACGGGACGCAGGACGGCGTAGTCGCACTGGCCGCTCACGTGCGCCCTGGCATCGGGTGAGGCCGCTCGCACAGTCACTCGGGGAAGAGTCTCGGACGGGCGCAGATAGACGAGAACGTTGACGCGGCCCGGGCCCAACTCCCGTGCGCTGACCCGCACCGCCAAAGCCGGTCCGGCTTCGCTGACGGGCAGTGGCGACCGCGAGGCGGTGGCCGCTGGTGACGAGGCGGCACACGATTCGAGCGCCAGCGAGATCGTCGCCAGCCAAACGCATGGCCAGAGCGCCGGCTTCAGGCCCATGGCGGCAATCCCACTTCAGCGGATTGCCCGGCGCAGCCGCTGCGGCGGAACACGGGAACCTCACAGATCGGCGCCGCCATCGTACGCACGGGCTTAGCTGCGCGCGGCGCGCGCTTTGGCGCCACGCCAGGCGAACAGATTCGCACCCAACAGCAGCGCCAGCGTGGCATATCCCAGCGCACCGCCACCGCCCGGCGCGTTCACCGAAAACGCAGCGGCCGCGGAAGCGCCCCCGCCGGGGCTCGGCGAGTCAACGGTGATCTGCGCACGGGTGGCGCTCTGCAGATCCGAGGCCGGAATGATGGCCGATAGGAGCGAGGCCGACACATAAGCGGTCGGCAATGGCGTGCCGTTCCACTCGACCACCGAGCGAGTCACGAACCCCTGCCCATTGACTTCGATCGTCGTATTCGGCGCGCGGGTCGTCACCGATTCCGGCTGGACCGAGCTGATCACCGGCTCCGGATCAGCCACCGTGAGGGTCGCCGCGCTCGAGGTTCCCCCGCCCGGCGGCGGGTTCGTGAGCACGATCGAGTGCGTGCTCGCGACCTGCAGCACGGACAGCGGAATGCTCGCCTGCAGCTGCGTCGTCGACTGATAGGTCACGGGAAGGGAATTGCCGTCCAGCGTCGCCGTGGTGACATCCTGCGCAAAGCCCGTGCCGGTGATCGTGACCGCGGTCGCCGCAGACTGCGCCTGAATGACCGCCGGAGAGAGCGCGCTCAGCGTCGGCGTCGCGTTGTAATCCGGTGCTCCGAGCCATGCGCCGCGTCCGAACGTGGTGGCGAGCAGCGTCGGATCGTCCGGATTCGACGTGTCGAACCACATGAGCTGGCGCACTTCCACGTTCGCCGGCCCCAGCGAGCTTGCGAACCAGCTCTGCCCCCCATCGCTGCTGGTATACACGCCGGTCAGCGTACCGACATACAGCACCTGCGGGTCGACCGGATGCGTCACGAGTGAGAATACCGGGGCATCCGGCAGGCCGGCACCAACGTTCTGCCAGGCGCTTCCGCCGTCCGACGACACCCACACCTCCTGGTTCGTGCCGCTGCTGGAATAGGCATTGAAGGTGGCATAGACGGTACTCGGCGTGCCGGGAACGACCCAGATGCTCGACACCTGAGCGGCGCTTGGCAACACGCCGCTGCCCATCCGCTGCCAGGCCGGCGTCGATGCCAGCGCGTCGGTCGAATTCCACACCTCGCCGTTGTCAAATCCCACCCACACGTCATTGGCGTTGCCGGGATCGGTCGCCACGGCGTTGATGTCATTGCGGTTGCCCGGGCTCGCCGGCATGGCCGAGGAATTGATCGCCGTCCAGGCCGGCGAGGCGTTCTGGATCTGGGTGCCGAGCCACAGCGAGGCGCCGCCAGCGAGCATCTGCATCGCCGGCGCACCGCCGTTCGGCAGCAGCGTGAAGGGTGCAATGAAGTTGGCGTTCGTCTTGCTGTCGGTCGGCCAGGCGGAGTAATACTGCGCGTTGGGCCCGCCCTGCGACGAAAAGAACAGCTGCATGTGCGTGTATTCGCCGTAGATGTCATTGCCGTCCGCCGGATCCACCTGGGTGAATCCGCCATCGCCGCCGAAGATCGGCACCCAGTCATCCGGCTGCGGCGCCGCGCCGGGACTGTAGCCCTCGTAAAGCAGCGTGCCGTTGTCCTGCGCGCCGCCGACAATCGGCGTGACCGGCACGCCGGCGACCGCATTCAGCGTCGAAGTGGCGCCGCGATGCCCCGTCACGCTGTAGAACTGCGTGTCCGCGAGCCCCTGATTCTGCTCGCTCCAGGTGTTTGCCGTCAGCTGCTTGTAGAACCCGCCGTCATTGCCGACATACAGCGCGCCCGTGCTCGGGTCATAGGTGAAGGCATGCTGATCGGCATGCAGGTAGTCCGGATCCGAGCCGATCCACGAGCCGCTCTGCGTCCAGCTCGTGCCGCCGTCGGTCGAGGCGAAGATATCGATGCCGCCGGCGAGGATGGTCGGCGCCGTGCCGCTCGCATGCGGCTCGACCAGAATGACGTTGTCGTACCACCCCTGGCATTCAACCGGCCCCGTGGCCGCATCGTCGCACAGCGCCCCGACCGCCTCACCGGTATCCTGATTGACGAATGCCGAGGTACCCGCCAGCAGCGTCCAGGTCGCCCCGTCATCGCTCGAGTGAAACACCTCGCCGCTCGGGCTGTTGCTGTCGTTGTTGTCGACCAGCGCGTACACGGAGCCTGCGACGCTCGGATCGAACGCCAAGGACACCCGCGCCTTGCTCGTGCCCGGCAGGCCGCTGCCCTCGGCCCAGGTCACTCCGCCGTCGACGGAAAAGATGACGCCCCCGTTCTGGTCATCGGCGACGGCGTCGTTCGGGTTGTTGGGGTCGAATGCGATGTCCAGGCTGTACGGTTTCGCGCTGCCCGAGCCCGAACCCCCGGTGCTGCCAGCCGTCGTCACCGGCCAGACCGACGTCCAGGTCTGCCCGCCGTCGCTGCTGCGCTCGATGCCGCCGGCAACCCCAAAATTTGACTCGCCCGTGGCGGCGAGAATGACGCCATCGGAGGACACGGCGAGCGAGTTGACGAACACCCAGTAGAGCGCCTGCGAGGTCGGGGCGGTAGAGGCCATGGGCGACCAGGATGACCCGCCGTCGGTCGATTCCAGAATGCCATCGCCGACCGCGCTATTGAAGTCGCCTGTCCCGACGAGCAGAGTGCCGTTGGCCAGCTCGACGATCGAGCTCGTGGTGAGCACGCCCGGAAAATCGCTCACCGCGGACCAGCTCGAGCCGCCATCGTTGCTCACCCAAAGGCCGCCGGAGGCCGACGCCACGAGAATATGCGCGGCGTTCTTCGGATCGACCCAGACGGCGTTCAGGCGGCCGCCGACATTGCCCGGGCCGAGTTCCGTCCAGTTGATCAGGCTGGGGAAGATGACGGAGGACTGCTGCTTGATCATCACTGCGCGCTGACGCAGCGCCGCTTGCAGGCGCGCGCCGACCGTCTGTCCGTCGCGCAGCATCAGCGTCTTCGCCCAGGAGTACCTCGGCAGCTGCACACGACGCGACACCCGCACCGATCCGGCGCTGGCGGCCGTCATCGCGAAAGCCGCGCACGCCACCAGCACGGTGAGACATGCAACCTTGGTGTTCACGCAATTTCCATGTAAGCGGCGAGCCCCCGGCGCGCGGCACGGCGCCGATCGGCGCCGCGCGCTATCGTCATGGCCGTCGAGTGCCCGATCGCGCCCGCCCGACAATGCCCTACGCCCGGCGCGTCGGTGATTGTTCTGCTGGGGCCCTGGTGGCGGCCCTCCCTGCCACAAGCCGCGAATGCGCAAAATCTAGCACAATTGAAAATGCCCTGTCGCCGCTGCGCAGAGTCTGCCGCAGCGCGACGCAAATGAGGGAGAATCATCGCACGGCGTCGCCGCACGGCTGAGGGCACGATCGTGCCGCTCAGCGCGGATGTGCCGAGCGCCTGCAAGCCCCCAAATCCGGCAGGCGCGTGTCAGGCCGGCGCCGCGAGGACGGTGCGCTGGAAGGTGAGCGCTCCTGCCCGCTGAGCCGGCCACATGCTCCACGAACCAGACGCATGCCTGCGCTGAGCGCCGCGGCGGCTGTCGCGGCCGCCGGCCTGTTGCTAGACTCACGATCGGGCGAATCGGCGTCCGAAGCGTCAGCCGCACCGCGGCCTTCAGGAGGACTCGATGATCTATGTGGCGATCCTCGTCGCTTCGCTTTTTCTGCTGATCGCCTTCGCGGTCGAGCGCCTCGATCGCGCCTCCGGCGTGCCCTCGGTGATCATCATGATCGCCCTGGGCCTCGCGGCACGACCGGCACTGGGAATGCTCGGCATGCTCGTCAAGGGAATAGGCGCGATCGTGCCGGTCGCCGGCGCGGTTGCGTTCGTGCTGATCGTGCTCGAAGGCGCGCTCGACATCGAGCTCAAGCGCGAGCGGCTGAAGCTCGCGGTGACGGCCTTCGCACTGGCTGCGTTCGCCTTGGTCTTCTACGGCGCGGTGTTTGCGCTCCTCGCGGCGCGGCTGCTCAACCTCACGTACCTGCAAGGGGCTCTGCTCGCCACGCCGCTCGCGCTGATCAGCAGCTCGGTGGCCATACCGGCGAGCCGCGGCCTTGGAACTTACACGCGCGAATTCATCGTCTACGAGAGCTCCGCTTCGGACATCCTCGGGGTGCTCGTCTTCTTCGCGCTCTTGAACTCCGAGTCCACCGTGCGCGGCTTCCTCACCAGTCTCGCCGGCGGCGGGCTGCTCTCACTGCTGCTCGCCGTGGCCTGCTCTCTGGCGCTGGTGCTGGTCTCGACCCGCGCCACGGCGCACGTGCGCTACATCCC
>JAJYLP010000068.1 GCA_021787615.1 Pseudomonadota bacterium
CGTTCGACCTGCTGATCTGCTATGACGTGCTGCAGTATCTCGAGGCGCGCGAGGCGGCGCGCGCGCTCGCCAATTTCGCCCGGTTGTGCCGCGGCGTGCTGTATTTCAGCGCGCTGACCCGCCGCGATTGGCAGACCAACTGCGACCGCGGCCGGACGGACTCGCAGGTGCAGCTGCGCAGCGCCGAGTGGTACCGGGAGCGCCTGCGGCGCGGGTTCCGCGAAGTGGGCGCGGGCTTCTGGCTGCGCCGCGGCGCGCCACTGACCGTCTGGGAACTGGAAACGTGCGGCTGAACGCTGGCAGCGCCAAGTGAACGAGTCTCGAACGGGCAACCGCATCGCCGCGTTTTGCGGCACGGTGCGCTGCACGCCCGAAACGGGTGCCTCGCCCGGACTGACCCTGCGCGGCGCCTCGGCCGAGGACCCGGCCGAGCACCTCATTCTCAGCTTCATCGGGACGAGCGGCGCGCCGCTGCCCGCGACGCTCGATGCGCCTTGTGTTGTCGCGGCGGATGCGCACTGCTATCGGATCGAGAGCGGCCCGCGCCGTTGGCTGATTCAGGCGCGCGCACTGCATCTGCACCGGGACGTGCGCGCGGCTTTCCTCCAGGCGGTCCCGCCGCGGCGCGCGCCGCTCGGCAAGCGGCTGTTCTGGCGGGCGGTGCTGTGGCTGGCGCGCCGCCGCACCGGGCTGCGCCTGCTCACCGCGCTGCGCGGGCGCTGAGCGGGCCTGCGCTCAACCGGCTTCGGCCAGTTCCTCCTCGGTCGCCGCGTCGATGCCGCCGGCGAGCAGCGCCCGATAGACGGCGAGCTGGCGCTGAAAGATCTTCCGCCACGTGAACTGCTGCAGCACCCGCGCGCGCGCATGGTCGCCGAGCGCATCGAGATCTCGCTCGTACAGCGCCGCGATCGCAGCGGCGAGGTCCGCATCATCGCCCGGCTCGGTGAGCAGCCCCGAGCGCTCATCGAGCAGCTCGGGCACGGCCCCGGCGCGCGCCGCGATGACCGGGCGGGCGCAGGCCATGGCCTCGAGAATCACCAGGCCGAACGTCTCGCGCGTCCCGGCGTGCACCAGGGCGTCGCCCGAGGCCAGCCACTGCGCCAGTTCCACGCTGTCGCGCCGGTATGGCAACAGCGTGACGTTGGCGGCGAGCCGTCCCTCGCGGCCGCCGCCGATCATCAGCAGGTGGTAGGGCCGGCCCAGCCGCGCAAACGCGCGCAGCAGCACGGGCACGTTCTTCTCGCCGGTGAAGCGGCCGGCATACACCAGCACGCGCGCGTCGGCCGCCAGGCCCAGCCGTTCCCGCAGCCACGAGCCGCGCCGGCGGGGATGAAAGACCGCCTCGTCGACGCCGAGCGGTTGGTGCAGCGTGTGGCTGACTCCGAGATCCTCGAGGTACTCCACCATCCGGCGGCTCGGGGCGAACACCACGTCGAAACGCTCGTACAGCCAGCGCAGGTAGTGTCCCGCCAACCGTTCGGTCGGCCGGCCGCCGAAGCGCCGGGCGACGATTCGCGGCAGGTTCGAGTGGAAGAACGCGGCGCACGGAATGCCGCGCCGCCGCGCGACCCGCAAGGCCGCCCAGGCCGGATGAAACGCGTCGCCCGTCTCGATCAGGTCGGGCTCGAGCGCATCGAGCAGCCGCGCCCAGCGGCGCGGACTGAGCGGCAGACGGTAATTGAACGAGCCGGGCACGGGCACCCCGGCAAGCGTGGACAGACCGCCCGGTTCGAGCCGCTCGATTGCCCCCGGCACGAGCAGCGTATGGTGCCATCCCGGCTGCGCGGCGAGCCAGGCGTGCTTGGCGGTCAGGTAGCGCCGCACTCCGCCGCTCGTCGGCGAGTAGAACAGTGTGGTGTCGACGAGGCGGCGCGGGTTCATGGGTCAATCCGGATCCTCGGGGCCCGTTTCCCCGGGGCGCATTGCACGCCCCCCGCCGCGGGGTGTCAAGACGGCAAGCGCCGCCGCCGCCCGTCTCGGCGCGCGCGCCTTACGCGGCGGACTGCGCTCGGCGCCGATTGCCCGTGCGCAGCGTCACGCACGCGGCGATCAGCTCCTCGGCGCTGCTGAAGCGGTTTTCGCGCTGCTTGGCGAGCAGCTGCGCGAGCAGCGGCGCGTAGCCGCTGAGCGACGCCGGCAGGCGCGGCGGCTCGGTGTTGACGTGCTGCTGCAGCACTTCCATCGCGCTGTTGCCCACGAAGGGTTTGCGGCCGGTCAGCATCTCGTGGAAGATGACCCCCAGGCTGTACAGGTCCGAGCGGGGATCCAACTTCTCGCCGAGCGCCTGCTCCGGGCTCATGTAGTACGGTGAGCCGCGCAGCACTCCCGTATACGTGCTGTGGTGACTGATATCCAACAGCCGCGCGAGACCGAAGTCGATCAACACGACGTTGTCGTTCTCCCGCAGCATCACGTTCGGCGGTTTCAGATCCCGGTGCAGCAGCCCCGCGCGGTGCACCACCGCGAGCGCGGTGGCGATTTTCTCCAGGAACCGCAGCGCTTCCGATTCGGTGACCCCCACGTGCATGCGCGCCTTGAGGTCCCCGCGCGGAAAGTACTCCATCGCCAGGTATTCGTAGCCGTCCTCGATGCCGTGATCGAAGATGCGCACCACCGCCGGATCCTGCACGGCGAGGATGGCCTGGTACTCGCGCTCGAGCGCCTGCATGGCGCGGTCCTCGCACGGAATCTTGCTCACCTTCAGCGCCACATCCTTGCCGAGCGCGCGGCTTTCGGCCAGATACACCACGGCCTTCTCCGATTCGCTCAGCTTGCGGGTGATCTCGTAGCCCGTGATGGCCGGATGACCGGTGGCAAGCGGCGTCGGCTGGCGGCGGGCCCGCGTGGCCGGCTCGGCCTCATCCTGAGCCTCCGGCGCCTGCGGCTCGGGGGCCGGCTCGAGCCCCTGGAGGGCCGGATCGAGCGATGCCTTGAGCCGTGCCGGCGTGACCAGCCGCTTGGGCAGGTAATCGGCCGCGCCGGCCCGCAGCGCCTGTACCGCGGTCAGCTCGTCGCCCCCTTCGGCCAGCACCAGCATGATGGGCGCGGTGTCGCCGGCGCGCAGCATACGCAGCTGCTTGAGGCCCTCGGGATCGCCCTCCTCGGCGCTTGCGCCGAAGTGCGCCCCCAGGACGAGCACCTCACAGGCGCGCCCGGTCGCCAGACCGCTGAGGGCGCTGTCCTGGGTGCAGTCGACGGCACCGACAGTGGCCTCGGGATAGAGGATTCCGAGGTGCAGCCGCAGCCACTCGCGATATTTCGCATCGCGATCGATGATCAGTATGCGTATCGCTGCGGAATTCATGCGCCGGTCTGGAACCTTGGACCAGACGCTGGCATTTGTCGCGAACGGTGGGGTGATTCTGTGAATTCCGTCATCTACGAACCCGTGCAGGTGTGACTCAGGGGGATAACGGCATCGCCGGCTCAAGCCCGCGCTTCGCTTCCCGGCGCCGGCCTGAGAGCTGGATATCGGGACAGATATCCGCGCCGCCTCCCGCCGCGCCGGGCAGCGTGCGGGACCGGCAGCCGTGGGCCGCAGGGCTCCGCGCGCTCAGCGGGGCAGGAGGAACCTGCGGCCCTGGTAGGACAGAACGACCCCGTCGGGCCGGATCCTGACCACGGTGACTCCATCGGCCAGCGAATCCCCCTGATGCAGTTTCTGCATGTTGATCATGACGAACCGCTTGCGGGGGTTGCGCGCATAGACATGCAGGTCAAGGTGCAGCTGCGGCAGGCGGCTGCCCGGGGCCGCGGCGATCTGGGCATACAGCGGCAGTCCCCCGGCCGGCTGGCCGGCCGTGGACGGCGGCTGCAGCGCGGGCGCGAAATTGCTCGCAGTGGGCGCCGCGGACGCTTGGCTCGAGGACTGCGGCGCCGAAATGGGCGGCGCTTCGGATGCCGAGGGCGGTGTCGCGGTGGCTGTCCCCAGGGTTGCCGCCGTGGGCGCGGCTGACGGCGCCGGCGCCTGGACGGCGCCGCCGGCTGCGGGAACGGGCGCCGATGTCGCCGAAGCGGGAGCGCTTGCAGCCGGGACGGGCGATGGCGCGGAGACCGCGGCCGTACCGACGCCTGGCGCCACGACGTCACGTAGGGCCGCCGGGGCGATCGTCCGTGTGGGCGTCGCGGGCGGCGTGGCGTGCCGGCGCAGGAGCATCCAGGAGAGCGCGACGCCATTGATGATCACGAGGAGGATGACGATGACGATGGCCCACGGGGGCACCATGCGGCGGGGCGGGGCGACTTTGACTTCGAACAGCGCCGGACCCGCCTGACGCTGGCGGGCATTCTCCGACTTCTTCAACGCATCGAGAATGAATGACATATCAGCCGCCGTTGCGCTCCGCATCGAGCAGCGGTGTGCGCGGTTGCGCCAGTGCGCCCGAGACGGCCACCTGGGTTTCGACGCCGGCGATGCCGTCTACCGTCAGCCCGTGCGTGCGCTGGAAGCGGCGCACCAGCCGGACCAGATCCGCATCGTACACGTTGCCCGCCGAACCGCTCGAGTGCACGCCTTCCAACTGCTGCAGGCTCGTGCGCAGCCAGCGCACGCCGGTGCCGCTCATGCCGGCCGACAGCGTGCGCAGCTGACCGTCAGGCGGCTGCCACAGCATCACGTAGGCGCCCAGCCAATCGCGCGTCAGCGCCGCGAGCCCGACGCGGCACGGCGTCGGCCCGAGCTCGAGTGTCGCATGAGCGCGGCCGAGCTGTCGCACGACCACATGGTAGGTGTGGCCGGCCGAGTCGGTCAGCCGCAGGATGGCCGGCCGGTTGTAGAGCCGCAGTTGGCCGAGCGATCCCTGCTCCTTCAGGCAGATCAGGCCGTGCCCGGAGGCCTGGCCGCACGGACCCGTGGCCCCGTCGCTATAGCGCAGGCCCCACAGGCTGAACAGCTTCCCGTAGGCGGCTTGCGCGGTGGTCTCGCCCGCGTACCGGCTCAACAGCTGCGCCAGCGACTGCCTTGCGGCAGCGCTGCCCGGGGCCGCTGCCGCTGCCGCTGCCGCTGCGGCGTGGGCGGGCGCATCGCGCCCCTTGCCGTTCTTCACGGGGTGCTGCGCGGTGCGCTGCAGCGGCTGCGCCTGGGCGCTCGAGGCCATCCACAGCGCGGGCACGAACCGCCAGAGCGCGACGGTTCCCGCCGCCAGGAGCACCGCTGCGCCGGCTCCCGACCACACGATCCACGGCCGGCTGGCGTGCCGGCCGAACACCTCAGTGCCGGCCTGGCGCACCAGTCCGGTGGTGATGCGGTGCCGGTCCATCGAGTAGCCGCCGAGCAGCGCCCGGTCGCACAGGATGTTGATCACGCGCGGCACGCCGCCGGAGAGATGGTAGATCCGTTGCAGGGCGCGGCGGGTGAATATCTCGCTGGTCGCGCCGGCCACGCGCAGGCGATGGCGTACGTAGGCGACGGTCTCGCGCCCCGAGAGCGGATCGAGGTGATAGCGGCCGGTGATGCGCTGGGCGAGCTGGCGCAGCACGCTGCGGTCGAGCAGCTCGCGCAGCTCCGGCTGGCCGATCAGGATGATCTGCAGCAGCTTCTGCGTGTTGGTTTCGAGGTTGGTGAGCAGGCGCACCTGCTCGAGCACTTCGGGGGCGAGGTTCTGCGCCTCATCGACCACCAGCACCACGCGCCGGCCCGCCGCGTGCGCGCGCAGCAGATAGTCGTTGAGGATGTCGACGAGGTCCTTCAGGCTGCCGGCGGCCTTGTCCGGCACGCCGATGCCGAGCTCCTCGCACAGGGTGAGCAGGAACTCCGGGGCCGTCATGCGTGGATTCAGGATCAGCGCGATCTCGGCGTTCTCCGGCGTCTGCGCGAGCAGCGAGCGCACGATGGTGGTCTTGCCCGTGCCCACCTCGCCGGTGAGCTGGATGAAGCCGCCGGCTTCCTTGATGCCGTAGAGCAGGTGCGCCATCGCCTCGGCGTGCCGCTCGCTCAGGAAGAGGTAGCGCGGGTCCGGGGTGATCGAGAAGGGTTTCTCGTTGAGGCCGAAGAAAGACAGGTACATCGGTTTGCGACTAATCCAGCATGTTGCCACGCCGCAGCGCACGGCTGCCGAAACGCTCGCGGACCTGATCGAGCGCCGAATCGAGCCGCTTGCTGCCCCCGCCGGCGGCGGTGATCTCGAACAGCCCGAGCTGCGCCGCCGGAGCAAGCTCGGCGAGCACCACGCCCAGCAGGCGCAGTTTCGCACCCCGGTGCTCAGCCAGCCAGCGGCGCAGCAATTCCCGCGCGACGTCGCGGATGGCCCGGCCGTCCTGCGTCGGCGGGGCGATCGAGCGCTGCCGCGTGAACGTGGCGAAGTCGTGGCAGCGAATCTTTACCCCGACCCGGCCGGCCATCAACCCCTTGCGGCGCAGCCGCTCGCACGCCTTCTCGGCCAGCCGGCACAGCTTCGCGTCGAGGTCGCGCGGGTCCTCGAGATCGCGGGCGAACGTGTCCTCGGCGCTGAGGGACTTATCCTCCACCTCCGTCAACACGGGCCGTTCGTCGATGCCCGCGGCGCGATCGCGCATGTGCGCCGCATCGCGGCCGAACAGCGGCCAGAGCACGGCATCGGGCGCGGTGCGCAGGTCCCGCAGCGTGCGCAGGCCCGCCGCCTCGACCCTCCCGCCGAGCTTGCGGCCGAGTCCCGGCAGGCGGCGGACGGACAGCGGATCGAGCACCTCCCGGATACGCTCAGCGGGCACGACCGTGAGCCCGTCGGGCTTGTCGAGATCCGAGGCGATCTTGGCAACGAGCTTGTTGGTCGCTACGCCCACGGACGCGGTGAGCCCGGTGCGCGCACGGATCTCATCCTTGATCCGCCGGGCGATGGCGGGCGGCTCGCCGAGCAGCTGGACGCTGCCGGTGACGTCGAGGAACGCCTCATCGACGGACAGGCCCTGCACCAGGGGCGTGATCTCGCGGAACACGGCGAACACCTGAGCGGACACCTCCCGATAGCGTGCCATGCGCGGCGGGACGCAGATCGCGGTCGGGCACTGCCTGAGCGCTGTGCTCATGGGCATGGCCGAGCGCACCCCGAACCTGCGGACTTCGTAGCTCGCGGCCGCTACGACGCCACGGGCGCCGGCATGGCCCACCACCACCGGTTTGCCGGCGAGCTCGGGCCGGTCGTGCTGCTCCACCGAGGCGAAGAACGCGTCCATGTCGACGTGCAGGATGGCGCGGATCATGACAGGGTGCGCCGTGCGTCAGCGCTCACATGGTCAAGTAGGTGTACAGGAACGTGGCGGAGGCCACGATCCCACCGATGCAAAGGTAGCCGAAACCGAGCAGGGTCATCTTGAAGAACGTGCGCCGCGCGCTCTGACCGTACATCCGCCGCATCGACAGGTACAGATACATCAGCACGTACAGCGACAAGGCGAGATCGACCGGGCCGAGCACCGCGCCCGAGGCGGTGATCATGCCGAGCACGATGCGCAGGCCGAGCACCACGAACAGGAACGCGTGGTTGTGCACGAAGAACAGCAGATGCTCGACGTAGTAGCGGCGCGGATGCAGATACAGCGGCTTCATCATCAGCGCCAGTAGCGGCAGAAACAGAAACATGGCGCGCTCGGCATTGTTCTCCCACGCGAGCTGGAAGCGTTCGACGCCCCGGTTGGCGGTCATCGCCAGGCAGCCGTGCCTCACGCGCGGTGCAAAGCCGGCCAGCCATCGGCCATCGCCCCTGAGTTGGGCATCGAGGATCGAGCACGTGTTGTGGTCTGCGCCGGTCTTGGCGAGGACCGCCGGGCGCGACACCGTCGCGGCGCCGGCAACCGCAGCCGCGGGGCTGAAGAACCGCGAGTCCAGCCCGGCGATGACGAAAAAGAGAACGCTCACCACCAGGTACAGCCGTACCGGCGACAGATAGCGCGCCCGCCGCCCGGCGAGGAATTCCCGCGTCAGAAATCCGGGCCGCAGCATCAGCGCAGACAGGCTCTGCCAGACGTGCGAGTCGGCATGTGTCATGTCCTCGGTCGCTTCCTGCATGAAGTGCCACAGGGAGTGAACCGGGTGGTCGTGGTGGCGCTGGCCGCATTCGCTGCAGTAGGGACCGATGAGCACCGTGCCGCAGTTGCTGCACGCGCGGCCCGGCGGCGCGGCCGCTGGGCCGCCCGGGCCCTCGCCGAGCGGCGCCGCCTCAATGCGTGCCGCGGCGCCCGCGCCCTCCAGGGCCGCGGCCGGTTGCTCGACGAGGGGGCTCATGCCAGCGCGGTCGATTCCGCCGTCTGCCTAAGATCGGGACTGGCCTGCGTGCCGAGCTCGTGCGGCGCGAAGTCATCGACATCCACGAGGTTCATCACCTTGCGGTCGAACGTGCGCAGCGCCTCAGCTTCGGCGGCGGTGATGATCCCGGCTGCGAGCGCCTGCTCGATCTGTCCGGGCAGATCGAGTGCGGTGACCTGGCCGGTCTTGACGCCCTCGACACGGATGCGCTTCTCCACCGGCTCCATCTGCACGGCGAGGCGCAGCGCCTCCTCGAGCAGGCCGAGCGGGTTGCCCGGCTCGACCGTGGTGTAGACGTACTCGCCGAGGCGCCTGCGCGTCTCGGAGGGCTGGGTGAGACGCTCGGCGACCTGTCGGCCGAGCCGATCGGACGGAGCGGAATAATGCCGTCCGCGCGGGAAGACGATGGTGCGCATCAGGCCCGCGAGCGGGCGGTTGGGGAAATTGCGCAGGAACCCGTGCAGCTGCTCCTGGGCATGATAGAGGAGATTGCGGCAGGCCCACTCGACGATCGGCAGATCCTCCGCCGGGCGGCCCTGATTCTCGTGATGCTTCAGCACCATGGAGGCGAGGTACATCGCCGAGAGCACGTCGCCGAGGCGCGCCGAGAGGTTTTCCTTCTTCTTCAGGTAGCCGCCGAGCGTCAGCATCGCCACATCGACCGTGAAGGCGAAGGAGGCGCTGAAACGCACGATGTGCTGGTAGTAGCGGGCGGTGGGACCGCTCACCGGGGAGCGCGTGAAGCGGGCATGCGTCAGCGCCATGATGAGGGAGCGCACGGCGTTGGATATGGTGAAGCCGATGTGCCCGAACAGCGCGTGGTCGAACTCGTCGACGCCGCGTGCGTGGTCGGGATTGCGCGCGGCGTTCATCTCGCGCAGCACGAACGGATGGCAGCGCACCGCGCCCTGCCCGAAAATGATCAGGTTGCGCGTGAGCAGATTGGCGCCTTCCACCGTGATTGTGACCGGCACGGCCTGATAGCTGCGCGCCAGGTAGTTCTTCGGGCCGAGGCAGATGCCTTTGCCGCCGTGCACGTCCATGGCGTCGTTCGCGACCTGCCGGCCCATCTCGGTGACGTGGTACTTGAGCATCGCCGAGGGCACGGAGGGCTTCTCGCCGCCGTCGATGGCACCGGCGGTGACCGAGCGGGCGGCGTCCATGGTGTAGGTGAGGCCGGCCATGCGCGCCAGTACCGCCTCGACGCCCTCGAAGCGGCCGACCGGCATGTTGAACTGCCGGCGGATGCGCGCGTACGCGCCACTCGCCCACACGCCCGCCTTCGCTCCGCCCGTGGCGTTTGACGGCAGGGAAATGCACCGGCCCACCGACAGCTGCTCGACGAGCATGCGCCAGCCGGAGCCGGCCATCTTCGCCCCGCCGATGATGCAATCGAGCGGTACGAACACGTCTTGGCCCTGGATGGGGCCGTTCTGGAACGGAACGTTGACGGGGAAGTGCCGCCGGCCGATGGTGATTCCGGGCGTCTCGCGCGGGATCAGCGCGCAGGTGATGCCGAGGTCGGCGGCGCCGCCGAGGAGGTTGTCCGGATCGAACAGCCGGAACGCCAGCCCGATGACGGTCGCAATCGGCGCAAGGGTGATGTAACGCTTGGAGAAGTTCAGGCGCATGCCGAGCACCTCGCGTCCCTGCCACGCGCCGCGGCATACCACGCCGGTGTCCGGAATCGAGGCCGCATCCGAGCCGGCGCGCGGACCGGTGAGCGCGAAGCACGGCACTTCCTCGCCGCGCGCCAGGCGCGGCAGGTAATGATTCTTCTGCTCCTCGGTGCCGTAGTGGTTGAGCAGCTCGGCCGGCCCCAGCGAGTTCGGCACCGCGATGGTGGAGGAGGCCGTGGCGCTGCGGCTGGCGATCTTGGTCAGCACGCACGAGTGCGCGTAGGCGGAGAACTCCAGCCCCCCATAGCGCTTGGGGATGATCATGGCGAAGAAGCCGCGCGACTTGATGAACTCCCATACCCGCGGCGGCAGATCACCGCGCTCGTGGGTGATGTTCCAGTCATCGAGCATGCGGCACAGCTCCTCGCACGGACCCTCGAGGAACGCCTGCTCCTCGGCGGTGAGCTGCGGCGGCTGGGCGTTGAGGAGCTTCTCCCACCTGGGCGCGCCCGTGAACAGCTCCCCGTCCCACCACACCGTGCCGGCTTCGAGCGCCTCACGCTCGGTCTGCGACATCGACGGCAGGAGTCGCCGATAGGCCCTCATGAACGGGCGGGTGATCAGCGCCTTGCGCAGCCAGCGCACGTTGAGCAGCCACAGCCCCGCCAGCGACAGCCACAGAAAGCCCTTCCAGGTCGCCGCCGCGGCGTTGCTCGCGCCGAAGTAGCTGTAGGCCACGAGCAGTGCGGTGAACGTCAGCGTGAACACCCGCAGCGAGAGCCGGCGGTAGGCGAGATACAGCACCGCGGCGATGAGGATCAGGGTGATGACGCCCCCCGCCTGGGTCACGGCATAGCCGATGGCCGCGGCGGCGACTAGCGCAAGGAGTGCACCCAGCATGGAAGCTCCTTCGTGCCGAGATGGCGTGGGTGGAGACGGCCCCGGGGGGCACTATAGCGGTTTTCCCGCCGGGGCGGGCAGGCGCGCCCGCGCACGGCGCGCGGGCGCCGGGGTGCCGCGCGGCGGCGGCTCCCGGGGTTACCTTCCCTCGATCAGCCGAGCAGCGATTTGACGCCCTCGCGTTCCTCGTGCAGCTCCGCGAGCGTCGCGTCCATGCGCCTGCGGCTCGCGGCAGTGATGTCCAGACCCTGAACGATCTGGTATTCGCCGCGGTGGGTGGTCACGGGGTGGGAATAGATGACCCCTGCCGGAATGCCGTAGCTGCCGTCGGAGGGCACCGACATGCTTACCCAGTCGCCCGCCGGCGTGCCGTGCATCCAGGTGTGGACGTGATCGATGGCGGCAGAGGCGGCGGAAGCGGCCGAGGAGGCGCCCCGCGCCTTGATGATGGCCGCGCCACGCTGCTGGACCACCGGGATGAAGGTCTGCTCCACCCACGCGGCGTCGACCAGCGAGGGGGCGGGCTTGCCGCCGACCAGCGCGTGCGTGATGTCCGGGTACTGCGTCGCGGAGTGATTGCCCCAAACGATCATGCGGCGGATATCGGTCACGTGCGTGCCCGTCTTCTCGGCCAGCTGCGACAGCGCGCGGTTGTGGTCGAGGCGGGTCATCGCAGTGAAATTGCGCGGGTTGAGATCCTTCGCGTTGGCGCGCGCGATCAGCGCGTTGGTGTTTGCCGGATTGCCCACCACCAGCACCTTGACGTTGCGGTCGGCGGCTTCGTTGAGGGCCTTGCCCTGCGCGGAGAAGATCTGCGCGTTGGCGAGCAGCAGATCCTTTCGCTCCATGCCCGGCCCGCGCGGCCGCGCACCGACCAGCAGCGCCACATGACAGTCGCGGAACGCCACCTTGGCGTCGTCCGTCGCGACGATGCGGTGCAGACCCGGGAAGGCGCAGTCGGCGAGCTCCATGACCACGCCGTTCAGCGCCTGCAGCGCCGGGGAGATCTCGAGCAGATGAAGATTGACCGGCTGATCCGGCCCGAGCAGCGCTCCGGAGGCGACGCGGAAGGCGAGGGCATAGCCGATCTGGCCGGCCGCGCCGGTGATCGCGACGTTCATTGCGGGTTTCATGGTGCGTGTGTTCCGTACGGGGGAAACCGGCAATTCTAGCGCCGATAGACGCGCTTTATCATCCCGATCCGCACAAGCGATTGGTGCCGAACGCGCGCGCGGTGCTACAACAGCAGCGTGCGCCACCGGGCGCGGCCAAGCATCATACTATTCGCCCGTGGCCCGGCCCGCCGGGCGGCGACGGTCAAAGACACCAAGGAGAACGCCATGTTCGAGACACGCAACGATCTTTCCGCCGACACCCGCGCGCAGGTGATCCGCCTGCTCAATGCGCGCCTCGCCGACGCCATCGATCTGGGCATGCAGACCAAGCATGCGCACTGGAACGTCAAGGGACCGCACTTCATCGCGCTGCACGAGCTGTTCGACAAGATCGCCGAGCAGATCGAGGCACACGTCGACACCATCGCCGAGCGGGTGACCGCGCTCGGCGGCACCGCGGCCGGGACCGTCGCCGCCGTGGCGCGCGCCACCAGCCTCAAAGCCTACCCCGAGGAGCTCATCGAGGGCCTCTCGCACGTCGATGCACTGGCCACGGCGCTCGCTGATTTCGGGCGCAAGGCGCGCGCGGGCATCGACGAGGCGGCGCGGCTCGGCGATGCGGACACGGCCGACCTGTTCACCGAGGTGTCGCGCGAGATCGACAAGCAGCTGTGGTTTCTCGAGGCGCACCTGCACGCCAAGCGCTGAGCGCGCCTGCCGCGGCGCTAGGCGGGGCGGCTGGCCGCCCCCGCGTGGCGCAGCAGGTGCGCGAACGGGGCGCCGGAGGCGCCCTGGCGCTTCAGCACCGCGAGCAGCTCCTCCGCGGCGCACGGCTCGCCGAACAGCCGCCCCTGCGCCTGGTCGCAGCCGCTGTCGCGCAGGAACTGCAGCTGTCCCGGCGACTCGACGCCCTCGGCGACCACCGTCATACCGAGGCTGCGGCCCATGTCGATGATCGTGCGCACCAGGGTCGCGTTGCTGGAGTTGTGCTCGACATCGCGTACGAACGACTGATCGATCTTGAGCGTTCCGATCGGGAACTGCTGCAGCGCGGAGAGCGAGGAGTAGCCCGTGCCGAAGTCATCGATCGACAGGTGCAGCCCCATCGCGTGCAGCTCCTCGAGCAGGCGCAGCGTGTTTTTCGTGTCGGCCATCAGCGTCGTCTCGGTGATCTCGAGCTCGAGCGCCGTGGGGGAGACCGCGTGGCGGCGGAACACCGAGCGGTAGCGCAGGATGAAGCTCGCTTGGCGCAGCTGGCGCAGCGACAGATTGAGCGAGATGCGGCCCGGCTCGAGCCCCTCGGTGGTGATCTGGCGGTAATCCATGCAGACCCGGTTCAGCACCCACTCGCCGATGTCCAGGATGAGGTTCGTCTCCTCGGCGAGCGGGATGAAGCGCGACGGCGGGATATCGCCGTGGCCCGGCAGGCGCCAGCGCAGCAGCGCCTCGGCGCCCACCACGCGGCCGCCGGCGAGCTCGACTTTCGGCTGGTAGCGGATCACCAGCTCGTCGCGCTCGAGCGCGCGGCGCAGCTTGCTCTTGAGGATCAGCCGCTCGACCGCGGCGGCGTTCATCTCCGGCGAGTAGAACGTGAAGGTGTTGCCGCCGTTCTGTTTGGCGTGATACATGGCCGCATCGGCGTTGCGGATCAGGTCGATCACGTTCTCCGCGTCGCGCGGGCAGAAAGCGATGCCGATGCTCGCGGTGAGAAAGACCTCCTGCTGATTGAGCTGGAAGGCGCGCGCCACCTCATTGAGGATGGCGCGTGCCAGCTGTCCGATGGGCACCCGGTTGTCCGTCTCGGCCGGCAGCCCGTGCACGCACAGCGCGAACTCATCGCCGGCGAGCCGCCCGAGAATGGCGCTCTGCGGCACGGCGCGGATCAGGCGCTCGGCGAGCACCTCGAGCACCCGGTCGCCGGTGTCGTGTCCGAAGGTGTCGTTGACTTCCTTGAACCGGTCCATGTCGAGGTACAACAGCGCCACGGCCCGCCCGCTGCGCAGCCCACGCGCGAGCGTCTGCTGCAGCAGATGCTGGAACTGCATGCGGTTGGCGACCTTGGTGAGCGTGTCATAGCGGGCGAGATAGCGGATGCGCCGCTCCGCGCGCTTGCGGTCGGTGACGTTGCGGGCGACGAAGATGTTGCCCTGGAACTGCGGATCGTCGGTCTCGACGCGCGAGCCGGCCAGCGATACCGGGATGGTCTGCCCGTCGCGCGTGCGCACCACGGTCTCGCGCGTGTCCTGTGCGGCCTGCAGCAGATCGAACTCGGCGCGCACGCTCGGGTCGAGGAGCGACACGATGCCGCGGCCGAGCAGCTCCTCCTCGGCATAGCCGAGCATCTTGCAGGCCGCTGCGTTGGCGGTTTTCACCACTCCGTCGGGCGAAGTGAGAAACACCGCATCGGCCATGCTGTCGAGGATGCCGCGCAGATAGTCCCGGTTGATGGTCGACTGGCGCAGCCGTCCGCGCATCCGCTCCATGGCCTGCTCGAGCTCCTTGAGCACCTCGTGACCGCGCGCCTCGACGGGCCGCGCGTAGTCGCCCTGCCCGATGCGCTGCGCGCTGCGCGCGAGCGCATCGGCCGCCACCTGCACCGCGCGCGCGCTGCGCCAAGTGCGCACCGCCACGAGCACGCTTCCGGCGAGCGCCACCACGCTCGCCGCGCCGAGCGCGACGGTGCCGGGCCAATGGCCCCACAGCGCCACGGCGCCGCTCGCCACGGCGGCGAGCAGGGTGATGAGGAAGGCCCACAGGGTGGCACTGATGTGATGCAAAGGGCGGCTCACCGCACACTACTCGATTCG
Organism: Pseudomonadota bacterium; assembly: GCA_021787615.1. GTDB lineage: Bacteria > Pseudomonadota > Gammaproteobacteria > Steroidobacterales > Steroidobacteraceae > 13-2-20CM-66-19. The sequence continues at coordinate 14,660 of JAJYLP010000068.1, forward strand.
CAGAGGTCGATCCGGATCAGCGCCCGCCGCGCCCGCGCCCGCCCGCAGCCGCAATGGAACCATGCCCTCTTCGGCGGCCGTCCCGGATCGACGCATTCGCAGACCGACGGTGCGTGCCCTGGCGGGCTGGAGTCAGCGGTACCAGGCGGCTCGAGCCGCTCTCCATGCCCAGGCGCCCAGGCATAGGTGGTCATGGCCGGAGGATAGAGGCCGCCCGGGCGGGCGTCAACGCTTGCCGCCGCCCGCCTGCGGGACCCGGCGCCGGGCGCTAGCCGCGCGCGTTCGACCAGACGCGCTTGAGGTAGCTCACCATCAGGTCGCGCATGGTGGACATCGGGTCGGCCGTGGCCGCGAAGATCGGCGGGCGCCGCCTGAGCAGCCGCCAGTTCTCGCTGCGCAGCACCCGGCGCAGGAACCCCAGATTGCGCTCGATGGCCTCCATGTAGGGGTTGCGTCCGCCGTAGAGGATCTCAATGTAGCGGTACGCCCCGCCGAACTCCCCGTCCAGGCGCTTGGTGCGCACCTCCTCGATGAACCGCGGGGTCTGGCGCAAGAGATCCAGGCCCGAGGCGTAGCGCACCTCGGTCCGTCCGCTGGCGGAGGTCGGCAGCGCGACGCCGCCGAGCACGAATTCGACGTACAGACGGTCGCGGCACTTCTCCAGATAACACCGGTCGGCCATCTGCGCGATCATGTCGGCGGTGCCGAGCAGGTGACCGACGATCACGTCGCGCCGCTCGCCGAGGCGTGCCTCGATCTGCGCCGGCGTGAGCTCGTAGCCGGTGAAGTGGATGATCTCCCGCGCCACCGGGACCCAGTACTCCAGTCCGATGCGCGGCAGGTACTCCTCGAGGAAGCGCGCGCCGCGCGAGACGTGCACGCGGGTGAATTCGGCGCCGTTGAGAGAATCGTGGTCCTCGGTCCGCCGCAGATAGCCGACATCGTGGAACAGCCCGGTGATCAGGCCGGCGACCGCGCGCTCCCCGCCGAGGCGCGCGGCGGGCTCGGCCTGGCGCTCGAAGCCCACCAGCAGCCGCGCCAGAGCGAGGGTGATGTCGAGCGTGTGCTGGCGGTCGTGATAGACGGTATCGACGCCGTGAAACCCCGGGACCTCACCCGCGAACAGCCGCTCGAAGTGCTCGAATGCGCGCCGCAGCGGCTCGAGCGAGGTGCTCGGCCAGGCGGGTGCAAACAACGCCTCCACGGCCGCGAGTACGGCGGCCGGCGAGCTGACCTGTACGGTATCGGTGACGTCGAAATCGCTGCGCCGCGCGCTGCTCATGTTGGTGATGCGGGGGCCTGCGCGGTGAACCGCCGGCTTGCGTGGTGTTCGAACAACTGTGGGCGAAAGCCACCTCGGATACCGAGAGCCACTGCTCAGAATCATGTGCTCCCCCCGCCGAAGCGCGACCCCGGTCACGTTACCGGTTCGGGCGAGGCAATGCCGTGCTGTTTCAGCAGGGCGTGCACCTCGGGCGGGCGCCCGCGGAAGGCGATGAACGCGGCCAGCGGGTCACGGCTGCCGCCCTGCGAGAGAATGGTGTCGAGGTAGCGCCGGGCCGTGTCCCGGTCGAAGGCCCCGCGCTCCTCGAACGCGGAAAACGCATCCGCCGCCAGCACCTCCGCCCATTTGTAGCTGTAGTAGCCGGCCGCGTACCCGCCCGCGAAGATGTGACCGAAACTCATCGGAAAGCGGTTCCACGCGGGCACCGGGACGACCGACACCTGGCGGCGCACCTCGCCCAGCACATCGAGCACCCGCGCGCCGCGCGCCGGATCGTATTCGGCGTGCAGACGGAAGTCGAACAGCGCGAGCTCCAGCTGCCGGACCATCTGCAGCCCGGCGTGAAAGCTGCGCGTGGCGCGCAGCCGCTGCTGCACCTCGGCCGGCAGCGGCGCACCGCTCAGGTAGTGCCCCGAGATCCGCCCGAGCACCTCCGGGTGCCAGGCGTAGTTCTCCATGAACTGGCTCGGCAGCTCGACCGCGTCCCACGCGACCCCATTGATGCCGGCGAGACTCGGGAAGTCGACGCGGGTGAGCAGGTGATGCAGGCCGTGTCCGAACTCGTGAAACAGCGTCAACACATCATCGTGCGTCAACAGCGCCGGGTGGTGCTGCCCGGGCGGCAGGACGTTCAGCACCAGGTACGCCACCGGCGTCGCCTCGCCGCTCGCGAGGTGTTTGCGCCCGATGCACTCGTCCATCCACGCTCCGCTGCGCTTGTGCGGACGCGCGTAGGCATCCAGATAGAAGCTGCCGACGTGCCGCCCGTCGCCGTGGATCTCGAAGAAACGCACGTCCGGGTGCCAGACCGGAGCGCCCGAGCGCTCGCGGATGTGCACGCCGAAGAGCCGCTCGGCGACCTCGAACAGGCCCGACAACACCCGCGGCAGCGGAAAGTAGGGGCGCAGCTCCTCCTGCGACACCGCATGGCGCTGCTTCTGCAACTGCTCGGCGTAGAAGGCGACGTCCCAGGCCTCGAGCTGATGCCCCGCGAACGCCTCCAGTTCGGTGAACTCGCGCTCCGCGGTCGGCCTCGCCGCACGCGCGAGCTCTTCGAGGAAACTCATGACCTCACCGCGCGTGCGCGCCATGCGCTTGGCGAGCGCGTAGTCGGCGAAGTTCTCGAAGCCGAGGGTCCGAGCCGCCGCGTGGCGCCGGGAGAGGATCTGCTCGATGACCGGCGCGTTGTCCCAGCGGCCGGCCTGGGGGCCCTGATCGGAGGCGCGCGTGGCCCACGCGGTGTAAAACGCCTCGCGCAGCTCGGCCGATTGCGCATCGGTCACCACCGCGACGTAAGTCGGCTGGTCGAGGGTCAGGATCCAGCCTTCCATGCGCTTCGCGTGCGCTCGGCGGCGGGCCTGATCCACCAGCACCTCGTTGAGCCCGCGCACCTGCGCCGGATCGGTGAGGTGGTGGCTCCAGGCGTTGGTGGCATCCAGCACGTTCTCCTCGAACTTCGCCTGCAGCTGGGTGAGCTCGAGCATCACCTTCTTGAAGTGCTCCTTGGCGGCGCGGGGCAGGCCGACCCCGGCCAGCGTGAAGTCCTGCAGCGCGTGCTCGATGACGCGGCGGCGAACCGCATCGAGCGTCGCGCCCGCGCGCGCCTCGATGCGCTGGTAGGCGCGGTACAGCGGCTCGTTCTGCGCCAGGTCGGTCTGGTAGGTCGACAGCAGCGGCAGGCAGGCGTTGTAGGCGGCGCGCAGCGCCTCGGAATTGAGCACGGCGTTGAGATGACTCACCGGCGACCATGCGCGCGCAACCCGGTGATGCAGCTCCTCGAGCGGCTCGACCACCGTGGCGAACGATGGCGGCTCGCGCGCGGCGATCGCGTCGATCTCGGTGCGCGCCTCGGCGAGGAGCGCGGTAAGGCCGGGCTCGACGTCGGCGGCGGTGATGCGCGGGAAGGGCGGCAGCGGGTCTCGGGCGAGCAGCGGATTGTCCATGGGGGCATTCTGCCCGAGCGGCGCGCCGACGCAACTGCCGCGCGCCGCGGCCCGCGCCTCAGCGCATCGTGACCAACTCCTCGGCGCTGGTCGGGTGAATGGCCACGGTATCGTCGAAATCCGCCTTGGTCGCGCCCATGCGCACCGCGACCGCGAAGCCCTGCATCATCTCGTCGGCGCCCGCGCCGATGACGTGCACGCCCACCACGCGCTTCTCGGGCCCGACCGTCACCAGCTTCATGTCGCAGCGCGGCTTGTGGTCGGTGAGGGCATGGTACATCGGCACGAAACTCGACTTGAACACCGTGACGTTGTGATCGCCGTAGTTCTCGCGCGCCGCCTGCTCGCTCAGCCCCACGGTGCCGATCGGCGGATGGCCGAAGATCACGGTCGGGATGTTGTGATAGTCGAGGTGCCGGTCGGCCTGCGCGCCGAACAGCCGGTCGCTGAGGCGACGGCCGGCGGCGATCGCCACCGGCGTCAGCTGCGCCCGGCCGGTCACATCGCCGATGGCGTAGATGCCGGCGGTGCTCGTGACCTGGTACTTGTCGGTGCGGATGAACCCCTCGGCGTCGCACTCGACGCCGGCGAGTGGCAGGTTCAGTCCGGCCACCGCGCTCGCGCGGCCCACCGCCCAGAGCACGCAGTCGAAGGGGCCCAGCCGGCGGCCGTCGCGGGTGAGGAGGGTGAGCGCTCCGGGCCCGCCCTCGAGCGCCGCCGGGACCGCGTGCGTGTGCAGGGTGACGCCCTCGTCGGCCAGGATCTTTTGCATCGACTCCCCGAGCATGGCGTCGAACTGCTTCAGCACCGATCCGCTGCGCAGCACGAGCGCCACGCTCGAGCCGAGGGCCGCGAAGATGCCGGCGAGCTCGACGGCGATGTAGCCGCTGCCGATCACGGCGACCCGCTGCGGCCGCCCCTGAAGCTCGAAGAACCCGTCAGAGGTGATGCCGTGCCCGGCGCCGGGAATCGGCGGAACGACGGCGCGGCCGCCGGTGGCAATGATGATGTGCGGCGCGCTCAGCCGGGAGGAGTCGACCGCGACGTTGCGGTGGTCCGCGAACGACGCGCGCGCGCGGATGAGCGTGACGCCGCGCCGGGCGAGGTTGTCGGCGTAGATACCGTTGAGACGCTCGATGTACGCGTCCCGCCTGGCCTTCAGCCGCCGCCAGTCATGCTCCTGCGCGACCTGTGTGAAGCCGTAGCCGGTCGCATCGCGCAGCCCCTCGGCGAGGTCGGCCGCATACCACATCACCTTCTTCGGCACACAGCCGACGTTGACGCAGGTGCCGCCGAGGCGGTGCGACTCGATCAGCGCCACCTTCGCGCCGTATTCGGCGGCGCGCTGCGCGGCGGCGAGCCCGCCGCTGCCGCCGCCGATGACGATGAGGTCGAACGTGCTCAAGCGCTGCCTGTCGCGCCGCGCTACTTGGCGGAGCGGGTGCGGCCCGAGGTCTTCGCGGAGGCCTTGGTGCGCTTGGCCGGCGCGCGCGCGCGGCTCTTCGCCGCGGCGGCGCCCGCGGCCGTCCTGGCGGGGGCTTTCGCCCGCGCGCGCGGCGCGGCGCTCTTGCGGCTCGTGCCGCTGATCGTCTCGCGCGGCGCAGCCGCCGGTGC